>JAFDGR010000005.1 GCA_019309145.1 Deltaproteobacteria bacterium | reverse complement strand
TGCCCTGATTGTTTTGAATGCCAGAGATGCGGTGAAACCCGTTGCCGAGTTTGTAGAAAGTGCGGTCATGGGAATGGCCTTTCCGAGCTGGGCAGCGGGTTCAGCTATGCCGAGTATTTGGCGTGGAAGCGGAAAAGGGCGGAAGGCACGAATGAAAAAGGTACCGGCCATTGACCTCAGCGAGTGTTCTGATTGTGAAACATGCCTTGCATTGTGCCCCGCTGTTTTTGTACGAAACACGGAAACCGGCTTTATCGAGATTCAAGATATAGAGGAATACCCCGAAGAAAAGATTTACGAGGTCATGAGTTTCTGTCCGCAGGATTGTATTTCATTCTCAGAAGACGCGTGAAATAAAGGTTATGGTGGGCATGCAGGAGTTGAAGGGCCGCAACCTCAAACAACGGGTCAAGAAACTCCTTGAATCCTCCGATTTTCCTGCGTCGCTCCAGGAGCTCAGGGACGTCCCTCCCAGGAAAGTCATCAACCCCCTTTTTTCTTTCCTTTATCATACAAATGACCAGGTGAGATGGCACGCCGTTACGACGATGGGGATCGTTGTCGCGGACCTTGCGGAAAAGGATATGGAATCAGCGCGGGTCATCCTGCGTCGGCTCATGTGGAACCTGAATGATGAGTCCGGAGGCATCGGTTGGGGGTCTGCTGAGGCCCTGGGCGAGATTCTGGCATGCCACAAAGGTCTTGCAACAGAGTACGCAAATATCCTACTATCGTACATCCAGGAGGACGGCAATTTTCAGGAGCACGGGCTGATGCAGCGCGGAGTCCTCTGGGGAATTGCTCGACTCGCGCAGGCAAGGCCGGAGCTTGCCCTGGATGCAGTTCCTCACATAATGCCGTTCCTGGCCTCGCCCGACCCCGCAAAGCGGGGACTTGCAGCCCGGATCATGGGGTTGCTGTGTTGTGGGGAAGCACGAGAACCGGTTTTACGCCTCAGTGATGATGAAAGTCCATTTACAACGTACCTTGATGGCACACTGGTTCAATGTTCTGTAAAACAAATGGCAGAACAGGCCTTGGAGAAAATGAAGCATCCCGATACTTGAGTGTTGGCATGGTTGGGTTTGTGCTTCAAAAACATAAAGGAAAGGGAGTGATGCTATGAAGATTCGTTATGCTAATCCGTATCTCATTGGTGCATTGCTGGGACTGGTCCTGCTGTTCAGCTTTTACACCATGGGAAGAGGGCTTGGTTCATCCTCTTCCTTCGCAAGGATCGCCACGGCCGGTGTAAACCTGGTAGCCCCTGGACATGCGGCTGCAAACACATATTATGCAAAATATCTGGCGGGTGGAAGATCACCACTCATGGCGTGGCTGGTTTTTCTTACCATGGGAGCAGGTCTGGGAGGTCTGTTCTCCGCCTTCATCTCCAACCGGGTCAAAGGAGAGGTTATCCGCGGCCCGAACATAAGGGTGAGCGCGCGTCTCTGGCTCGCCCTGTTTGGAGGGATCCTTTCGGGATTTGCGGCCAGGCTTGCCCGCGGCTGTACCAGCGGACAGGCCCTGACCGGGGCCTCGGAGCTGGCCTTTGGGAGTTGGGTCTTCATGTTCTGCATCTTTGCGGGAGCATACGCGACAGCGTATTTCCTGAGAAAGGAGTGGCTGTGATGGGACCGCTTTACAAGTTCGGATGGTTTGATTTCGCGTACAGCCTCCAGCTTGCCGGATTGACCGGCGTTCTCTTCGGCTTTCTCCTGGAAAGGGCCGGCTTTGGAAACGCGAGGAAGCTGGTAGGCATTTTTTACCTCAGGGACTTCGCGGTGCTGAAGGTCATGTTTACGGCCATCGTGGTATGTATACTGGGACTGCTTTTCTTTTCGGTATTCGGGTGGATCGATCTTTCGAAAGTATACCTCCTGCCGACTTATATCTGGCCCCAGATAGTCGGGGGATTCGTTCTCGGGATAGGCTTTGTGATCGGCGGTTACTGACCGACCACATCGGTCGTGTCAACAGTTTCGGGGAAACTGGACGGATTGCTATTTATCGTGGGGATGATCCTGGGATCGATTATTTTTGCAGAGCTGTTCCCGCTCATTGAACCATTTTACTCTTCGGGAAGCATGGGGGCAGTGCGTCTGTCGGATGTGCTGAAGATCAACTCAGGTGTTATAGCCCTCCTGGTAGGCCTCATGGCCGTGGGTGTATACTGGCTGGTGGAAAAGGTGGAAAACAAGCTGGGCGACCCGGAGACCCTGCCTGTCGGTTCAAGAAAAGCGAAACAATGGGCGGCCGCGCTTCTTGTGGCCCTTGGCCTTGTCCTGGCCATTGTCAACCCTGACCGAATTGCGGCGAAAAAGACGGCTGCGGCTGTCAAAGAGAAACCAAAAACAGAAGCAGTTCAAAAGGCCCCTCCAAAACCGGCTGCATCTGAAGAACCCTCCGGGGCCGTGGTTGTTGAAGACGAGGGATGTTAAGAAATCCGAAATTCGAGACAAATACCAATGGCCAAAATGAATCTTTCAGTCTATTCCTAACAACTCAGGGGAGAGAGTGATGCGCAGCACGAACAGAAGGGAGAGGGACATGGAAAAATCGGTTAAAATGTATTCGCTGAGCACCTGCGGCCATTGCAAGGCCACGAAACGGTTCTTGAATGACTGCATGGTGAAATATGAATTTACGGACGTGGATTTGCTGGAAGGAGAAGAGCGGGCGGCCATCCTGGAAGAGGTGAGAAAATGGAACCCGAATTGTTCGTTTCCAACCATCATTATCGGGGATAAAGTCATTGTGGGATACAAAGAGGACGAGCTCAGGGAGGCGCTCGGGCTTACTAACAACGTTGAACTGCTTTTTGAGACATTCAAAAAGATCCAGGAGCCAAAAGGCTACTATTTCAACAAGGACAAGGAACGCGTCATTCAACTCCTGGAAGCCCTCCTTGTGAATAAAGAACGGTATGGATACATGGCCTGCCCCTGCCGGCTGGCATCGGGTGATCGTGAAAAAGATAAGGATATTATCTGTCCGTGCGTGTATCGGGAGGCCGATGTGAAGGAGTATGGCAGTTGCTACTGCAATCTTTATGTTTCAAAGGAGTGGAACGAGGACAAGATTCCGCATGTGTATGTCCCGGAAAGAAGAAAATCATCTTTTTAAAAGGAGCATGACGGATGTTTGTTCTCGGATTACAGGGAAGTCCACGAAAAAAGGGAAACACTGCATCTCTGCTTTCTACCTTCCTCGAAGAGGCGGCGAAACGGGGTGCCCACACCCGGCAACTGGATGTGGCGCGAATGCATATCGATCCGTGCCAGGAATGTGGGACTTGTGACCGGAAGGGGTTTTGCCCGTTGGAAGATGATATGCAGGAGGTATATCACCTGCTCTGGAAAGCCGACCTCATCGTCATGGCAACCCCCATGTTTTTCTACGGCCCTACGGCCCAGTTGAAGGCCCTGATCGACCGGTCCCAGGCCCTGTGGGCCAGGAAATATACCCATAAACTCACTGATCCGGGACGCAAGTGGCGTAAAGGCTTCCTGCTGGCGGTAGGCGCCACAAAAGGGAAAAACCTTTTTGAAGGAACGCAGATGACAGCCAAGTATTTTTTCGACGCGGTCGGTGCTCATTTTGAGGGAACCCTGGGATATAGAATGATAGAGCACGTGGGAGATATAGATCACCATCCTACCGCGTTTGCCGATGCAAGGGAAAAAGCGGCCGAGCTTATCGAACCGGAACTGAGGAGAAAACAGGTCCTCTTCGTCTGCAGGGAAAATGCCTGCCGAAGCCAGATGGCGAGTGGTTTTGCGCAATTCTATTTCGGGGATCGACTTGATGTTGAAAGTGCGGGGAGTGCACCGGCAGCAGAAATCAATGCGGACATGATCAAGGCCATGAGCGAAAAGGGTATTGATATGGCCTACCGGAAGCCCACATCATTGGAGGCAATCCAGGGAGTTTTTGATCCTGCATTGATGGTATCCATGGGTTGTGAAGACGCCTGCCCCCTGTTCCCCGGCGTCAGGGCGGAGGAGTGGGATATCCCCGATCCTGCGGGAAAAGGGATTGCCTTTATGCGTGAGATCAGGGATGCACTTGAAAAGAGAGTGAATGCCCTTTTCGCGGATACAGGTGAATGAGAAGAAATTATTCCACCTGGAAATTCTCTCCGGCTCCTTGATTTGGGTGAATTCATGATTGCTATGGAGGCTCAAAGGGAAGGGGAAAAAAGAGGAGCCATGGAAATAATAGTCACCCACAAGAACGCCGATTTCGATGCGCTGTCATCCCTTGTGGCAGCTTCCATCATTTATCCCCACGCCACACCCATCGTGCCGAAGACCCTCAACCCGAATGTACGTGCGTTCCTGTCCATTCATAAAGACCTTTTTCCATTGTTAGATTTGGGCGCTATTGACCTGGAAAAGGTGACAAGGCTGGTTGTCGTAGATACGGCACAACGCGCCAGGGTGGAAGGAATAAGTGATCTTCTTGCAAGACCAGGTGTGGAGATCCATGTCTGGGATCATCATGAGCACCGGAGCGATGATATTCAGGCGACCGTGCTGTATCAGGAAAATGTTGGATCCGCCACCACGCTGCTTGTGGCGGAGATGGAGAAGGGGGAAGCCAGGATATCTCCCATCCAGGCAACTCTTTTCCTGGCAGGCATTTACGAAGATACCGGTAATTTGACTTTTTCCAACACCACTGCAAAGGATGCCAGAGCGGCAGCATATCTCCTGGAACAGCAGGCTGATCTCAATGTTCTGAAGAATTTCCTGCGGCCGGCATATGGCCTCAAGCAGAAACAGATCCTCTTTGAAATGCTGCAGCACTCCAGGAGAACAAAGCTGAACGGCTATCATATCAGTATCAACAAGGTCCCCATTGAAGGGCATACCCCGGGGCTTGCGGTGGTGGTGGACATGTACCAGGATATCGTCAACGTGGATGCCGCGTTCGGGATTTTTACCGATCGTGGCAAGGCCCGCACCATGGTCATCGGCAGGAGTGAAGTTGCAGGACTGAATATGGGGATGATCATGCGAAGTATGGGAGGAGGCGGTCACCCTGGTGCGGGATCGGCGTTGCTCAGGAAGGTCAATCCGGATGCGGTGGAAGAATGGATTGTTGAACTGATCAAAGGCAATCAGCAGTCTTCAGTCCGGATCGGTGATCTCATGTCCTTCCCGGTCATGACGGTTTCACTGGAAACGCCGATGGAAGAGGTGGCAGCCATTTTGCGGAAAACCGGGTATACGGGAGTGCCGGTGGTGGAGGGAAAGAAGATCGCCGGGATTATCTCCCGGAGAGATTTCAGGAAGGTGAAGAAGGCGTCACAACTGAAGGCCCCTGCCAAGGCATTCATGTCAGGAAAAGTCTTTGATATCCCACCGGAAAGCAGTGTGCTTCAAGCCGCCCGCATAATGATCAAGCACGATATCGGCCGCCTCCCGGTCGTAGAAAACGGGGATTTAATCGGTATTGTCACGCGGTCCGATACCATGCGCTATTTCTATGACATGCTGCCTGATTGAGGGAATCTGCCGGGCCGCCCTGAGTGTCATTCCTTGTGAAATAATTTTGCCATGTCAGGAAGTTGCTGAAAGGTCTTGAGGAATTGGTCTGTTCTCGTCAAGAGCCGTGTTTGGAGAATTTTTGAAATACCCTCCATAATCCGGTAACCAAGCAGATGGTTTTCGTCCATGATTTTCCGCAATTCTTTCCCCGGTATGGTAATTAATTCACAAGGCTCGGAGCACGTTGCATTGGCCGTGTATAATGAGCCTGGCACAATCGCCGACCAGCCAAAAGGGTCACCCGGTTTCATTGCTTCAAGAGAGATCATAATGGTGTCAGATGCCTTTAGTTCCAAAAGCACCTTGCCGGTCAGGAGCATGTACAAGGTTTCGGCTTCCTGACCTTCTTCAAAGAGTACGGCTTTTTCGCCAAACAGGCGGAGTTGAGCCAACGGCCGCAGTTTTTCCAGCAGCGGCTCTTCGAGAGAAGCCATCAGCCAGATTTTCTTGAGATCATTCAGCGAAACCATACAATTCCCTCCTGTTGCCGAAGAAATGTCACATCCGAGTGAATATATTAACTTAAGAGAAAAATAATGACCAGGAATAGGGCTGCCATGCCTGCCCCGATTCCCGCCGGTATGACGCCCCTTTCAATATTGTAATAAAGGCTGGCCTTCTTGATTTCAAGCCTTTTATAGCGAATACCCTTCAGGTACCAGTACGTGACAAAGGGAAGAAGGGTGAGCCTTGCAATACCGTCTCTGGCAAAACGTCCCAAGATACCTGCAACCCCTTTCACAAAAATGCGGTCGGAGTATCTGTTGATGCCGTTCAGGCCCAGATCCATGATCTGATAAACCAGGCGGCCACCTTTCCGGTAAAACCAATCCGTATCAATGGAGATGGTTTCTGTTCTCTTGAGAAGGGGCAGAAAGAGGAAAAATACCAGGGCCGAAAAGATGAGAAGCTGAAGCTGGGAGATGACATGCACGAATGTGTACGCATTGTAATGGACCGGAAAGGGCAGGATATTGTACAGGGGCCGGGGAAATACTCCCAGGAAGATGCATAAAAAGGACATGAAGGCCATGGCGAGGAGCATTGATTTATTGGTTTCACCTGGCCGTAAACCCTTATCCTTTGCGAAAAAGACAAAGTAAGGAAACTTTATCCCTGCGTGCAGGAAGACACCTGCAGATGCTATTTCGAGGACCAGCCATGCCCATGCCAGGTGTTCATGGATTGCACCATCAATGATAAGGGACTTGCTGGTAAAGCCACTGGTTGCAGGGAAAGCGGAAATAGAAAGAGCACCAACCGCTCCGAATATGAGGGTCCACGGCATGGTCTTGTAAAGGCCGCCCAGGTCCGTGCACTTACTCTTTCCCGTCATATAGAGCACCGATCCGGCGGACATCCACAGAAGCGCCTTATAGATGATGTGGCAGAAGGCATGTGCAACCGTGCCGTTCAGCGACATCATGGTCCCTATTCCCACGCCCGTGATCATAAAACCCACCTGGTTGATGATGCTATAGGCGAGGATCCTCCTCGCGTCATTTTCCAACAAGGCATAGATGATGCCGTAAATGGTCATGATACAGCCGATCCAGATCAGGATTTCCCAACCGGGAAACCCGCGCACCAGGGTATAGACGGCCGTTTTCGTGGTGTAAGCGCTCAGGATGACTCCTCCGGTGACCGTGGCCTCAGGGTAGGCATCCGGGAGCCATGCAGAAAAGGGTGGAGCCGCGGCATTCACCAGGAAACCGATCAGGATCAGGTAGGTGCCCAAATTCCTGTCTCCCATGCCGTTAAAGGCGATAGATCCGGTTTCAGAAATAAAGAGCACGATACCTGCGAGGAGGCACAACCCTCCAAAGACATGGACCATGATATAACGCATGCCCGCTGCCTGTGCCTTGACTGTTTTTCTCGCCAGGATGAGGAAGGTGGATGCAACCGCCATTCCCTCCCAGAAAAAATAGAGGGAAACCAGGTCTCCTGCGAATACAACACCAAGAGAACTCCCGATATAAAAAAGGGCTGCCATGTGCTGGGTGTTGTCCTTGAGGTAAAAGGCATAAATGAAGGCGGCAAAGGCGTTCAAGGTAAAGATGTAGCCGAAGACCTTGCTCAGTTTATCGACCCTCAGGAAGGTGAGATCAAAGCCGAAAAAGTGGGTATGCCACGAGGAACCGGGTTCCAGTTGGAAGATAAGGAAGAAGGCGGCAGCAGGCAGGAGTATCACGTAATAGGATTTCGCCTTTCCTCTGAAAAAGGGCACGAGCAGGGCACCCAGGATCAATAATGCTGCAGGGGGAACATTACTTGTCATAGTAGTTCTCTTTTACCTTGAGGAACAATCCGACCAGCTTTGAAAACAGGATAAGGACGACACAGGAAATGAAGCCGAGGAATCCGTAAAAGCCGAAGAAACCGTCTACTCCGAAGTGTGCCTCCCTGTGGGTAAAAAAGTCAGGTACGAGCGTAAGCCCGCAAAAAACATACAGCAAAATCCAGAGCTTCCTGATAGTTTCAGGCCGGTCAAAAAAATCGAATTCCTTTTTTTGTTCCATGTTACCTCCAGTGCAGAATTCGTCAGGGAGTACCAATCAATTTTCAAGAAGACGCCTCTCTTACATCCCAATGGCCATTTTAGCAAGCCGGAAAAAGATGTCAGGATAAAAGAACAAGAAGACAGAGAGAACAGCCGTTAAAACGAGCGGTGCGACACACCAAAGGGGGCCTTCCTGCATCTTGTTTTCAAACTGAGCCTCTTCCTCCGTACAGAAAAAGGCTTTGTAAACCACGGGCAGAAAATAGGCCGCGTTCAGGAGAGAACTCAGGAGCAACACGACGAGCATCGGCCATTGATTTCCCTGGAGCGTTCCGAGAACCAGGTACCATTTGCTGAAAAAGCCGCCCGTGGGCGGGAGCCCGATAACGCTGAGGGAACCGACGAAAAAAGCGGCCATGGTTACCGGCATTCTCCTGCCTATCCCTACCATTTCACTGATATATTTTTTCCCAGTGCCCACAAAGATGGCGCCCGCGCAGAAGAAGAGGGTGATTTTTCCAAAGGCATGCATGGCGATGTGGACGATCCCTCCAGTCATGCCTTTCGGGGAAAGAAGGGCGACACCGAGCACGATATAAGAGAGTTGACTAATGGTTGAAAAGGCAAGGCGTCTCTTCAATTCATCTTGAGACAGGGCAATAAGAGACCCAACCAGGATGGTAAAAGATGCGATGTAACAGACAGCGGTGCCAAGGTGAAACGAAGAAAGGAGCTCTACGCCGAAGACACCCGTTAGGATCCGCACAATACTGAAGACTCCCACTTTCACCACGGCGACCGCGTGGAGTAATGCGCTCACGGGTGTTGGGGCAACCATGGCAGCGGGAAGCCAGGCATGAAACGGCATGATGGCGGCCTTGGCAAAACCAAAAAGAAGCATGAAAAGAAGCAGTGTTATAAGACCCTTGGAAGCCTTGCCCGCGAGGAGGCCTTGGGCCGTAAATTCCAGGCTGCCGGTGAGATGGTATACGATCAGCATGGCAGGGAGGACCAGTCCGATGGAGGTGCCGAGAATATAGGTCAGGTACTTCCGTCCTGACCGCCTGGCCTCCTGGTCCTGGTGATGAGTCACCAGAGGATAGGTGGCCAGGGAGAGCATCTCGTAAAAGAGATAGAGGGTGAGCAGGTTCGCGGAAAAGGCTGCACCGATGGTTGCGGAAAGGGCCAGGGCAAAGAAGCAGAAATACCGGGACTGGCTGTGTTCTTTGAGGCCGCGCATGTAACCAACCGAGTAAGCGCTGGTGATAATCCATAAAGAAGAGGCTACCAACCCGAACAGCATACCCAGTGAATCGACCTTGAACGCTATAGATGCCCCGGGGAGAAATTCCCAGAGCGTAAAAGTGAATTGGGCTCCCCGGAGCACGGCAGGAAGCATGGACACGACAATGACAAATTTGAGTATTGCCGCGGCAAAGGTCCACCCTTCGCGGGTGTTTGCTTTGCGGCTCGAGGCGATCAGTGGGACCGCGCAGATGGATACCAGTACGGCCAGCAATGGTCTTATGGAATGAATGGCCTCCATTAACCGATTCCTTTCGGCAGGACAGGGACGATCAGGTGGTTCACGATAGTGCCGCTATAGATGCCGACCACGAGCAGGCTCACCGCTACAATCAGCAAAGGGACCAGCATGGAAAGCGGGGCTTCTTCCATGACACCTTTTCCCGAAACAGCGCCATGGTGCGTATTCATAGGTTCGAAGTAGGCAATTTCAATGACCCTGAAAAAAAGCACGACGTTTACAAGACTGCTGAAAAGGAGGGCGCCCATGAAGCCATACTGTCCCGCGTGGATGGCGCCGGAAATGAGGTACCACTTGCTGAAAAAACCACAGGTAGGAGGCACGCCGATAACACTGAGCGCTCCGGTCACAAACGCAGCCATGGTCACGGGCATCTTCCGAAACAGTCCCTTGAGGTGTTGGAAATCAACTCTTTGAAGCTTGTAGGCGATATTGCCCACAGCGAGAAAAAGGCACAGGGTCATAATCGCATCATTGAGGATATGAAGGATCGCGCCGCTCATCCCGAGTCGATTTCCAAGCCAGACCCCGCCGACCATGTAGCCGATCTCGGAAACAATGATGTACGTGAGCATCCTTTTCAGATTTGTCTGGGCAAGGGCCAGGAGCGATCCCATGACAATGGCGAGGCACGCCAGCCACACAATAGCATGGTCTATATGGAGCACGTGGAAGCTGAAGTCCGGCAGAAATACTGAGAAGATCAGGCGAATCATCACATAGACCATGACCTTGGTCATCAGGGGTGCGATGACACTGCTGGCCGGATCGGGAGCAAAAGTATATGCGTTTGGAAGCCATGCATGGAGGGGGAAAAAGGCCATTTTTATGCAGACTCCCACCATACAGAATATGAATGCCACGAGCACGGCCTTTGAATGATAGATGGGAGGGAGAAGAGAGGCGATATCCGCCATATTGAGGGAGCCGGTCATGATATAAAGGTACCCGATGCCCAGGAGATAGAAACAGGCGCCGATGGTCCCGATAAAGACGTAGTTCAGACTGGCCAGGGGTGCCCTGTCGGGGTTGCCAAGGCCAATGAGGGCATAGGCCGTGAGGGAGGCAATCTCCAGGAGAACATAAAGATTGAACACATCCCCGGTGACGGTAATGCCCATCAAACCCGTGACAAAAAGGACGTAAAGGGCATAGAAGATGCCCTTCTTTTCGGGCAGGTCTCTTTGAACGGTCTTGTACGTGGCAAAGAGGTTTAAAAAGGCCACTGATGAAACGGCTACCAGGACCAGAGCGTTCAGGAGGTCGACGCGGTAGGCAATACCCCAGGGAGGCATCCACCCTCCCAGGTGGTATTCAATAAGACCCAGATCAAGGACCCTGAAAAGGAGCCCAATGGCACAGAATACAGAAGTGCCGAGGGCCAGAAAGGCCATTGGAAAACAGAGCGACTTCTTTACCCAGCTCAGCCCGCTGATAATGAAGGCGGAGAGGAGGGGAACCGTGACAAGCAGAACAGGATAGTGCTGACTCATTTCTCTCTCAGGCGCATAAGGATTTCATCTTCTTCCAGGGTCTGGTAATGCTGGTAGATCTTCACTGCAAGTGCCAGGGCAACTCCAAAGGTGGAAACAGAGACGACGATCGCCGTAAGCATCAGGACATGGGGAAGGGGGTTAATGTAGTCGGCCACTTTGATGATGTGTTCACCCATGCCCGTGCCATGTTCTTCCAGAATGGGAATGGTAGCCCCCTTTTTACATCCGATGGAGACGTAAAAGAGGATGATGGCTGTCTGGAAAATATTCATCCCCACCAATTTTTTAATGAGATTGTTTTTCGCAATCATGGCGTAGAGACCGATCATCATCAGGATGATGTACAGCCAGTAGTTGTAATGGGCGACAATGTGATGGATCAACGCTTCCATATCTCAGAGCCCCTCGTCGTGCCTTCCTTCTGAGGCGATATTGACGTAGATGCATACCATCACGGCCATGACCGCAATGAATACCCCGATTTCAACACCGAGGATTCCATATGCTCGTGCCTCAATCCGGTCGAATGGAAATATGATCGCCAGTTCCTTGTAATCCAGAAAATTGCCTCCCAGGAGGAGACAGAAAGCCCCGATACCCGCATAAATAAAGACGCCCAGGGCTGAAAACAGGCCATCGATTTTTTCCTTGAATCGCCGTATGGCCGTCCGTAAATCAAAGGCAATGGCAATAATGATAAGGCTTGCGCCGAAAATGACGCCGCCCTGAAATCCGCCTCCCGGGCTCTCGTGGCCGTGCGCGAGAACATACAGGGCGAAAAGCTGTATGAAAGGGACGAGAAAACGAGCGACTGTCTTGATGATCAGGTCGTAAGGGGTCCACATGGTATCAATTCTTTCGAATTCCTTTGAACGATCAGGGATGGTCTTTTCTCCTTTCACGTGAAGGGTGATACCGGTCGAAATGTGCCGGTAATACCGGTCTTCCTCTTTTCTCCTGAATACCCTCAGGAGGATGAGGCAGCTCATGCCCGCCGCAAAAATGACGGTAGTCTCAAACATGGTGTCATAGCCACGGTAATCAGCCAGAATGGAGGTCACCGCATTCGGAACGTCGGTTTCCTCCAGGGTTTTCAGAATATACCGCGGTGATACGTGGGTGCTGGCAGGGGAATTTGGATCCCCCCAGCGCGGGAAATCCTGCGTGGCATAAAGGAGGAGCGCACCGCTCAGACAAACGATAATAAAACCGATCTTTTTCAATCTTTTGTCCTCCTCGTTGTTCTGAATACCGCAGCCACAAAAAAGACGGTACTGACACCGGCGCCAACCGACGCCTCAGTGAAAGCCACATCCACAGACCCCATAATAGCCCAGAGGAGACACATCATGAAACTATAGGCCCCGAAAAGAATCGCGCAGCCAAGAAGATCTTTTACCGTGATAGCTCCGACGGCGCATACGATAACGAGTGCCAAGATAAAAATATCCAGTTGCGGTATCATGAGCCTTTCCCCTCTTTGTCAAGAATTTTTCTTGTCCATGGCCTGAGACCGGCCCGCATGCCCGCATCAACAATGGAATGGGTTGCGGTGGGGCTTGACAGGAAAATAAAGACGACGATAAGGATCATCTTTGCGCTGACCAGGATGGACGACAGGTCCAGGTGGTGAAGATGGTAGAGGGCCAACCCCGCTATCATCAAGAGTGAGCCCAGCGTATCCAGTTTGCCTGCAGGGTGGAGGCGTGAGTAGAAATCGGGAAATCGGAGGATCCCAACACCGCCCCCGGTAAAAAAAACAAGCCCGAACAAGAGCAAAAAGGCAACAACAAAGTCCATATTATGTGTCTCCTCGCGACGAACTAACCCGCAAACGGCCCAACCTATTTATAGGGTGGTTCTTCATAGAGCCCCTTGCGTTTCTGGAAATATCGTGATCCCGCAAGGACCGCAATAAAATTGAGCATGGCATACGCCAGGGCGATATCTACAAACATGTCAACGCGTTCATACAGCACACCGATGATCAAGAGCAACACCACTGTCTTGCTTCCGATGGCATTTACTCCGATCAGGCGGTCCAGTACTGTCGGGCCAAAAACAGCGCGATAGAGCGAAAAGAGCATCAAAAAGCAGAGGTAAAGACCGACAGTAAGGAAAAAGGTGTGCATTATTCTTCTCCGAATGCCTTTGCAACCCTTTCTTCCATTTCTCCGGGAAGGGCTTCAGCAGATATTTTGTCAATAGCATGAACCTTGAAATCACCACCAACTGACACGGAAACAGTAATAGTCCCCGGGGTCAGGGTGATGGAATTGGCAAAAGTGACGAGCGATAAATCCTTCGATAATTTGCTTTGAAAACGGATGATCTGCGGATCAATGAGCTCGATCATCCTCGGGTGAAAGGTCAGGTACAGAACATGCAGATTGGCCAGCCAGATCTGATAGAGGAGCCATGGGACATACTTCAGAAAACGCCACACGGAAAGCGAAAGACCTTCCGGTTTGCCTTCGGGGAACAGGAGATCACTGGAGATATATGCAACAAGCGCGCAGGAGAGCAGGCCGAGGATCACATGCAAGGCGTCAAATTTCCCTGAGAGAACAATCCACAGGCCAAAAAGAGCAGTGAAGGTGGCCAGAAACGGAAATACCTTTGCTTTCTTCAGCGAAGAGGATCCGGAACCCTTTCCAAGGGATTCCAGGGCGGTTCCCTTTGAGTTCATCTCAGCCAAGATTCAGTCCCTCTCAAAATACAGCATTGTTTTCATTTTTTTCTTTAGCCTTCCCCCTTCAGCCAATTCTCCTGCGTAGCTATGCCAAAGGAATACGGATCGTAAAGGTTGTGCCTTCCCCCAAACGGCTATCACAGGTCATCTCACCCCCGAGTTTTTTCACAATGTTGTGGCAGATGGGAAGCCCGAGCCCGGTCCCCTTGCCGGTCGGCTTGGTGGTAAAAAAAAGATCGAAAATTTTTGCTCGAACCTCTTCGTTCATGCCGGTACCCGTATCCGAGACCCGGATTTCAGCGTCTGTGTCGGAGGCCGATGTGTGCAGGGTTATTTGTCCCTTTCCTTCCCCTTTTTCCTTAATCGCATAGATGGCGTTTGTCAGCAGGTTCACGAAGACCTGTTCCAACTGCTTGGGATCGGATTTCAGGATGAGCTGGCCTTCGGCAAATTGATACAGGATGTCTATTTGTTTATATTTCAGCTCGGGGCTCAGAAAAGCCACTGTTTCCTTGAGCAACTCGTGGATATCTATTTCTTTCTTTGTTGGTTCCGAATCTCTGGCAAACCCGAGGACCTGTTTGGTTCTGCTCCTGCAACGTCGTGTCTGCTCAATAACATCGTTGAATACCTTTTCCAGTTCTTCCCGGTCTTCATTTCCGAGCCCTTTGGCGTCCTTCGCTACCACCGCGCCCCATCCGGCTGCCTCACTGATGACCGCCAGGGGGTTGTTCAGTTCATGGGCTACTCCTGCGGCAATACGGCCCATTTCCGCCAGCCTGTCCACCCGGATCAGGTTTTCCTCAAGTTTTTTCCAGCGGGTAATATCGTGGCAAATACCCACTGTCCCAATGCTCTTCCCGTCGGCATTTTTCAGATCGATGAGTGAAAGATTGAAATAGACAGGGTATCCTTCTTTATGGAGAAAGGAAAAATCCATGCCGACCGCACTGCTCTGTGTCCGGGAATCTTCAAGAAGTCTTAACAGCTCTTGGGAATCTTGGGCAAATTCTTTGAGAAGGCGTCCAACAATTTCTTCCTGGGTGTATCCCAGTGCCTGCTCACCGCCTTTGTTGAATGAGACGAGAAAGCCGTGGACATCCGTTACGAAGATCATATCATGGGAATGCTGCAGGACGGAACGGAGGAAATCATGGGCGCGAAGGATGTCAAATTCGGTCCTCCCTTTTTCCCGATACTTCCTCCTCCTGGAACGACCGCCCATTCCGAGCAGGAGAGCCGTTTTGAGCCTTTCTATGAAAGATTTCCGCCCGGCGCTACCCATCTTTCAATTAGGATTCCCATCCCTTCTGGTTTTTCTTCAAGCAGCAGGAACAACCGATTCTTTTCGCAACATTCCAGGGGAAGAACACAGTGTGAACATTTTTCCTGATCAGCACACACGAACGTGGCATTTTGAACAGGAAAAGCTCTCGCGAATGAGTGACAAAGTCAACAATATCCAGAAACGTCTCGATTTTTTACAACAGGGCAGCCGTTGGGAAACTTCTCCCGGTTTCTATAGGCTCCAAGAGAAATATTTTGGAGTGGAATCACTCGATCCCGTAAATTTTTCGGAGCTCTTTGATTGCCTTTTTTATACCTTTGGCTCCCATGCCCGACCGATAAATTTCTTCCACCTGCTCTTTGAACTTGGTGGCTTGCACTTCTTCCTTTTTCTTGGCGGCTTCCTTTATCGTTTCAACAAGATTTTCGTAATCAATGGGTTTGAGGAGATACTTAAAGGCATCCTGCTGCCCACTTTCAAGAGCCGTGTCTATAGAGCCGTGGCCGGTAAGGACAATACATTGAATGAGTGGTTGAATTTCTTTGAGCCGTTTCTGTGTTTCAACACCGTCCATTCCCGGCATCTTCAGGTCTACAACGGCCACGTCAAAGAAGTTGTTCGCAGCCACTTCCAGGGCCTCTTCCCCTGAAAAAGTGGCCTTTACGGTAAAGCCTTCTTTGAGGAGTCGTTTTGAGAGATACTCCAGAAGGGTTTGTTCGTCATCAATAAGAAGGACCTTGATATCGGGCGTGTCGCTCATAGCCAGCTCCTTGGTATTCATAAGAATTTATTGGCAGGATTTTATATTCGTCAGATTTATACTTTGCCGGTCCCTTCCTGTCAAGGCATTTTCCCCACGGGACGCAAGGGCACCTGATTCCGTCTTGACATACAACTGGTTCGAGTTCTATAATAATGCATTAATAAGGGAAAAGTTTCGTTTTACTTCTTTCGGTTGCTTATTTTTTCTCCAGAATCGACAAATGAAGCTCGTTTCCAAAGAGCTTATGATTTCGGGGATAAAATGAGCAGGGCGTTCCGGGGATATGCCTCTGAAAATGCCTGTTGTCCGATGCTGAACCTGTTCTCGTTTATCATTATGGAAGCTTCCTTCTGAGGATTCTTTTTTCTCCTCCTCCTTTCTCCCTTTCTCTCCATTTTCTCTCCATTTCTTTCCGCTCCGGGCGTCCAGGGAAAACAATGATGGCCCTTTCATGTTCCAAGAGCATTTCGTGGCAATCAGGGCTTCTTCTCGGGGTCTCCCCGGAAGCCACCCGCTCTGCAGCCGGAAGACCACTGAACTCAATGAGAGAGGGTGAGGCATGAGCAAAGGGAAGACGATACTCATCATTGATGATGACCCCGATTTTGCGTCAGCCATCAGGAAGATCCTCATGGCAGCCGGGTATGAGGTGCGTACGGCGGGAGACGCAAAAGAGGGCATGACAGCCCTCGAAACCGCTCTCCCGGACCTGATTTTGCTGGATGTGATGATGGAACACTATGATGACGGATTCAATCTGTGTTCCAGTATCAAGCATGATGACCGTTTCAAGGAGATTCCGGTTATTATCGTGACGGCGGTCACAGAGGTGACGGGACTGAAATTCGACCCGGAGACCGATGGAGAATACCTGGAAGCCGAGGCCCTGTTTCAGAAACCCATCACCCCGGATGACCTGCTGAAGAAGATAGAAGAACTGCTTTGAATCGGAGCGTTCAAGCACCGCATGTGGCAGAGACCCGGGGAAGGTATGAAATGGACGCTGAACGGAGGGATAGAAAGAGGATAAAGGGGTTTTTCCCCTTTCTCGATGGTGGGCGGGTGCTCGTCATTGATGATGAGGAGATGATCCGCGATGCCTGCGCACAGGCCCTCAGAAAGGAAGGGTGTGTCGTGGAGACCGCCGAGGACGGCGAAACCGGGCTTGAGGCACTGGAATCATTCTCTCCAGATTTGGTCCTGGTGGACCTCAAGATGCCTGGTATGAGCGGACTGGATGTCCTTGAAGAAATCGAAAAAACGGACCCCACGGTGGTGAAGATTGTGCTTACCGGTTTTGCGACAATAGCCTCCGCCGTGGACGCCATGAAGAAGGGCACCTATGATTTTATTACAAAACCGTCTACACCGGATGAAATACGAGCTGTCGTAGACAGAGGATTGGAAAAAAGACATTTGATTCTGGAAAGCGAAGCGTTGAAGATCGCGCAGGAGAGGATCAGGCGCAATATGATCTCTCTGGTTTCCCATGAGCTGAGAGCGCCCCTTGCGGCTACTGTCCAGTACCTGGAGATCATTCTCGGCGGCATGGCCGGCCAGGTGTCGAAAGAAGCTACGGAGATGATAGACCGGTCAAATCAGCGGCTCCGGGAGATGCTGGACCTGATCGGGAGATGGCTCAATCTCGCGACATTTGACCCGCTCAGGATGGCGGAATATTTTGAGGCGTTGCATCTGGCTGACCTCATGGAGGAAAGCGTGGCGATCCTGGATCCTGTTGCAAAAAAAAGGAACATACAAATTATTATGGAAAGTCCGGAGGATTTGCCCTCCATCCAGGGAAGTCAGGTTGCGCTCAAGGAAGTCTTTAACAACCTTATCAGTAACGCCATCAAGTATAACAGGGATGGGGGATGGGTGAAGGTCACTCTTTTGGAGGATGGCGAGGAAATAAGGATAGAAGTATGCGACAACGGCATCGGAATCAGCGAGGAACATGTGTCGAGGATCTTTGATGAATTTTATCGGGTTGACGGCCGAAGGAACGCCCCCGTGAAAGGTTCCGGGCTTGGCCTGTCTATTGTCCGAACGCTTGTGAACGCCCATGGCGGGAGCATCGCCCTGGAGAGCAAAGTGGGTGAGGGGAGCACCTTTACCGTCAGGATTCCAAAAAGGCCGAAGGAATCCATGGGCACGTCGCATGTATCAGTTCAATAAATAGCGCAATTCAGACAACGCATGGACGCGACCGGGAGGTCGCTCTTGCAGAGATCAATGGGAAAACGGCCTGGAGGAGCAACGTCTACGTTGCGAAGGGAAGGGTATTCAAGACCGAGATATTGATTCAGGAACGGGAGGGGTGTGACAGTGGAAATGGCAAGAGAAAACGCGGCAGAGGTCGATTTGATCTTTCAGCCGAATCCGGCAAGGATCGAGAGGATTCTCCCTCAAATGGAAGGGCACCGGCTTTTTCAGCTCCGGTTTGTGAACGAGAACGCCGCAGAGCTGTTTTCGCACGGTCCCGGGCAGTTTGTTGAGGTCAGTGTCCCTGGAGTGGGTGAAGCCCCCCTATCCATATCATCACCGCCCACGCGTCCCGGCATTATAGAAATATGTGTAAGGAAAGCCGGCCTGGTCACCAGTGCCCTGTTCCGATTGCAGAAAGGGGATCTGATAGCATTGCGGGGGCCGTTTGGCACGGGTTTTCCTGTTAGACTCCTGCAGGGACAGGACCTTCTCCTGGTGGCAGGAGGCCTTGGCCTGGCCCCGCTGCGGTCACTTTTGTGGACGGTGCTGGATAACCGGGCGGAATATGGGAACCTGTTCCTGATGTATGGTTCGAGGAGCCCTGATGATGTGCTTTTCAAGTATGAACTCCTGAGCCTGATGAATAGAACGGATATGAGATATCTTCTGAGTGTTGATACGGATGAAGAGGGAATCTGGCGCCAGTATGTGGGCGTGGTAACCGGTCTTTTTGACAAAGTGGAGCTTGATCCTGAAACCACGTACTGTGCTCTGTGTGGGCCGCCAATCATGTATCGTTTTGTTCTCAATGAGATCCTGAAGAAAAATATTCCTCTGGACCGTATTTTCGTGTCCCTGGAACGGATGATGAAGTGCGGAGTGGGCAAATGCGGTCACTGCGCCATGGGAGAGTTTTATTGCTGCACGGACGGACCTGTCTTTAATTATGCAGAAATCCGTCATGTCAAGGAGGCCCTCTGATGTCCAGCACACTGGTTGTCTGTCCCTTTTGCGGGTGTGGGTGCAATTTCTATCTGGAAGTAAAAGAGGGGAGAGCGGTTGGGGTGATACCGAGCCGTGGGCATCCGGTGAGCAGGGGTTCCCTGTGTATCAAGGGGTGGAGGGCCCACGAATTCGTCAACCACCCGGCGCGCATAAGGACCCCGCTCATCCGGGAGCACGGGATCGTGCGGGAGGCCACCTGGGATGAGGCCCTCGACCTTGTCGCGAAAAAGCTGGGGGATATTGGCGAGCGGTATGGAAGCGGCGCTCTCGGTTTTTTCTCTTCCGCAAAGGTGACCAACGAGGAGAATTATGTGTTCATGAAAATGGCACGGGCGGCATTCAGGACGAATAACATTGATCATTGCGCTCGTCTCTGACACTCCTCCACGGTGGCAGGTCTTGCCGCCTCCTTCGGCAGCGGTGCCATGACCAATGCAATCCGGGAAATGGATGATGCTGAAACCTTTTTCGTTATCGGCTCCAATACCACGGAACAGCATCCCCTCATAGCCGCAAGGATTATTGAAGCAGTCCATCGGAAAAATGCCGGACTCGTCGTGGCCGATCCGAGGAGGATAGGCCTGGCGAAACTGGCGGCCGTCCACTTGCAGCACCGGGTGGGTACAGATGTTCCCCTCTTGAATGGGATGATGCATATCATCCTGGAGGAGGGGTGGGAAGATGTTCCTTTTATCGCACAGCGGACGGAAAACATCGACGCATTGAAGGCAATTGTCGCCGCCTATAATCCGAAGAGAGTAACCGGATTGTGCGGTGTAGATGAAGAATTATTGAGAAAAGCCGCAGAAATGTATGCAAAGTCGAAGAAGGCCATGATCCTGTACGCCATGGGTATTACTCAACACATTACGGGAACGGATAATGTGAAGACGCTCGCCAACCTGGCCATGCTTACCGGGCACGTGGGATTTCCTTCCACGGGCGTCAATCCCCTGAGAGGGCAGAACAACGTCCAGGGGGCCTGCGATATGGGCGCGCTACCCAATGTGTACACCGGCTATCAGCATGTGCATGATGAGGCTGTCACCCGGAAGTTTGAAAAAGCCTGGGAGGTAGGTGGCCTCAGCAGGGAGCCGGGGCTGACCGTCACGGAAATGGTGCATGGCGCCGAAGCAGGCGAAGTGAAGGGACTCTACATCCTGGGTGAGAACCCGGCGATCAGCGAGCCGGACGCAAGACATGCGGCGAGGTCTCTGAAAAAACTGGAATTTCTTGTGGTGCAGGATATTTTTATGACCGAGACAGCACACTATGCACAGGTCATTCTCCCGGCATTGAGCTTTGCCGAAAAAGCGGGGACCTTTACAAATACTGAGAGGAGGGTGCAACTTTCAAGGCAGGCGATGAGTCCATTGAAGGGATGCATGGAGGAGTGGAAGGTCTTCTGCGAAATATCCACCCGGGCAGGATACCCGATGCGCTATGAAAGCCCGGAAGAGATCCTGGATGAAATCAATACCCTCACGCCTTCATACGGCGGCATTACCTGGAAGCGGCTCGAGACCTCATGGGGCCTCCCGTGGCCCTGTCCTGACGAACATCATCCGGGGACACCCTTTCTCCATAAAAATGGTTTCGCCAGGGGACTCGGGCACTTCGAGCCAAAGGAGTATATTCCACCGGCAGAAATCCCTGATGACGAATATCCTTTTCTCCTGACGACCGGCAGGGTGGGGCCCCAATTTCATACCGGAACCATGACAAGGAAGGTATCCATACTGGAAAGGGAGGCTCCCCGGTCCGTGCTTGAAATGAACCCGGAAGATGCCAGGGCTTTGAGAATACGAGAGGGGAGCGTGGTTGCCGTGGAATCAAGGCGGGGGGAACTGCGGCTCCCCGTGCATGTAACCCTGGATATTCCCGAGCGCAATGTGTTCGGCACGTTCCATTATGGTGAAGGCAATATCAATGAATTAACCATTTGTGCGCTTGATCCTGTGGCCAAGATCCCGGAATACAAGAGCTGTGCAGTCAGTATCAGGAGGGTCTGATGAAGATACTGGCGAAAGAAAAGGTCCAGGACTTTCTTCGCGGGATGAACAGGGAGGCACAGGTTTACTGCCCCCAACGCACCGAAAATGGGGACATGCTGCTTTTGCCCCTTGGGGACGGGACTTATACAGGTGAGGTCGGCAAGGCACCCTTCTCTGCAAAGACGGTTCTCTTCCCCCAGACAGAAAACCTCCTGCTGTTTGGACAGGGGACGATTACAAAGATAACCGAGCACGAGAAAACGATTGTCTTTGGCGTGAGGCCCTGCGACATGAGGGCCATCGCGTTTACGGACAGGTTTATGAGGAGGGACAACCTGGTTGACCCCCATTACTTCGCGAGGAGGTACGCGGTGACCTGTATTGTGGTCGCCTGTAACGAACCGCCGAGCGAGACCTGTTTCTGCAAGGCAACAGGAGGTGAACTCTTTCTTACTGATATACCCCATGATGTCCAGTTGTTCGATGCGGGGAGTTATTTTATCGCCATGGCAGGGAGCGAGAGGGGAAAAGCCATTCTTGGAAACGGCTTTTTTGACTCGGCTGGCGAAGAGGACAGGCAAAAACTTGCGGCAATAGAAGAGAGGGCGGCACATGCCGGGATGGCTACAAACGGGGTACAGAGCGCCACTGAAAAACTCCTTGCAAATAAGGTGGATGATTCCTTCTGGGAGCTCCTGGCAGAGCGCTGTATCAAGTGTGGTGGTTGCACCTATGTCTGCCCGACATGTACCTGTTTCAATGTGTACGATTATCCCGGTGATGCAGGGTATCTCCGATGCAGGAACTGGGATGCATGTCTCTTTTCCGGGTTTACCAGGGAGACAAGCGGGCATAACCCCAGGACGACCCAAGGGGCCAGGCTGGCCCGGAGGTACGAACACAAGCTCAAGTTCGACCTGATGAATTACCATGAGACAGGATGTGTCGGATGTGGGCGGTGTTCTGATGTCTGCCCGGTTGGGTTGGGCGCCATTGAGATCATTGATGCAATCAACAAAGTACAGGAGTCCAGGAAAAGGTAAAGTTGCTTACGGTTGCATATCCTATGATCCAGGGAGCGAAAGGAGGGAGAGAAAATGGGAGAAAAAGGCAGAAAAATTCTCATTATTGATGATGATCCCGATTTTGTGAAATCCACAGGCACCGTTCTCAGATCAGGAGGCTATGAGGTGCTGGAGGCATACAGCGGGAAAGAAGGATTGGAAAAATCCAAGACCGAGAAGCCGGACCTGTACATCATAGATCTGATGATGGAGACCTATAGTGAAGGGTCGAATGTGGTGCAAGCCTTGACTGATGATGAAGAAACAAAAGAAAAGCCGAGGATCATGATAACCTCCGTGGACCTGAAAGGCCCCTGGGACAGTTATCCGGAAGATGATTGGATGCCATGTGATTTTGTCCTCCAGAAACCTGTTTCTCCTACTGACCTCTTAAAGTACGTGAACAGGGCCCTGGGGAGAGCATGAAAACGGTGAATCAAAAAATATACCCCTTTCTTGAGGCCATAAGAGACGGCGCGTTCGTCATCGATGCCCGGGAGACCATTCAATACATGAATCGGGTGATGATTGCATATGTCGGGGAAGGGCACGGGCGGAAATGCTATCAGGCCGTCAGTCACCGGGATGACCGGTGTCCGTGGTGCCTGATGAATCAAGTGTTTGCAGGAGAGATAATACGGTTTGAACGCCCTCTTTCTCATCTGAACAAGTTCTTTGACGTGATCGGAATGCCGTTGCCTCCTGGCTCAGATCCGGTGAGGAATGTGGTATTCATTTATCGTGACGTCACTGAAAAGAAAAAGTTTGAAAACAGGGCCAAGACGTCTGAAGGCGAGTTCAAGAGATTATTCGACAATATTTACTGTGGAGTGTTCGTTTGCACGCACGATGGAGCTCTCATTGAAGCAAACAACCGTTTTCTTGATTTATTGGGATATGAGACCAAGGAAGAACTCTCCGGCATAGATATGACAAAAGATCTTTACGCCTATCCCAAAAATGCAGAGGAACTGCAAAAACGCCTTTCCCGGGAAGGACGCCTGGTTGAATATGAGGTGGAGATGGTGCGCAAAGACGGGAGCGTTTTTCCGGTGGCGTTTACGTGCCATTTACGGCGCAATGAAGAAGGATCCATTGTCGGGTATGAGGGAATCGTTATTGACCTGACTGAGCGGAGACGGCTGGAAAGGGAACTGGCAAAAGCGAATGATTTCATGAACAACATCATCATGAGTTCTCCCAATGCCATCATGGCAGCGGATATGAAAGGGGAGATTATCATTTGGAATAAGGCGGCAGAAGAGATTCTCGGGTATTCGGCCGGGGAGGTGATCGGAAAGATCAATATTCGGGACATCTATCCTGACGGCGTGGCCAGGGAAATCATGAAGATGATACGGGGAAAAGAGTACGGGGGCCCTGGAAAGCTCAGGTCCTACCCCATGTCTTATGAGAGGAGGGATGGCAATATTGTAGAAGGAAATCTTTCAGCAGCTCTCCTCTATGATGCAAACGGGAAAGAAATTGCGACCGTGGGGATATTCGTGGACCTGAAGGAAAGACTGCAAATGGAGCGAAAATTGCTTGAAACCCAAAAACAGTTATTTCATTCGGAAAAACTGGCATCCATCGGGAGACTGGCGGCGGGCGTCGCCCATGAACTGAATAACCCCCTTGGGGCTATCATGATGTACGGCTTACTGGCACTGGAAGAACTATCTGAGGACACCGTCCCGTATGCAAACTTGAAAAGAGTGGTCAATCAGGCTGAGCGATGCAAAAAGATCGTCCAGGGACTCCTCGATTTTTCACGACAGCGCAAACGTCATGTGGAGACGCTTGATTTGAACAAGGCTGTAAAGGAAATATTCGAACTCATGGAAATTCAGTCGGTATTTCAAGACATAGAAATCAGGAAAGAACTGGACCCGCTCCTCCCTCCCATTGAGGGAGACAAGAGCCAGTTACAGGAGGTGTTTATTAATCTGGCATTGAACGCAGCAGATGCCATGGAAGATGGCGGGATCCTGACCATCCGGTCGTTGCAGAACAAGGATGCTATCAAGATTACCTTCGAGGACACGGGGTGCGGGATACCGAGGGAGCGGATGGAAAATATATTTGAACCGTTTTTTACCACGAAATCCGAAAAGAACGGGACGGGCCTCGGGCTTTCGGTCAGTCACGGGATCATCGCAAAGCACGGTGGCGAGATCACGGTGGAGAGCCGGCCGAACAAGGGGACAACATTTACGATCAGGCTTCCCCGCAAACAAGGGGGTTAGCTGTTTAGGCTGAAGACTGAAGTCTGAAGTATTTTGAAACGTGGAAGCAATATTGATTGTATGTGACCACCTAAATAGGAACAGACTCCTGGGGAAGTTTCTCCCGAAACCTTCGGCTATTCGGGATACCGCTCCACAATGGATTTGAGGACGTCCAGGGCGGAGAAAAAGGCCTCGATGATTGCCGGATCAAAATGGGTGCCTGCCCCCAGATGCATGGCTTCCAGGGTCCGGCCCTCATCCCAGGGTTCCTTATATACCCGTCGTGAGCAAAGGGCGTCATAGACATCCGCAACCGCCACGATCCTTCCAAAAAGCGGAATATCCTCACCTTGTTTGGGGAGTGGTTCGCCTCCCGGTCCCACATGCTCCGGAAAGGGCTTCCCGGAGAGGGGATCCACGTGCCCGGGATAACCGGTCCCGTCCCACTTTTCGTGGTGATTCAAGGCTACCTGGACGGCCATCTCATCCAACTCCGATCGGTTTTCGCTGAAGAGGCGAGCCCCGAGGTAGGTATGGCTTTTCACGGTCTCAAACTCTTTCATGGTGAGTTTTCCGGGTTTTTTTAATATGAGGTCACTGATGGCCACCTTTCCCACGTCGTGGAGCATGGCCGCCATACGAAGGATATCTTTCTGCCGGTTGATTTCATCGGGCGGGAGACCATTTTTTCTGGCCCAGGCCTCGAAAATTTCCACGGAAAATGCAGCAACCCGGTTTGCGTGGGCCCCTGTTTCCGTTGGGTCCCGCAACTCCGCCATGCTGATCATCCTGAGGATGATGCTCCTGGTCATCTGGGCGCGTTCAATGGCGAGTGCAGCGCTGGTGGCAAAATGCGTGATCGCGAGTTCATCAGCCGGGGAAAAAGGGATGACATTCCCTTTTTCATCCTGGGCATTGATGATTTGGATCACCCCCAGTACATCGCCCCGCTGGTTGGTCATGGGAACGGCCAGCATTGATTTGCAGCGATAATCAGAAAGTTGATCAAACTCGGCATCAAAGGTGTAGGGTTCACCGCCCAGGTCATAAACATCGGGGATATTGACCAGCTTCCGGTTTTTGGCCACGTAGCCGGAGATAGAATTATTGTTTATGGGAATAGAGAAGGTGCTGTAAATGAGCTTTTTGCCCGGTTCAAGCCTTTTCTGGAGGGTGTTGTTTTGGGTGAAGCTGAATCGAAGCATGTTCCGGTGTTTGAGGTACATGGATCCGGCATCAGCATTGAAAAACTTTCGAATATTGCTCAGGATCCTTTCAAGGAGCATATCAATATCTTTCACCTGATTGATGTCGAGGCTGATCCGGGTAATCAGATCGATTTTTTCCTTTTCGCTCAGCATGTTCAGGGCGTCCTATCGCAAAAGAGAAGAATGTTCCATTTTTCTAACACAGGAAGTTGGAGAAAACAAGGCATGCCTTCCTGAAAAGGGGCCCTGCTGTCTCCATGGCCTTGACAATCACCTTGACGGGGGCTTGAGACCTTTGATAAAAATATCTGAATGAATATCCTGGATATGATTATTATAGGTGCGATGATTTTTTTCATCGTACGGGGGATCTGGCGAGGGTTCTTCAAGGAGATGGGTTCCCTTGCCGGCGTGATCCTGGGCATATGGCTCGCTGTCAAACTACAACCTCAATTGACCTTGTTCCTGAAATCACACCTCTCTTCCAGCAGATTCCTTTCATTGATCAGTTTCGCAGGCATTTTTTTTGTTGTTCTGGTTGGCTGTAACCTGGCCGGATGGGGACTGAAGCTATTGGTAAAAAAAGCCTTCCTGGGTTGGGCAGACAAGGGACTGGGAGCCGCTCTGGCCGTTCTGAAGGGCATTATTCTCACCTATCTTGTTATTGTTTTGCTCACCTTTTTCCTGCCCGCCAAGGCGCCATTGATTGCCGGGTCCAGACTGGCACCGGTGATCGTGTCGTCATATCAGTCTCTTGCGGGGTTTCTTTCTCCAGGAGCCTCTGACCGGTGGAAGAGGAAAAAATGGCTCGGACGATCCGGAAGGATTGACAAAAACACACCAAGAAAGTCTCAGAGTTCTCTTTAAGAATGGACCGTGAACCGTAGACCTGATAACCTGGATATTTCCGATGGACCATAAGTCACTGGCGAGCGCGATAAGCAGGCTTGTTGATCTGGTGGAGCGGCTCAGGGCACCGGATGGTTGTCCGTGGGATGCAAAGCAGACCATGTATACCGTACGGATGTACCTGCTGGAAGAGGCCTATGAGGTCCTGGACGCCATTGAGCGGAACCTGCCCGAAGAAGTGTGCGGAGAACTGGGTGACCTTCTTTTTCAGGTGGTTTTCATTGCCTACCTGGGAGAGGAAAAAGGTGCGTTTGATCTGGTCAACGTCCTGGAAAAGATCATTGAGAAAATGATCCGGCGTCATCCGCACGTCTTTGGAAATACCCGGGTAAAAGACGTTGCAGAAGTAGCGGCCAATTGGGCGAAGATAAAGGAACGTGAAAGAAATGGTGCAGAAAAGGACGGATCCTTTCTGGAGCAGGTTCCTGTTGCACTTCCGGCCCTTCAACGGGCCCATCGGCTGAGTGAGCGAGCCTCAAAAGCGGGCTTTGACTGGGAGGACAGGAACGCCGTTTGGAAAAAAGTCACCGAGGAGATCGGTGAATTGAGTGAGGCCGTTGAAAAGCAGGATCCCCGAATGGTGGGGGAAGAGCTCGGAGATCTGCTTTTTTCCCTCGTCAACCTCGCGAGGCACTGGGGTCTCAATGCGGAAGATCTTTTGAGGATGGCGAACAGAAAATTCATCCGAAGATTTCTGTTGATGGAAGAGAAGTTATCAATTGCAGGGAAGGGGCTCAGAGAGGCCACGCCGGATGAAATGGACGATGCGTGGAACAAGATCAAGCAGGATGAGAGGTAGAAAAAGGTGGCCCGGAAGCGGAAGCGAAGTCTCGGCAGGAAAATCACGAGATGGGTGCTGATAACCCTCCTGTTTCTCCTGGTTTTTTCGAGTGCCCAGGTACTTGCGACTCGTTTCATTAATCCTCCTTTGTTGGGGGCGATGGCCAGGTTGTTGCCCGGATCGGGTGCTCACCCGGCGAGGGGGCGCGGCAGGAGATGGAAAGCGCTCAGTCATATCTCTCCACATGTAAGAAAGGCCGTGCTGGCTGCCGAGGATCAGCGGTTTCTCTGGCACCACGGTTTTGATTTCGTGGAAATGTCTCATGCAATGAAGGATATATTCCGCAGAAAAAGGAAGCGGGGTGCGAGCACCATTACCATGCAGGTGGCTCGAACCGTTTTCCTGTGGCCCTCGAGGAGCTGGTCGAGAAAAATGGCGGAGGCTTACTATACACTGCTCCTGGAAACATTTTTAAGCAAGCAGAGGATCCTGGAACTCTATTTGAACACGGTGGACTGGGGAGCCGGCGTCAGGGGTGTAGAGGCAGCGTCTCAAAAGTACTTCCATATACCTTCTTCAAGCCTGTCTGCATCACAGGCAGCGTTACTCGCTGCTGTTTTGCCAAGTCCTCACCGGTGGTCCGTGAAGCGGCCGAACGCTTCTGTGAGACTGAGGCAGCAAAGGATCCTGAGAGATATGGGGAAAATGCCGCTGGTCGGCGTACACTAGGTTAACCGGTTGAGCCGGTTGGCCGGGAGAATGAGATTTATTCACAAGACAATGTGGTCTGGAATTCTTTACAGGATACGCAGCATCAGTCTCATCTGGAAGCTTTTGATTCCCTTCCTGGCCTTTGCCTTTATCGGGACAACTTCCCTGGTCTATCTGGGCCTGAATTCCCAGCAGACACTCATCAACCAGGAAAGCGCCCGTCAGATGGAACAGCTCTACCGCCTGTTTCTGTATAATACTCACCAGAAAGAGCGCGTGGTTTTGGCCATGGCATCTGTAATTGCCGAAAATCCGGAAATCAGGAAACTGGTGGCGCGAAGGGACAGAAAGGCACTGGAGAAATATGCTGCACCTATTTTTAAAGTCCTGAAAAAGAAATTCGGCATAGAGCAATTTCATTTCCATCTGCCGCCGGGAAGGTCATTCCTCCGCCTTCACAGGAGAGGCAAACAGGGTGAGATGATGGCCTATCGAAAGACCGTGGTTGAAGCAATGCGGTCCCGAAACGGGGTATCAGGGTTGGAATGGGGGAGATCCGGCCTGGGGCTCAGAGGAGTTGCGCCCATCATGCACGAGGGAAACCTGGTTGGAAGTGTTGAAGTAGGATACCCTTTTGACAGCAGGCTCCTGACCGAACTGAAAAGGGAATGGAAGGCTGATTTCGGGATATATGAAAAGCGGGGAAAAGGCGAGTATGCTTTGTTGGCCTGTACGGACCGGAATTGCATGAAATTTTCTCCGGCCCGTTACTTCACGAAGAGAAAGGAAACCGAGCCTATCATTATGGTGGCGCCGGAAAATCTCCCGGCTCGCTCGATTCTGCTCGGCCCCTTGAAGGACTATTACGGTGATGTGGTTGCCGTTGTCCTTATAGCACTTGATCGTTCGGACGCCGCTGCACGCCTTGCTGAAAGAAGAAACCTGATGCTTTTTATTGCCATCGGTGGAGTCATTGTGTCCTTCTGTCTCACCTGGCTTGTTGCAATACGATTTGTGAAGCCCATTACGGAAATTGTCAAGGAGGCTGAGGAGATCGCGGAAGGAAAGAGAGAAAGCCGCCTGCAATCCAGGCCTGATGACGAAATAGGCAGCCTGACGAAATCGTTGAATGCCATGCTTGGGGCATTGAAGGAAAGGCGGGAAAAGATAGAGGAGTATGCCCAGACCCTGGAGGAGAAGGTTCGGGAAAGAACTGCTGATCTGGTGGAATCAGAAGAAAAATACAGGACATTTGTGGAAAATGTCCCCCTTATCGTGTATCGTATTTTGATCGATGGAACCACGGAATTTATCAATCCCTATTTTACCGACAAGCTGGGATATACCCCGGATGAAGTAGTGGGAGATCGGTATTTCTGGCGTGAAAAAATCTGTGGGCAGGATGAGAAAGACGGAGAGGATATCCTGGAGGCCTGCTGGGGAAAGGAGAGGGAATTCAGGATGGAGAGAATGGTCAGATCCAGGGATGGAAAGATGTTCACCCTCATTGATCAGGCTATTCCCTCTCTTGACAGTAACGGAAGCATCCGCTGGATAGATGGGATCATGATGGATATCACCGAACTCAAGGTTTACCAGGAACGGGCGTTGCAGACCGAAGAAATCAGGGTGCTTGGAGAGATATCCGCACGGCTTGCCCATGAGATTAGAAATCCACTCACCACCGCAGGAGGGTTCGCCAGGAGGCTTGCCGAGAAGCTGCCCGAGGGAGATCCCAATGGAAAGGCCGCCCGCATCATTGTGGAGGAAGTGGCCAGGCTGGAAGAAATCCTGGGGATAATGTTGCGGTCCATCGAACCAGTAACGATGCAGGTTGACGAAGTGGATGTTGTTTCTGTTGTGGATTCAATTCTCGCTGAACATGCGTCGGAACTTTCAACCAGAGAGATCAAACTCGTGAAATCTGTCTCTGGCGATGTGCCTTCAATGACCGGGGATGAGGATCTCTTATCAAAGGCCCTGGACGGCCTGATCGGGCACTGCATTCTCTCGACACCGGAAGGGAATCCGCTTTTTGTCACACTTCAGAGAGAACAGGATTGGATACTGATTGTCTTCCGACATCATGCCGAGGGGATCTCTGAGGAAGACCTGGAGCAGTTTTTTCTTCCCCGTCTGCCGTTCAAGGAATCTTCAAAAGTACTTGACCTCCCGCTTTCAAGGATTATCGTGAACAAACATGGGGGGAGAATAGATGTCTTCCGGGAGGAGGGAGACATGATCATGGTAAAGGTGGTATTGCCGGTCCGTTCGCCGGTATTTCAGGGGTAGCCGCCCCTAGGGTGCAACGGCAGGTACCTTTTGTGCCTTTAAAGGCAGAGAAAGGGACTTTTCCGTCAGGGAAATTGAAAAATGCGCGGCATACGCCTGGCATTCCTTGTTCATGGGACACCGTTCCCGGCAGACCAGCACATTCACCCGGGGGGCGTTTCGCTTGTTCGGACACACAATATAGTCGGCCATCATGTTCTCCATCGTTGCGAGAAGTTATGTTTAATTATATGTGAATTATCAACTTTCATAGCATAAATAGTTTTATGTGTCAATCAATTAATGGTAATTAATTTGGACCCGCTCAGGGAGTGCCACATGTTGAGATTTATTGGCCTGAACAGCCTCATCATTTTGCACACGATTGTTTTTTGTCTCTGGGCGGCCCTGCTGACCCTGTTCGGAAGCAGGAGCAGGGTTATCCATTTTTATGTGGCAAAACCATGGGCACGAGTGATCCTCTGGCTCTCCCGGGTCAAGGTTACCGCAAAGGGCTGCGAGCAGGTTGATAGCCGGATTCCCAGGATTTACATGACGAATCATCAAAGCTACTTTGATATTCTCGGACTTCTGGCATATCTTCCCGTGGACTTCAAGTTTCTCATGAAACAGGAATTGATGAGGATTCCTCTTTTTGGGTTCGCGATGAAGCGAGCCGGTTATATTGGGATAGAAAGAAATGATCCCAGGAAGGCCGTGAAAAGTATGCAGCACGCGGCCGAGAGGATCAGAAACGGCGCTTCCGTCCTGATTTTTCCCGAGGGGACCCGAAGTGTGGATGGCCGGTTACAGGAATTCAAGCGCGGTGGATTCAAGTTGGCCCTGAAATCGAGGTGCGATATTGTTCCCGTGGTGATACAAGGAAGCCGCCGTATTATGCCGAAAGGGAGTTTTACCATACGGCGAGGCCATTTCACCCTTTCGGTTGGAAAACCGATTGCCGTTGGTGACTATTCAGCGAGGGATATTGCCGCATTAATGGCCCGGGTGCGGGAGGAAATGCTGCAAGAACTTGAGGGGGCCCCCGTATCTTGAAAGGAGGAGTTTTGTTGCACATGTGGATAAAAAGGAGCGTTGCAGCCATTGTGGTTGTGTTGGTGACAGGAGGATCTGTGGGTACGTGCCGGAATGGACATGCCTACATCATGCCTGCCGAACAACTGCTTGATCTCATGTCCTCGCGTTTTTCCCGGTTTCACACGGTACTTTTGACTCAATCCACACGATTGATGACCACCGAACAAGACGAGGACCAGGCCATCACCTTTGAAGAGAAGGTTTGGATAAAGTCTCCCGGGTTTTATGGTTCCCTGGTTGTGCCTGAGATCGTGGGGCAGGACATGTCGCCGGAAGATATCCAGACGCTCCGGCTTGATATCGATTCCGCGTACCGGAAACTGCTGGTGGCAAATACGCCCAACAACCTGGCCACCTACCTCATGGAATGGGACATTGACTTGGAGACCGTGTCGTTCACCCGCTTGAACGGAGTGATCGCGTTCTGTATTGGAGCGGCCCCAAGGGAAGGTCCCCGCCTCCTCATAGAAAAAGAACGGTTTCTTCCTCTCCTCCTGAACTACAAGACTGTTTTCGGTGCGCAAACAAGAATGATTGAAGTGCGCTTCAAGGATTACAGGAAAGTACGGAATGGATGGTTCCCATTCACGATTGAATATTTCCTGGATGGGGAACCGGCTGAAACGTATCTTATTCTCGACGCAGACTTCAATGTTTCCCTTCCCTTGGGCCTCATCAAAAATGACCTCCAATGAGTTGTGAAAAGGGGCACAGCAAGATGCCCGTGCCTCTTTTTTATTCCACGTGTTTGCGGGCGACTGCATCAGAGAATCCTTTGCCGATGGGTACACATTGACCGAGCCGAAAAAACAGACCTGTCTGAGAGTTGCCGTCTCCCTGCCGGTGGAGGGAACCTATACGTATGCTGTACCGGATTTCCTGACAGGGCAGGTTGCTATTGGAATGCGGGTGAGGGTTCCCTTCGGGAAAAGAACAGTTACGGGCTATGTGTTGGAAGTGATTCCTTTTCCGGATATTGCACAATCGTTGAAGGAAATTACAGACGTTCTGGACCCGCTTCCCTTGTTTCACAAAAATATGGTCCCTTTTTTTGAATGGGTTTCCAGGTACTATCTTTATCCTCTGGGCCTGGTCATTCGGAACGCTCTGCCAGGCGGGATCAACATGGACACCTATAAGAGCGCCGGATTGACCCGTAAAGGGACGGAGGCCCTGGAAAAAGGAGGACTTCCCCCTCAGGAAAAAGAGCGTCTCCTCTGGGTAAGGGATCATCCCGGCGCACGGCTTCCCCGCCCTCTCCACACGATATACCGCCTCCGGGAAAGGGGATTCCTCACGTTCATTGACCGTGCGCCGAGAAACCCAACCGGCCCGCTGCTCCGTCGATTCATCAAGGCAAAAGACGAAGTGCACCTGAGAGAGATTGTGGCCTCCCTGGACTCGGCACGATCAGGAGCGAGGAATGAGGCGGCGTTTCTCACGCGGGTCCTTTCGAAAGGGGCTATTCTGCAATCGGAAATCTGTAAGGAGTTTCCGAACGGCAGATATCTGGTGGAGAAATGGGTGAAAAAAGGAATCGTGGAAGGTTTTGTGGCCCCTGTCTACCGGAATCCGGCAGGAGGACTTCTCAGTCCATCCATTACTCCAGAGGTCCTCCTTGAACAGCAGGCATCCGCACTGGAAGATATCAAACAGCGTTTAAGGCGACGGCGATTTTCTCCCTGCCTGCTTTATGGGGTCACCGGGAGCGGGAAGACCGAGGTTTATCTCAGGGCTGTTGAAGAGGTGATCAGGAACGGCAGACAGGCAATTCTCATGGTTCCCGAAATTTCCCTGGCTTCCTATATGTTTGGGATTTTCAGTTCCAGACTGGGTGAAAGGATCTCCATATATCATAGCGCGTTGAGCCGGGGGGAAAGGTATGACCAGTGGATTCGGCTGGCAAAGGGGGACGTGGATCTGGTCATTGGCCCCCGGTCAGCCATCTGGGCGCCAGTTCCGGATCCGGGGCTCATCATCGTGGACGAAGAGCATGACACCGCCTACAAACAGGAAAATCCCCCGCGGTATCAGGCAAGGGACGCTGCGGTGGTCCGGGCGAAGATGGAAAAAGCGGTGGCCCTGCTTGGTTCCGGTACCCCGTCCATTCAATCCTACCATCATTCCCTCAGTGGACGGTATCATCTTGTTCGCATGCCCGAGCGAGTGGAGAAGCGGCCTTTCCCGGAAATCGAAATGGTGGATATGAGATCGGAAACCGAATATGGCGGAAAAGGGCAGATCCTCAGCCGGCGGCTCAAAGAGGCCCTCCGCAGTGAAATACGGGACGGAAATCAGGCCCTTCTTTTTTTGAATCGCCGGGGTTTTCACCGTCTGTATGTGTGCCTGACCTGTGGCAAGACAATGCAGTGCCCGAACTGCGATGTTGCGCTCATACATCATCAGGATAACCGTTTGAGGTGCCACTATTGCGGCTTTCACAGTGCGCTGTCTGCGGAATGTCCTTCCTGCCATGGCAAACGGCTGAAACCCTATGGATTCGGGACCGAGCGATTGGAAGATGAGCTTCGGAAAGTATTCCCAGGCGCATGCGTGGCGAGAATGGATACCGACAGCACAAGGAAGAAGGGAAGCGCTGTTCAGATACTGAGGAAATTCGGCGCGGGCGAAATCGATATCCTGGTTGGGACCCAGATGATCACCAAGGGGTATGATTTTCCGAATGTGACGCTGGTAGGGGTCATCGCTGCCGATTTGTCTCTTGGTTTCCCTGATTTCAGGGCAGGGGAAAGGACCTTTCATATCTTGTCTCAGGTGGCCGGCAGGGCAGGTCGCGGGACAAAAAAAGGAAGGGTTATCGTGCAGACATTTAATATTGACCATTATGCCATCAAGACGGCGATAACCCATGATTATGACGCTTTTTTCGAGAAAGAAAGAGGGCTTCGAGAGGCCCTGGGATACCCTCCTTTCTCTCACATGACGTGCTTGAGGATCAAGGGAAACAGCAAGGAGAAAACAGCTGAAGCCGCCCGTTTCCTGGGTGAAGCAATGAAAGAAATTATTGCCGGATGGCCCAGGAGGGGCAAGGAGATCAAGATCCTCGGCCCGGCGGAGGCCCCCCTGTTCCGGGTGAAGGGGAAGTATCGATGGCAAATACTGGTCAAAGGCGGAAAGGTTGCACTGGTCAATCACCTGGTGGAGGCAGTGGATCGTTTGTTCAAGGGGAGGTTGCAGTCAAAGGGGGTTGAGCTGAGTGTGGATGTGGATTTTTATCAGATGAATTAGTCGTGATGAAACTCTTCACCTCGGGAGGACTAGGACAGCTTCCACCGGTCTGGGGAAAAAAGGCTTTCTCACCCAGCCCTTCTCCGGGAGCATGATGCCGGTTTGCATGGTTATTTCGGAAACGGGGCGATGAGGACAGCGGAAAGATAGCCCACCACGCGGCCTTGATCCCCGGTAACATCCCCGGAGTTGGCCTGCCCCAGGATGATTGCCTTGGTGGCTCCCAGCCGTTTCGCGGCAAGGAGGACGGTCATGACAGGGCCGCCCCCGCACGCTTCGGTCTTTCCTGCCGCCAGGTCCCGGGCAAGTCCTTTGGCGTCAAGGGCGAGCACGTGGGAGGCAAAACACGCATCAAGCATCCTGGCCTGCTGGGAGGAATGGTAATGGGAAAGATCGCTGGAAGCGAGGAGGAGCGTGTCTCTCCTTCCGCGGATCAGTGCCGCAAGGATGCGGGCCAACCGCTCCGCGGTTGCATAGTCCTGCCTCCCTATGACAATGGGAATGATCTGAAAATTCCCCAGGACCGTCTGGAGAAAGGGAAGCTGGATTTCCAGTGCGTGCTCCCTGGCATGGGCCTGCCTGATCCATCGAAAATCGGGCCGGGCGCTGATGATTTTTCTCGCGAGGTCCAGGTCCACGGGAACCGAGCCCAAGGGTGTTTCATACGCAGATTGAAGGTTGACGGAAACGCCGTCGAAGGCGAGGTAGTGACTGGGACCCACGAGAATGATCCGGCTGAACCCGGATCCTTTGAGCTGCCGATAGGCGTGGGCGGCAACCGCGCCTGAGTATCTATATCCGGCGTGGGGGACAATAAGAGCACGAGGGGTCCCTCCCAGGGGAACCTTTCTGGAGCAAGACAGGTATTTTTGGATGGTGGCTGAAAGTTGATGCCTGTCTCCTGGGTACCAGGTTCCGGCAATAACCGAATGATGGATGTCTGCCTTGTCCGCGGCAAGAGGGGAGGGGAGCATTGCCCCGATGATACAGAAAAGCAAAGCGAGAAAGAAGAATATGGTGATTTTTGGCTGCATGTGGCCTGAAATCCCTTGCTTTATTATAGGGAGATGGGATAAAAATAAAAGTCTTTTTTTGAATTCATTTGCCCGCGGGGGCAAAGGAACCAGGGAGTTATCATGGTATTACGGAAAACAATGCTCTATGTGGGTTGTGCGATTGTCGCACTGCTGTTTTTTACTTTTGGATGCCAGAGTAAGGTGGACGCCTTGCAAGAGGCACCTGATTTCAGCCTGAAAGATGTGAACGGAAACGAAATATCACTTTCCCAGTTCAAGGGCCGGATTGTTGTCCTTGATTTCTGGGCAACGTGGTGCCCTCCCTGCCGCATGTCGATCCCGGAACTTACCGGGTTGCAGAAAGAATACCGGGGCCAGGGCGTGGTCATCATCGGGGTGTCTCTGGATGATCCCATACAGGCCTCGGATCTTTTCCTCAAGGCATTTATGGAAAAATTCGATATGAATTATACGGTACTGCGCTATGACATGAAGATTATGAAAGACTATTTTGGAACGGAGAGTCCGGCCATACCCACCATGTTTCTCATTGACCGCGAGGGAAAGATACGGAACAAGATTGTGGGCTACCGCCACGGCATCCTGAAGAAATCCATTGAAGCACTGCTGCAATGAAAATAGACGTTCATACCCATGTTTTTCCTCCTCCCTTCAGGCAGGAACGATCACGATACTTCTCCGGCGAACCAGCCTTCAGGACACTGTATGATTCACCCCGGGCGAGACTTGCCGGTGTTTCAGAGCTGCTGCAACACATGGACGAGGCAGGGATCGATAAGGCGGTTATTTTCGGATTTCCCTGGGAGGACGCTGATCGAGTAAGGCGCCATAACGATTACGTGCTGGACGCGGTTCACCGGTATCCGGGTCGCCTGGTTGGTTTGGGTTGTTTTTCTCCCCTTCTGCGGGAGGCGGCGAAAGAGACTGAGCGCTGCCTCAACGCGGGACTTGCCGGCGTTGGAGAGCTGGCTGTATACGGCGATGGGCTCACTGCGGAAATCTCCGACATGCTGAAAGAGGTCATGGCAATCACCCTTGATCGTGACGCGATTGTCCTCCTGCACACCAACGAGCCAGTCGGCCACCAGTATCCAGGCAAAACGCCCATGACGCTCGGGCAGATCTACGGGTTCATCAAGAGGTATTCCTCAAACCGGATTATCCTTGCGCACTGGGGTGGCGGGCTGCCTTTCTACGCGCTCATGAAGCGGGAAGTGAAAGGAGCACTCGAAAACGTGTGGTTTGACACGGCGGCATCACCCTATCTCTATGACCCGGAAATTTATCCTGTGGTGGGGAGTATTGTGGGTTTTGAGAAGATTCTTTTGGGCAGCGATTATCCGCTCCTGGGCCCCTCAAGATATTTCGAAGAGATGGAGAAGGCGGGATTGTCAGGGGAGGAATTTGATCAGGTTTCAGGGAATAATGCAGCGCTGCTGCTGCATCTGGAAGAATAGTTGAGTTCAAAGGAAGGAGAAAAATATGACTGATTTTATGGAAATTTTGAAAGGAAGAAGGAGTATACGGAGATACGAGGAAAAGGAAATTCCGGAGGGGATCCTGAACCAGGTCCTGGAAGCTGTGCAATGGTCACCTTCCTGGGCCAATACCCAGTGCTGGGAAGTTGTGGTGGTGAGGGACGGCGACACAAAAGAACGGTTGAAAGAGACCCTGCCGCCGACAAATCCGGGTGCAAAGGCGCTCGTCCAGGCGCCGGTCGTGCTTGCCCTGTGCGGGAAACTCCAGAGTTCAGGGTATTACAAGGACCAGGTCACCACCAAGTTCGGAGACTGGTTCATGTATGACCTGGGAATCGCGACACAGTCCATCTGCCTGGCCGCGTATGCACAGGGCTTAGGAACCGTGGTGATAGGACTCCTGGATCATGACAAGGCAAAGGGGGTGTTGGGGGTGCCTGACGGGTATGAGCTGGTCAGTCTGATTCCCCTCGGCTATCCAGCCAAGGGATCATCCGCCCCGAAACGGCGTGCCATAGGAGAGTTCACCCACGAAGGGAAGTTCTAAGCGTGTCTCGTACTAGAGGAGAAAAAACAAGGGACACAGCAATCTTTTTGCGAGCACAATGGTGCACTTGCGGCGGCAATAGCTGCTCAGCAAGGCGGTCGGGGGGCTTGTCAATTCCTTTTCTGAGCCCGACCCTCTTCAGCAGAATGAGACTCTGGCTGGTAGTGGATTGTTGGGTTTCCCCTGCCCCGCTGAGATACACGGGCGGGGGAAACAGGAACATTTGAGTTAGAATTTGAAGACCGTGTCCAGTTCCTCGTCCGGCACATCAAAGACCACGTCATGGGGCGGGAGCTTTTCCTGGCAAAAGAATTCCGGCAGCCGGTCATCCGCCGCGGTAAAGCCCGCTCGGGCATTGAAATCCCGTTCGATCTGCAGGACCTTCTGGCCAAGGGCCGTGACGTCATCCGCGGTCATGGAAAGCCCGTACTTGGCATTCAGCATGTCCACGATGGCGATCAGGGCATCGGGCATGTCCATGACCGGGAAGGCCACAAACAGACACAGACCGGCAGTGTCAATGGCCGCGGTGGCCACCTGGAGGCCTTTGGAAAGTTCTACCTGACCTTCAGGTTTCAAGGGATCCAGGCTTCCTCCGACGTTCATGATATTGGTCGCGACCGCGTATCCGGCCGTGTGATCCGCGCCCATGGTAGAGGTGGCATACGTGACGCCGACACCCTTCACCGCCCGTGGGTCATAGGCCGGTAATGCCTGGTTTTTGACCACGGGCACCCTCCTTACGCCAAAGGCCTTGCCCACGGCGCCCGCCCCGGAACCTAAGAGACGACCCAGGGGGCTTCCTTTGCCGATTTCGGCAAGGAGTTCTTCTGCCCCGGCAACATCACCGAATGGCTTGACGCCGCCTTCCATGGCAACCGCAATGGCATTGCCCGTTTCAATGGTATCCAGCCCAAAATCATCACAAGCGCGGTCCATCCTCGCGATGGCATCCAGGTCGTCAATCTCGCAGTTGGGGCCCCAGGCCCAGACCGTCTCATATTCGGGCCATTTGGAGAGAAAGTCGCCGTTTTTGTCCAGGTAGTCACCGGAGCAGCGGATGATGCATCCTGACATGCAGCCACGGGTGGGATTTCCCTTCCGTTCCACGGTGATTTTATTGAGTGATTCCCCTCCCACCTTGTCAGCAGTTTCAAACCGGCCGGAACTGAAATTGCGGGTGGGTAAAGCACCTGCCTCATTGATGATGTTGATAAGGATATCAGTGCCGTAGTTGGTGAGACCCTGGCTCGTGACCGGGTGGTCCTGCAGGGCCTTGGCAAACCGTTTGGCAGCAGCCTTGAAGGCTTCCTTGTCCACCAGCGGGGCCAGTTCACCCTCGGCAGGATCGATTACGATTGCCTTGAGTCCCTTGGAGCCCATCACCGCACCGAGTCCCCCGCGACCCGCGTGCCGGGTGGGTCTGACTTCCCGGTCGGTAAAGGCCACGCTGGCGGCAGGAAGCTTCATTTCTCCTGCCTGGCCGATGCTTACGAAGCCGGCCTTGTCCCCGAATGCCCTTTTCAATTTGTCCACCGTGGCATAGTTGCCCAGTCCCTTGAGATCGTCTGCCGCTGAGAGCTCCTGTTTGTCCTTGCCCACGTAAAGCTTGTAGAGTTTTCCCTCTTCAGCCATGCCTTCGATAATGATGGCGGCAATGCCCAGCCGGGAAAGATATCCACCGGCCTGGCCGCCTGAATTTGACTCCTTGATGCCCCCGGTGAGGGGACTCTTGGCACCAACGGAAATACGGCCTGAATTCGCACAGTTCGTCCCGCCCAGGAGACCCGGTGCAAAGACGAGCTTGTTGTTGGGGCCGATAGGGGAGCAGGTGGGGTCCACCTCGTTTGCCACGACGGCCGAAGTAAGTCCTCTTCCGCCGAGTCCCTGGTAGGCCTCGGGGATATCCTCGGTCTTGATTGAAAGATCAGACATGTTGACGCGAATGATTTTGAACATAGCTGCCTCCTTTCATAGTTACCCTGTTAATAATATATTAAATCCTTTCAAACCGATTCGCACGAGGTGCCTCGATACACAACAATATGAACATATTGAGACCACGCAAGCAGGGAACACCGATTTTGGACAAGAGTGTAATAATATAATATTGAATTCTTTCAAACCGATACTCAGTATGTTTTCGGCAATTGGCATTCAGCCGCTAACGGTCAGCCTTTCACCTTTGACCTTTTCTGTTTCATAATGGCATAAAAAAATAGGTCTTTCAAGGCGTTTTTTAATAGATAATCAAGAGGTTAGATCAAATTTGACACAAGCCGTTTCCGAGGAAGCTATTGACACTCCCTGGATGGTCAGGGATAATGGGCCGGATGTATTCGGAGGGTGGGCTATGTCCATCAGGATCTTGCTCAGTTCATCACTGCGGAAATATGTGCCGCACTATGATCCCCTTGCAGGGGTTCAGAGAACAATTGAACACCCAATTTCTGTGAAAGATCTTTGCGAAGAGCTGAAAATACCCGCTGAAGCCGTGAAGATTGCCATGATCAACGGGAAAAGGGTTGGGATGGATCACCACGTGGAGGAAGGCGACCGGGTTGCTCTTTTCCCCCCGGTCGGCGGAGGATGACATGAAAACTGATGTGAATGAAAAAACAATTGAAGTCAGAGTGTTTGGGAACCTGCGCCGCCACCTGGAGGAGCAAGGACTGCCCGCGGTTATGGAAATGCCCGTGAAACAGGATCAAAGCCGGGCCTTTGACCTTGCCCGTGAACTGGGCCTTCCTCCGGCAGACGTGGAAGCGGTTTTCTGCAATGGGCACGTGCAGAATATCTATGATCCGGTTCATCCGGGGGACCGCCTCGCGTTTCTGCCTTATGGTACTCCCGGACCTTACAGGGCATTTCTCGGCATATGGAAGGAGGGGCGAAAGGCAGCGGCAAAAAGAAAAAAAGAGGGGGGAGGAACCGTTGACAGGGAATGAGAAAAATACCACCTTGCCGGAGGAGGCGGTTCAGGCATTTGCCCGAAGCGTGAAAGACCCCGCAGGGCGTGAGGTAAAAGTGCTGCAGGAGGAGGATGTTGAGCGGTTGTGCTCCATGCATGGACAGAGGCATGCGAATGTCTATGTCACCGCGCTCAGGCAGGGGATACTTCCTTATCGGTACCTTCGAAATCGGGATTCAGTCACGCCGGCCATGCAATTGAAGCTGGCAGAATCCCGGGTCGCTGTTATAGGAGCGGGTGGTCTGGGAGGGCATATCATCCTCCTCCTTGCACGGTTGGGGATCGGCAGCCTCGTGGTTGTGGATGGAGACGCCTTTGATGAAACCAATCAGAACCGCCAGGCCCTCTCAACCATCAAGAACAGGGGATTGAGCAAGGCCCTGGAGGCACGTTCTGCAGTGGCTTCAGTAAATCCTGGGGTGGAAGTTATTGCGCATCAGGTACGCCTGGATGCCGTGAACGGGCAGGAAATCCTCGTGGGATGCCAGGTGGTGGTGGATGCCCTTGATAATGTGGCGGATCGCTTCATTGCTGAAGAGATCACAAGGGATCTGAACATTCCTCTGGTCCACGGTGCGGTTGCCGGCTTTGAGGGGCAGATTATGTCCATCTTTCCGGGCGACCAGGGTCTCGAACTCCTCTATGGAAAGGACAGGACCACACGGGAGCCGGAAAAACGTCCGGAGGCGGTCTTTGGTGTTCCTGCGGTCGCCCCTTGCCTCATAGCAACCTTGCAGGTCATGGAAGTCCTTAAGATCCTCCTGGACAGGGGAAAGCTTCTCAGGAACAGGATGCTTCGGGTCGATCTTGAGACTGTCGAATTCCACGAGATCGTGTTCAAAGAGTGAGAAAAAGACCGGTTCGGGAAGCTTGGCGCAAAAGAAGGGCCTTTTTGGTTTTTTTACTGTTGTTTCGTTTCCCGGGAAAGCATAATGGTTTTGAATTTTTCCGGTTTTGCCACTTGAAAGACACCGGAAGGGAGGCGAGGATTAAAGAGGGCGTGCTTGATCCGCAGGATGAGGGATTTTCGCTTCGAGGTATCCTTTAAAACCACCTTCCGGGCGTATTCGACCGCGTCATCTTTTTCAAATGATTCGTAATATTGGGTCATCCCGATTGCAGGGAAATAGCATGCCTGCGGCCTGATCGGGGAGAGATCAAAGTCAAGACGCCGGAGCAGGATATTCCCGGCATCAAGGAGACGAATGACCCCTTTTTTCGGGGAGTCGGCCTTTTTATAGACCGGAACCAGGGGGTACCCTCTGATAAAGGCCCACATGGCTGATGGGTCCAGCGGAACCGGGAAAGAACGCGTCGGTTTTCCCTTTTTCACCGATCCCAGGAAGATCCGTTTTTCAGGAAAAAATACGAGCGTAAAGTGATCATCATCGACAAGGAGATTGGCAATGGGTGAGCCCCACGGGTGGGTTATTTCCATTTTCACCCGCAAAGGGCTCCTCTGCCCCACGATTGCTATATTTGCTTCCTGTTCTATTTCCCCCTGTTTTGAAATCAATGATCCCGTGCAGAAAAGCGTATTTACGAGATTTCCCTGGGCGGTTACCCGGTTCAGGATCGTGTGTATCACATCTTCACTGTACGGAGGTGCCGGGGGACCGAGGAATGCAGGGGGGATACAGGCCTGCGACAAAACGACCGCTGAAAGGCAGAAAAGGAGCAGCAAGACGCGGCTGCCTTCCCGAACCATTTTCATTTCAGGCGCTCCATGGTCTTTTCAAGGTCCCTGATTTTTTCTTTGATTTGCTCCTCATGGGGGTGATGTAAAGAAAGGGCCTTTTTGTAGCGCGTGAGTGCGGCAGCGTACCTTTCCTTTTTTACGAAAACATCGCCCAGGTGTTCATTTATGGTCGGGTCATCGGGGGTCAACTCTGCAGCCTTTTTCAATAACTCCAATGCCTTGTCAAAGAGCCCTTTCTGATAATAAACCCACCCGAGGCTGTCAATGATATAGCCGCTGTTCGGCCTGATTTGAAGGGCCTTCTGGAGCATGGCGAGGGCCTCGTCCAGATTGATGCCCGCTTCTGCATAGGTATATGCGATGTAATTGAGCGCCTCCGCGTGATTTGGGTCTATCTTCAGTATTTCTTTCATCTCTTGAATACAGGATGGTTTGTCTCCTTTCTTGTCATACAGCACGCCCAAACGGAAGAGAAGATCAACATTTTTCGGGGCGTGACGAAGCCCTTTTTTGACAATGGGAATAGCATTATCGTACTTTTCTTGCGTTTCATAGATCGACGCCAGCATGAGCGATGCTTCAGCTTTTTCCGGTATTGCAATGATGATTTTTTTCAGAATCTTGATAGCCTCATCATATTTTTCCTGGCTCTGCAGCAGATAGGCCATGTGCAACCTGGCATTGGTGTAATAGTCCGAAGTGGGGTTGATCATTCCGAAGTGCTCTAATGCCTTGTCTGTATCCCCCCTTTTTTCATACGCGGAGGCAAGGTAATACCTTGACTTGTAGTCATTCGGCCATGCCTTGACAATGAGTTCAAGTTCTTCAATAGATTCGTCCAGTTTTCCTTCCCGGAGGTAGATCAGTCCGAGGGCCTGCCTTCCGGGTTCGCCTGGTTTTGAATGGTTTTTGATCTCCTGGGTCTCTTTCTCGGCCTCCTTCTTGCGTCCCATTTTCAGATACAGGTTCACGAGCCTTTCTCTGGTTACCAGGTTGTCGGGATAGAAAGAGATCAGTTTCTTATAGATTTCCACCGCTTTCTGGGGTTTTTTTGTCATTTGATAGAGGGTCCCCAAATCAAAGAGCGCCGGTTCAAGGCTCTCGTTTCGGTCAAGAGCATCCTGGTAGGCCTTTTCGGCGTTGTCATATTGCTTCAATTCCAGATAAATTCGGCCGCGGTAATAATAGGCGATCACCAGGTCGGAGTTCTGCTGGAGGAGCCTGTCGAGTTGAGGCAAGGCTTCTTTGAAACGCTGCTTCCTGATCAGGATGGTGGCCAGGATGAGCCTCGCTCTTTGGTCCAGGGGTTTTACCTTCAGTATTTCTTCGTATTCTTTCAGGGCAAGGTCATCTTTCCCGGCAAGCGTGTAGAGATCCGCGAGCAGAATGTGGTGCCGGACGTCCTTTTTATCCAGTGCAACACATTTCTTGGCAAACAGGACAAATCCTTCAATTTTTTGAGCACCAGGGCCATGGTGCGGTTCAGATAAATGCTTTCGGGGTCTCTTTCAATTGCTTTTGTGAGATAGCTCCGGGCCTTTTCATACCGGCGATCGGCAATGGCCAGCATAGCCATGGTAAAATCCGTGTACGCCTTGGATAGTGCATCTTTTTCCTTTTTCAGCCCGGGAACGGCAAAGGTTTGTTTCTCTTTCACCGGTGGCCTTGTGATGGGTTTCTGAGAAAGGCTGGCGCACGATGAGAGGAGAAGTGCCGAGAGAACAAAAATGCTCAGATTCTCGAGGGCTCTCAATATGATTTGTCTTTGGTGGTTCATAGAAGTTTCACTCTATATCTCGTTCGGGTTATCAGGTTCTAAGTTCAAGGTTCACTGTTCATCCTTTTCAGATTTTCTAAAGCCTTAATGATAAGGCTCAGGACATCGATGACCCAAAAGGCTCAAGACATCGGTGACCTTAAGGGTCGAAAAGTCCAAGACATCGATGACCCTACTCAGCATATTTATAATCTGATACCTT
>JAFDGR010000364.1 GCA_019309145.1 Deltaproteobacteria bacterium | reverse complement strand
TGTGAGACTACTCATCGCGAACAAGGCTGATGTCAACGCGGAAAATCGGTATGGCAACACGGCGCTGATCTCGGCCGCTCGGAATGGTCACACAAAGGCTGTAAAGCTCCTTATCCAGAACAATGCTGATATCAACGCGAAAAATCAGTCTGGCAGGACGGCGCTGATCGATGCCGCAGAGAGTGGTCACACAGAGGCTGCACAGCTCCTTATCCAGAACAATACTGATGTCAACGCGGAAAACAATGAAGTCAAGACGGCGCTGATCTCGGCCGCTCGGAATGGTCACACAGAGATTGTGAGACTACTCATCGACAACCAGGCTGCTGCCAACGCGAAAAATTATTCTGGCGTTACGGCGCTGATCGATGCCGCTCGGAATGGTCACACAGAGATTGTGAGACTACTCATTGACAACCAGGCTGCTGCCAACGCGAAAAATTATTCTGGCGTTACGGCACTGATCTCGGCCGCAGCGAATGGTCACATAGAGATTGTGAAATTACTCATCGATAACCAGGCTGATGTCAACGCGGAAGGCAATGATGGCAGGACGGCGCTGATCGATGCCGCAGCGAATGGTCACACAGAGATTGTGAGACTACTCATCGATAACCAGGCTGATGTCAACACGAAAAATCAGTATAACAGGACGGCGCTGATCTCTGCCGTTCTGAATGGCCACACAGAGATAGTCCAAGCTCTAAAAGAAGCAGGCGCTAAGGAATAGGATTAATCCCCGTTTTTTTTCGGAGCGGCGACAAAACTGCAAGCGGGTCCTTCCCGTGATCCCGCCGGGCGCCGTTAAGGGATGTCGGCGATCGAGCGTTTTGGGGGGTTAAAACCATCTTGCATGTTCCATTTTTGGGGCGGCTGAGCAACAGGACCGGACGCTCTCTAATATGGCGAGGGCGATTCTTTTCGGGAAGGCAAAACAGATCAAAGTCAAGTAATGCCCAGCGTGGAGTCGGAAAAGGATAGGATTATCCTCGGGAGTCTAAAATCCTCGAGAGTCTAGAAGGTCATTGTCGATTTCAGGAGGCTCATAGCCAGGAGGCACATAAGTACTCTTACATTCAAGGCAGAACCATAATAGTTCACGCGTCCTTTGAAGATGTACAAGCTTCTCATCGACATCCTTGCATCGCTGGCAGAACGGCCCTTCCCTCTTTTCTCCTTCACCAAGCCAATAAACAGAACCATCATGGCTGAGCTTTTCCTTGATCTCCAATGCCTTCTTTAACTCGGCAACCTCCTGCCGCAGGTTTTGATTCTCTTCTTGGGTCTGAAGAACCTCTTCCCGAAATTTCAAAACTTCCTCTCGCTGGTCAATCGTGAGGCCTGCTTTCACCAACTCATAGACAGTCTGAAATCTCTCGATCAATGACATTTAATCACCTCCCATATCCGCATCGGTTTTCTTAGTGCTTGGATCGCCTCGATCACACCCCTCTTTGATCTCACCTTCTCCCGTGGTCTTTTTCAGGATTGGATCATAATCTAATAGATCTAAAGGCGGCTCATATTTTTTCTCCTCCCATCCGTGATCAGGAAGAAAAAGGTCTGAATTTGGGTCTGGAGGTGGATTCAGTCCAGTTGGGAGTTCTATAAGAAGCTTGTCTAGAAGATGGAGATAATGCTTCATATATTCGGGGTCGCTATCACCCCTCAATTCCCTTTGAATCTCGATGAAAGGAAGTATCTTTTCTGAAATTCTCCCAAGGGTCGGCCGATATGCTTCTGCCATTTGCCACGCAGATTCTATGCCCATATAAACGGGGAGTGCGACCATGTGAAAATCTAACAAAGTCCACTCGACGGCCTGAAGTGGATTAAAAGCTTCGACACCCGGTAAAGGGGTTTCCTTTCTGACATCTTCAAGCCTTTCATTAAATTCCTCCAGGTCCTTAAAACCATTCTTTGGTTTATCTTCGAGCACTTTCTTTAAGTCCTCAATGAAATATTTATGCAGGTATCTTCGCCAGGCATAACTGTCTCGGTTGGCCATCCTACTAAGTCCGCTGACAACTGCATCCGCCTCACTTTCCTTTCTTAACAACGTCGTTTGCTTTGCAGTCTCATTCAATAGTTGCTGCGTAATGCTCGTCTGTTTTGCGGCCTCATTCCACAGTTGTTGTGTAAACCTTGTCTGTTTTGCGGCTTCATCCCACAGTTGTTGTGTGGCGTCTGCCTGTTTTGCGGCCTCATCCCGTAGTCGCCTTGTGTAACGTGTATAACGAGCCACTATATGCGCCGTCACCGCCAGAATAACCATTGCAAGAAAACTTATAATGGTTTGGGCATGATGAGGATATAATATGATCACATAAGCTGTGACAGCTAACATAAGTACTGTTATCAATGATCGGATGCACATATCGTCCCATAGCGGAGATATCCATTTTCTCAGCTTGTCTATTGTTGTTTCTGTCATGGTACATATCCCCTCTTAAGACAC
>JAFDGR010000103.1 GCA_019309145.1 Deltaproteobacteria bacterium | reverse complement strand
TCTGGAACGATTTCCTCCGGAGGAAGAGGTCAGGATCCTGGAGAATACTTCGTGGAGCTGCGCGCACGGCGTCGAGCGATGGCGTTCGGACTGCGGGTGTAATGTCAATCACCGGGAGGGATGGAATCAGGCATGGAGGGCCCCGTTACGGGAGGCCATGGACTGGCTGTCCGGTGAGCTTGCGGCTATCTTCGAAGAGCAGGGCGGAAAGCTGTTTAAGGACCCCTGGGCAGCGAGGGATGACTATATCGTTGTGCTGCTCGATCCCTCCCGGGAAACCCGCGACCGGTTTCTTAAAGACCATTGCATCAAAGAACAGCTTGATCAAGGTGAAAGGGTCGGAGCATTTGCACTCATGGAATCACAGCGAATGGCCCTTTACATGTATACCAGTTGCGGCTGGTTTTTTGATGATATTGCGGGGCTGGAAGCGACCCAGGTCCTTCTGTACGCGGACAGGGCCATGAACCTGGTGAGAAAATGGTCCCGCTCAGACCTGGAGAAGACTTTCCTGTCCATCATTTCCAAGGCCGGGAGCAATGATCCTGGCTTTGGTGACGGCACTGCTGTTTTTCATGAGCGCGTCAGAATAAGGAGAATGTTCCCAGGCCGGATTGCAGCCAACCATGTGTTTGCGCGATTGTTTCATGCAGGGCATGAATTTGAAGGATTTTTCAAGGACCGTGTTCAGCCGGTGCAGGAAAAGGATGAACGGGTGCGGAACCCGGGCGAGATAACAGGAGCAATGCTGGTGTCAGATCAAATGACCGGGAAAAACGAGAAAATTGCCTTCTCCGCGAGTGGGCGGGAGCCTGTTGATTTTGAGTGCCGCGTGTGCGGTCAGGATGGGGAAGAAGAAACGTACACGTTTCCTGACATTGTCCCTGATACGCGAAAGATGCTCATGAAAAGCGCCGCCCATAACATCGTGGATCAGGTTGGCCGAAGCGTCAGCGACCAGGGCCTGCGGCTTTTGTTTGCCTTGGATCCTCCCACGGAAGAGAGAACGGAGCCGCTTCCCGGCGGCCTTGAGGATATTCTGCATATCCTCCTGAGAGCACGCTTCTTACGGCTGGCTGAAATACCCGGGGCCCTGTCAGATGAACTCGCTGTCACCAGGGAACTCATCCGGAAGGCGTTGGCCCGGGGGTGCTCCCTTCACCTCGATGATCCGGAGACACGGGAACATGGCCGGGACCTGGTAAACCGACTGATGAAACAGATTGCTGGGATGGCGGAAGGAACCGTGATCACAACACTGATACAGTTCCTGGATATGGCCGACGAGCTCTCGTTGAAGATAGATCTCTGGGAGTGCCAGAATCATTACTGGGATCTTTCTACGGATGAAGGCTTTCTGGCGCGATTGTCTCCCGACCAGGCGACGGCTTTCAAGCCGCTCGGACAGCGACTGGGATTCATGCTTTAAAGGAAAAATTCCCAGGGTCTGTCGTTTGCCTGCTCCGGCTTTGTTGAAAGCAAAAGAAAGGTAAAGTGGTATGTTGAGTCTCGTACTGGCAATCCATTGTCACCAGCCGGTTGGGAATTTTGATCATGTCTTTGAAATGGCGTGCAATCAATCATACCAACCCATCCTGGAAATCCTCGAAGAAAATCCCCTCATTCGAGTCGGCATACATATGAGTGGATCGCTCCTTGAATGGATCGAGGAACACCGTCCTGCTACCCTGGATCTCCTGGGACGCCTGGTTGAAAGAGCGCAGGTGGAACTCCTTTCCGGAGGTTTTTTTGAACCCTTGCTGGCAACCATCCCCGTGAGAGACGCCAGGGGGCAGGTAGAAATGATGAATCAATATTTGGAATCAAGGTTTGGGTACCGGCCGAGAGGATTCTGGCTGACGGAGCGAATCTGGGATCCGGGGCTCCCTTCGGTCCTGGCCGATACCGGTCTTTGCTACACCATCGTGGACGATACCCATTTTTACTACGCCGGGCTTACGCCAGATGCCATCTATGGCCCTTATGTAACGGAAAAAGAAGGCAAGACGCTCTCCCTTTTGGCCACCCCAATGATCATGCGGTACCTGATCCCTTTTAAGCCGGTGGAAGAGGTCATCGGACACCTCCGCCATTTGGAGCAGGCAGGGAAAAAGGTGGTTGTCTATGGAGATGACGGAGAAAAATTCGGGCTCTGGCCGGGGACCAATGAATGGGTCATTCAAAAGGGTTGGTTACGGAGCTTTTTTAAAGCGGTCGCAGAAAACGCGGACTGGCTCAAGACCAGGACCCCGGGGGATGTGGTGGACGAGATGCACCCCCTGGGACGCATTTATCTGCCGCAGGCATCCTATGAAGAAATGACTGAGTGGGCGCTTCCTGCTGATCGGACAGAAGCCCTGGAGGATATGGTCAAATCGCTCAAAGAGGAGGGGAGATGGGAAGAGTGGCGACCGTTCGTGCGGGGGGGTGTGTGGGACAACTTCCTGGTAAAATACGATGAAGCCAACCGTATGCACAAGAAAATGATTTTTCTCAGCGATGCGCTCCCCCGGGATTCCGAGGGTATCGAGCACCTCTGGCGTGCCCAGTGCAATTGCGCTTACTGGCACGGGGTTTTTGGTGGTCTTTATCTCGGACATCTGAGAAGGGCCGTTCACCAGAACCTGCTTCGGGCGCAAGAGTGCTTGCTCCGGGAGCAGGGGAGCCACCTTGACGTCCAGCAGGCTGATATTGACAAAGACGGGGAGGAGGAAATCCTGGTCCAGACGCCGGTGCTTTCCATTGGAATTTCACCTGCCCGGGGAGGGGGAATCTTTGAACTCGGCCATGTTCCCCTGGCTTTGAATCTTGGCGACGTCTTGACGAGGAGATATGAAGCGTATCACCGGCGTGTAAGGGAGATTGGCCGCGAGCATAAAGACGGCCGTCACCGGGCGCAGTCCATTCACGAAATCATCTCAGCAAAAGATGAGGGTCTTGAACAGGTACTGGTATATGATCGTTATACAAGAGCCTCTTTCATGGATCATTTTCTGCCGGAGGGGTCTTCGGTGGAAGGATATGCCGCGAATACATACCAGGAGCTGGGTGACTGTGTGGACGGGAGGTATCTTGTAAAAGAGGTGTCCACAGAAAAAGATGCTTGTGTTGTTGCCTTGGCTCGTGAAGGGCAGGTAGGGCCGACCGGGGTGAGCATCCAGAAAGAACTTCGCATTGGAAAACAGGGGGAGATACAGATTCAATGGAAGATAACCTGCCTCAATGACCCTCCCGTTTCCTGCCTTTTCGGCTCGGAGTGGGATTTAACCCTGTTCTCTGACAGGGATTCTGAAAGGTTCTATCTGTTTAACAGAACAAGACGAAGAGATGTGTGGGAAACAGGTATGGAAGAAGATAGTACCGTGTTTTCCCTGGTGAATGGCCCTGATGGTATCATCACGGTCTTTACCTTTCACAGGCCTGTTGCAGTGTGGTTTTTCCCGCTCATGACCGTCTCCATGTCCGAAGAGGGCTTTGAGCGTACCTACCAGGGGTCGAGTTTCCTTTTCGTCTTTCCCCTTGTACTGGCAAAAGGGGAAACAAGCCGATTTTCCTGCAAGATGCGGATTGAGCAACTCGAAAGTCGCTGAGTTCATCGCTGCGTAAACACGCTATGTATTTGGATTCGGCCAAAAATGTGGCATTTCGTGAAGGCAGGGGAACGGGATGTTCCCGGAGCGGCGTCATCAGGCACTCAACATGTTGAGTGCCTGATCCGCAGTGAGCGGAGCCATGGAGGGCGAAGCGAACGTAGCAGAGGGAATATGCTGGTCCCCTGGCTTCAGAGACCAAAAGAGAACGGCCCGGCTTTCCATGGAGTGGAAATGCCGGGCCGTTGATCGGGATTGGGTTGATGGTGAACAATCCAACTGGGCCTGTTTGGGTTGTGCTGATGGTGAACAATCCAACCGGGGTTCTCAGTATATGGCTACCCGGGATGCCGTTATTTTCTCAGGGTCAACGTTTGTTCTTATTTTTTGTCATCGCCCTGGAGAGAAGATGCACGCGCATCCGAGAAGCCGCCAAAGTGCCACCTCACACCCCCTTCTGCTCATGAATAACCTTTGGAGGCCAGCGGCCGTCCCGTGGTTTATGCTTTTGCTGTTGAGGTTGGGTGGCGCTTGATTGGCCAAGTGTCCTGTTTCCTTTTATCCGTTCGATGGTCCTTTCTATCTGGTTCGCATCATCCCTGCATATATCCTGGATGTCGAAAATCTTCATTTTTCCTTTCATTGCCTCTGGTATATCGGCACATGAAAGCCGTTCCTTAAATATTTTTTTCAGCACCTGGAAATTTTTTCCAATACAATTTTGACACAGAGGGAGGTTTTGTTACGCCTTTTCTGGTTTCAGGATGAGCATGCCGAGAGGCGGGAGGGTAAGGTTCAGGGAGTGAGAAAAGCCGTGGGCCGGGACAGGGTCGGATGCGCGGCCTCCGGCAAGCCCCATATTGGATCCTCCGTACAATGCGGAATCCGAATTGAGCACTTCCTTGTAGAATGCTTCCAGGGGCACGCCAATCCGGTAGTTTTCCCTGGGCACAGGGGTAAAGTTGAAAACAAACACGAGTGGAATACCGGAAGAGCCGGCCCTTCTCAAGAAAGAAATCACCGTGGACCCGGAGTTTCTGAAATCGATCCACTGAAACCCGGAAGGATCATAGTCCTGTTCATAAAGGGCGGGTTCCCGTCGATAGATGGTGTTGAGATCCTGCACGTATCGCCGCATTCCGGCATGGGGCTGATAGTTGAGGAGTTCCCACTCAAGTTGCCCATCGTGATTCCATTCCGACCATTGCCCGAATTCGCCGCCCATGAATAATGTTTTTTTCCCGGGCTCCCCGTACATGTAGCCAAGGAGCAGCCGGAGATTCGCGAACTTCTGCCAGTCATCACCGGGCATTTTGGAGAGCAGGGAGGCCTTTCCATGGACCACTTCGTCGTGGGAGAGGGGCAGGATGAAGTTCTCGTTAAAGGCATACAGCAGAGCGAAGGTCAGGTTTTCCGTATGATAAGACCGGTGTACCGGGTCCAGGGACATGAAGCTCAACATATCATGCATCCACCCCATGTTCCACTTGAAGAGGAATCCAAGTCCACCCAGATGCACAGGACGGGTCACGCCTGGCCAGTCGGTGGACTCTTCGGCGATGGTCATGACACCGGGATAGTCCCTGAATACCTTCCTGTTGAGTTCCCGCAAGAATGCAATGGCCTCCAGGTTTTCCCTCCCGCCGTATTGGTTCGGTACCCATTCGCCCTGTTTTCGGGAATAGTCAAGGTAGAGCATGGAAGCGACGGCATCAACCCTGAGCCCGTCTATATGGTATTTATCGAACCAGAACAGGGCGTTGGCGATGAGAAAATTTTTCACTTCATTGCGCCCGTAATTGAAGATCAGGGTTCCCCAATCCTTGTGTTCGGCCTGTCGCGGATCAGCGTGTTCATAGAGATGGGTCCCGTCAAAAAACTCCAGGGCATGGGGATCCCTGGGAAAATGCGCCGGCACCCAATCAAGAATGACGCCGATTCCTTTCGCGTGGCATCGGTTAACCAGATACATGAAGTCCTGGGGTGACCCAAAACGGGAGGTGGGAGCATAATAACCCGTGACCTGGTAGCCCCATGAACCGTCAAAAGGGTGTTCGGCGATAGGAAGAAACTGGACATGGGTAAATCCCATTTCCTGCACGTAATCCACCAGCTCATCTGCTGCTTCGCGATAGGTGAGCCACGCGTTTTTTCGGTCACGGCGCCGCCGCCATGAGCCGAGGTGCACCTCGTATATCGCCAACGGCTTCTTGAGAATATCCCTGGAAGGGCGCTTTTCCATCCATTCCCGGTCAGTCCACGCGAATCCGTCCACCGCATGGACAATTGCGGCCGTGCGGGGGCGCTCCTCAAAAGAAAAAGCGAATGGATCGGATTTTATGAGCAGCGTTTCGTCTTGCGTCCTGATTTCGAACTTATAGAGCGTGCCGGTGGTCAAATGGGGGACAAAAAGCTCCCAGATTCCCGAAACACCCCTCACGCGCATGGGGTGTCGCCGGCCGTCCCACTGGTTGAAATCCCCCAGGACGCTTACCCGCCCGGCCGAGGGGGCCCAGACGGCAAACAGGACCCCGGAGACGCCCTGGTGAACGAGAGGGTGTGCACCCAGCTTTTCGAAGATCCGGTCGTGGTTCCCCTGGTTGAATAAATAGAGATCGTCATCTCCCAGGAGTGGAAGGAACGTGTAACAATCGTAAAAAACAGACTGCGATCCGTTATCAAAACACGCCTTGAGGCGATACGGGAAAATTTCATGAATACCGGGGAGCCATGCTTCGAAAAGCCCATGGTCATGAATCTGTTTTGCCTTTACCGGTTCGGCCGGATTGAGATCCATGACTTCAACCTGCCGGGCCCGGGGAAGAAAAGCGCGCACCGCGACGCCCTTTTTCCCGCGTACCTTGGCAGGATGTGCCCCCAGGAGCGTGAATGGATCGGCGAGGGTGCAGTCAACAATGCTCGTTATCTCTTGCGCTTTCAGGGTTGTTGTAAAAGAGTCCATGTCCCTTTCAATCTTTGCGTTTGTCGGCTTCAAAACCTTCGCCAGCTAATCAGGCCCAGGTAACCAGTCCCAGGGCAAAACGGTTTTCCAGCCTCTCCAGGCTGGGCATGATGCGCACCGTGTAGCCGAAGCGGCCTGATTTGTTGCACGGTATGGCCCCCTGGAAAACATATATCCCGTCCAGGTTATCAACCATTTTCAGCGCGGTGGTTTCCCGTTCAGCAAACTCTCCCTCAGGGCCCAGCCGTCCATAATAGGCTTCCACCGTGACATCTTCTGGGGCCAGTGATCCGAGCCGGATTCTGGCTTTTACTTCCAGTTTTTCGCCCACGGGAATTTCAAGTCCGTCCGCGGCAATGACTTCTTCCACGGCAACCTCGGCCCAGCCGGTCATGATCTTCTGCCGCCAGGAGGCAAGGTCTCTGGCCCGTTCGAAAGAATCCCGGCACAGGATATTGAAACGGCGTGAGCAGGGGAGGTAGTAGCGGTTCAGATATTCCTGCACCATTCGGTGTGAGTTATAAATGGGAACCAAAGTCCTCAAGCCGGTTCGCATCTTTTCTACCCAGCCCCTCGGCATTCCGTCCATTCCCCGCTGGTAGAAGAGGGGGACAATCTCGTTTTCAAGAAGATTGTACAGGTCCATGCTCTCAATATTGTCCTGGATTTCGTGGTTCTGATACACCTCTCCATGCCCGAGGGCCCACCCGCAATCCCGTTGATAGGCTTCATCCCACCATCCGTCCAGGGTGCTGAGATTCAGGGATCCATTGGCAAGGGCCTTCATACCGCTTGTCCCGCACGCTTCCAGGGGCCTTCGAGGCGTGTTCAGCCAGAGGTCCGCGCCGGAGACCAGGTGAAAGGTCACGTCCATGTTGTAGTCTTCAAGGAAGACCACGCTGCGCCGAAAGCGTTCCTCGTGGCTCAGGTGGATAATGTGCTTTATGAGTTCTTTTCCCTCGTTATCCTGCGGGTGTGCCTTCCCGGCAAGGATGACCTGGACCGGCCGCCCGGAGTCGTTGAGGAGTCGCGCCAGCCGGTCGGGATCCCTGAACAGGAGGGTGGCGCGCTTGTAGGTGGCAAAGCGTCGGGCAAACCCGATGGTCAATGCCTCCGGGCTCAACACCTCCCCGGCCCTGATGATTTCAGCGGTGGAGGCACCCCGCCGTTTGAGCTGTTCAACAAGACAGGCGCGTACATATCCTACCAGGTGTTCCCTGCACCTTTCATGGGTTCTCCAGAGTTCGGTACCGGGTATTTCGTCGATTTGGTGCCAGACGCGCTCATGATCCGGGTCCTCCGCCCAGTCCGGGCCGAGATACCGGCTGAAGAGGGCACCCATCTCCCTGGATATCCAGGTCGGCACATGGATACCATTGGTGATGTGATCAATGGGGACATCCTCAACCGGATGGTGGACCCAGACCTTTTGCCACATTGACCGGGAGACCTTTCCATGGAGGCGGCTCACCCCGTTGCTGTGAGCGGAAAGGCGGAGGGCAAGGGTTGTCATTCCAAAGGGCTCGTTATCGTCTCTCGGATCAAGGCGCCCGTAGCCGAGGAGAACCTTGAAATTGATGCCAAGATTCTTCACGTATTCCTCGAAGTAGGCCCGTATGAGATCAGGATGGAAGGTATCATTGCCTGCAGGGACAGGGGTGTGGGTGGTAAAAATGGTACTGGCAGTAACCACTTCCCGTGCCGCGTCAAACGTGAGCCCCTTTTCCTGCCGGAGGATGTTGATGCGTTCAAGTGCGGAAAATGCGGAATGTCCTTCATTCATATGGATGACTGTCGGCTCTATGCCGAGCGCCTTGAGCGCGCGAACCCCGCCGATTCCGAGGATGATCTCCTGCTGGAGCCGCATTTCCTTGTCGCCCCCGTAAAGCTGCGCGGTGATGTGCCGCAAATCAGGAGGATTCGGTTCAATATTCGTATCCAGCATGTAGAGTGCAATCCGTCCCACCATGATCTGCCAGACCTGGACTGCAACAGGCACTTCTTTGATCATGACGGTAATCCTGACGGGCTGACCGTCCGTGCGCCGGACAGGCCTGACCGGCATGTTGGAAAAATCGTTATGCGGATAGGTTTCCATCTGCCAGCCGTCAGCAGTGAGATACTGGCTGAAGTATCCCTCCTGGTAGAGAAGTCCCACTGCCACCAGGGGTATATTGAGATCACTGGCGGACTTGAGGTGGTCTCCTGCCAGGATTCCCAGTCCCCCTGAATAAATGGGCAGGCATTCGGTGAGGCCGAATTCCGCGGAAAAATAGGCCACCTGGAATGGCTCTTCCCCGCAGTATTCGCCACGCTGAACACGGGGCTGGGAAAGGTACCGCTCGAAATCGCCGGCAACCCTTTCCAGTTGTGCCATAAAGCCCTGGTCGTGCGCGAGTTCATTGAGTCTCTCTTGGCTGATAAGCCCGAGCATGAGAACCGGGTTATGCTTACAGGTTCCCCACAACCGGGGATCCATTCGTTGGAAGATATCCTGTATGTCATCGTTCCAGCTGAAACAGAGGTTATGGGCAATCCGCCGGAGAATTTCCAGGTTGTCCGGGAGGTTTGGAACCACGTCGTACTTGATTTTCGCTTTCATGCTGTTCCTCTTGTTATTCGCCGGGGGCGTTTGTGATTTCGCTCCGCATTTTCTCTACTCCGGGAAATCGTCTTTGGTCACAACCGTAATGCCGCGCGGGGTGACCGTGAATTTTTTTCTGTCTTCACCGGGGTAATAGCCGATCTTGAAGGAGGGCGGAATCCTCACCCCTTCTCCAATGATGGCCTTCTTTATCCGGGCGTGGCGGCCAATAACCACGTTTTCCATGACCACTGATTCTTCCACCCTTGCCCAGCTTTGGACGAAAACATTGTAAGAAAGGACACTGTTCAGGACCAGGCCGCCGCTGATAATCGAACCGTGGGCAACCAGCGAGTCCAGCGCCCGGCCGGCCCGGGCATGGCTGCCGGATTCCTGCGCGAACACCGTCTTTACCGGGGGATGCTGGCGCTGATAGGTCCTGATGGGCCAGTGGCGACCATACATGTTGAAATACGGGTCCACGCCCGTCAGATCCATATTTGCGTTCCAGAATGCGTCAAGGGTCCCCACGTCACGCCAGTACCCGGAATCTCGAACGGGTTGTAAAGGGCTCTCGCGGAGAATCCCGTCTTCATCCACAGAAATGGACACATCGAGGATCTTGTTTTCTCTCCGGAAAGGATAGGCCATCACCCGGTGGGTGTCCAGCATACCCGGGAGAATATCCTTGCCGAAGTCGGCTCGATCATCGCGTTTGAGCAGGTCCAGAAGCACGTCTGCCTTAAAAATATAGATGCCCATGGAAGCCAGGACCCGGCCCGTATCTCCCGGAATGGTCTTGGGACTCTTTGGCTTCTCCTGGAAGGCCCGCACCTTGAACGTCTCATCTACCTCGAGAATGCCATATTGGCCCGCGACCTCCTTGCCCAGCTCAATAACCGCGATGGTCACATCAGCATTATGGGCCTCATGGTATTCCTTGAAGCGGGCATAATCCATTTTGTAAACATGATCCCCCGACAATATCAGGACATGCTTGGGCGAATCCTGTTTCAGAAGGTAGGTATTCTGCCTGATGGAGTCGGCGGTTCCCTGGTACCATTTTTCCCCTTCCATCATCTGCGGGGGCGCGATTTTCAGGTAGTGGTGCAGGGCAGGGCTGAAAATGTTCCACCCTCCTTCCAGGTGCTGCATGAGCGTCTGGGACTTGTATTGGGGCAGGACGATAATCCTGTAGACCCCGGAGTTGATGCAGTTGGAGAGAGTGAGGTCGATCAGGAGATAAATCCCCCCGAAAGGGATTGCCGGCTTGGAACGGTCCTTGGTAAGGGGCATGAGCCGTTCGCCTTTGCCGCCGGCCATGATGATTGCGATGGTGTTTTTCATGATTCCCGGTCACCTCCTCCCGAAGTTGTCATGAGTTCATGGGAGTATGTGCTTCCAATGACAGAAGAAGCCATGGTCGAGGTATCATGCGCTCTGATCTTAATGCATAGTATGTTCATGTTTCGCCATTCGCTTGTCCTTATTTTTAACCCTGAACGTTGAACTTTGGACCTGTGAACGATTTTATTCAAGTATAGAGACATGCCTTGTGGACTGTCAACGGAGAACGTGTCAACGCACCAGGAAGGGTTGAGGAGCGATCTCCGGGTCGCGATCAAAGGACGTCGCGACGAGTTCGCAACGTATGCGTTTGTCGGATAAACCGGAAAATGATTGAGCAAAGAGAGGGTGCATGGTAGAATTTGAACGCATGAGCTCGAGCCCGTCAAAGGGCCTCCCAAGGCCGGTGGAACCTTCGCATGGAAAAAAGCCAAGAGTATAAGACACCTCCCAGTGCACTGGAAGTGAATATCGCCTGCACCAGGGTGGATGTAACCATTGACCCGAAGTACGAAATCCTGCTGCGGGTGATGGATAAATACCCCGGCGCGCTGGATGGCCTGGAAACCTTTCTGCGGGAGGTCTGTCATCCCTACAAGAACTGGGCCTTTATTGTGAAAGGGGCACGGAACTATTCCCTGAATTATTTCCACGTGTTGAAAAACCATCCCCAGGGACCGAGGGCCGCCTATGCCTACATTACTCTTTTCCTTGAAGCAGTCAAGGATGCCAAAGAGCAGGATATACGAGAAGGGGCCGCTGATAATTTACTGCTTTTTCTTATCAAAATTGTCAAAGAAGCGGATAGGAGCCTGGAACGGTTCCTGCCGGTTTTGCAGGACGCATTTCAGCACATGCGCCAGTGCAGTGATGATGTTTTCCCGCTGTTTGTAACCAGTTTTTATGAACTGAACAAGCTGGGAGCACTCCTTTCCAGCGTTCCCTTTTCCGAGGGGCTTCTGCAACCAATGACTGAACTCCTGGAAAGGTATTATCAATATACGTATACCTATTGGCTCGCACAGGAGGATCCAAAAGAATGGTTTGTCAATGAAATTGAAGATCATATAGATGGAGGCAGGTTAGGGGAGCTATTTAAAGACATTTCTCATGATTATCTGGAACGCTGCCTGGAGGAAGTGGGGACAGGATGCAGTGCGGTCAAAGGGGATGGTCGCGCCCGTATACCATGCCTCCTGGCATTGCCCGGTTACCGCTCGATCGTGGCGGGATATCAGGATATTCCTCGGAAGCTCCAGGCACTGGGAGGAGAAGAAGGGGCGGGAGAAGCCTGGAAACTCGTTTTCCTCCTGCACATCATGGAGATCGAGGGACTGTCCGGTATCCATGAGGAAGTACTCCGGGATATTAATCGGACGATCACCCGGATTATGGAACAGGGGGAGCCCCGCCGGATACGGGAGGCCCTGCAGAGGACATTCTCCATCCTGGGAAAAAGTATGGAGAAATTTCCCCGCACCGCGCTCCATTGTGTCCTCAACATGGGGAAGGGTGTGTACCGGACGGATGACAGCGACCTGGTCGATTTCTTTATCGAGTCTCTTGTTTCCCTGGGCTTTCAAAAACCCGGGATAAAAGGAGTTGGGAATGACTGGCAGGTGCGGGCAAATCCTGCTCATATCCAGAATATCAGGACCTGGCTTCAACTGGCGGAGCTGAACCCGAAGTGGTCCAAGAAACTCCTTTCCTCGCTCATCATATACCTTTCGATTGGGGGAGTATTTATCAAGGACACCGACCTGTTTCCCCGGGACATTACCCGCCTGCTGAATAGCGAAATCGCCCCTGTTTATAATCTTACCAAGCAGCTCGCGCGGCTTTTTCCGGTCTATTTCAGTGACATCGGGGCTGAGGGCCGTTTGCGGGACATTTCCACGCGGATTGATGATATCCGTCAAAGGAAGGATCCGCTCGTCCATTTCCTGAGAAAACAGAGCCATGTGGAAAGCAGTAATCGTGTTACCCGGCTTATGGAAGCGGTGCTTTTGTTCTGGAAAACCCGGAAGAAAGAAGGGTTACGGCCTTTTCTTCCGCCGGCCGTTTATGACCAGGTGGAAAAAAACGGCGTGTACGTTGACGGGGTGCACAAGGTCCTGGTACATCTCCTCGAGAATCGCGACGGTGATGATATCAGTGCGCTTTTGGCCATGAGCAATGAAGAGGTGGAAAACAGGCTGTCCGGGCTCCCGGAGGAAGATGAGGTGGACCGGGAACGCGTGGCCATGGCGGTGGAGCTCTATAAGCTCCTGTACCAGAAATATCATTTGAGTTTTACCGACATGGAGCGTCATCTGTTTCAGCTCCAGGCCACCGGGCTCCCGGAGCTCAGGCGGCTCAAGGAAGCGCTGGGTGAGAAGGATCTGCGGCAGAAAATTTTCAAGCTGTTGGGCTACCTGGAAAAACTGAAAGGAATCATCCTTTCCCCGGAATCCTTTGCGGTAAAGGAAGATATTTATCGAAAAAGGCATTTCACCGTTGATATCCCATCCATGTATGGAAGTTATCATGAGATGAAATTTGACGCGCTTGGCCTCAGCTTCCGCATAGAATCCCTCCTGAACATCCTTTTTGAAGAAATGGTGGAACAGATAGAACCGGGGCTCATCACGCGGGCGGCATTCT
>JAFDGR010000363.1 GCA_019309145.1 Deltaproteobacteria bacterium | reverse complement strand
AGACTTTGACAAGAAGCTGTGGGTGCCAGTGACAGGTTACAGAAGCCCCAGTGTCCGATGATTATTAAATGAGAAGTGCAGCCTGACACCGGGAATCCATTCATCAGATCAAGACCAAGCCTATCTTTATTTAGGATGTGCCGACCTAAGGTTGGCACATCCTCACACAATACAACCTCGATCTACCTTAAGGGCGGGAGGCATTATGCCATGGCCTGAGATAGCGTTTTAGAATGAACGGAATTTTTTTTGGCTATGGAGTCCAATTTGCCCTTTAACAATCTTGGAAAAACGTTATCATGGAATGGGCTGTACAGGAGTCCTGAAACAGGTTTGTATGGAAAGGGAAATTTTTATGCAGGATATTTACGAAAAGCTTCGAGAAAAAATAGACACACATCCTATGGGTGCTCCCTGGCATCCCGCCATTTTGATGATACTTGAAGATCTTTTTACGGTGGAGGAGGCCAGTTTGGCTCTCCACATGAGCTTTAAAGGACTACAAGCTGAAGAGATCGCCGGGAGGGCGGAGATTTTGATAACAGAGGCCACGTCTCTCCTTGAAAGCATGGCCAGCAAGGGCATTATCTATTGCATGAAGTCAAAAGGTCTGGTTCGCTATGCGCTGATGCCTCCGATGCCGGGTTTTTTCGAATTTTCTCTCGTTAAGGGAGAGGATACGCCTGAGGCCCGAAGACAAGGACGGCTCTGGGAAGAGTACTTTACCGGTGCACTGGGCAACACGCTGCACGGTACGAAAATACCCATAAGCCGGGTCATACCTTTGAGCAAGAAAATTCCATATGGCATGGACATCTTTCCATACGAGGAATGCATAGAAATTCTCAAACAGGCGAAGAAAATTGCACTTGGCCAATGCCAATGTCGCCTGTCAGCCCGAAAGTGCGATGCCCCTCTGGATGTCTGCATCATGCTGGATGGTTGGGCCGATTTTGTTGTTGATAGAGGACTGGCGCAACCCATCAACATTGAAAAGGCTATTGATGCACTGGAACGATCTGAAAAGGCCGGCTTGGTGCATACAACCACTAATACAAAAACGCATGTGCCATATATCTGTAACTGCTGCTCCTGTTGCTGCTACATGCTGCGAGGGGTGACCGAGTTTGGACGCAGGGATCTGGCCTCTTCCAGTTTTGTGGCCGATGTGGACGAAGATACGTGTACTGGCTGTGGGGAATGTATCAACATATGTAAGTTCGAAGGTATGGAATTAAATGATCAAGGTGTGGCCCAGGTTATTCAGGGGAATTGTTTAGGTTGTGGGATCTGCGGTTCGGTGTGCCCGGAAGATGCGATTTCAATGGTCCACCGCAGTGATCCCCCCGAACCCTATAATTTGGGTAAAGAGCTTTTGCTGGATATTGCCAAAGATAGAAATAAGCTGGATTCATTAACAGACGACTAAACCAGTTAACATTCGGAAGGATAAGGCTTTGGCACCCATGGGTCCCAAGCCTTTTAGTTTCATGGAAACCAAGGTGTAAAATAGGAGACGACTGAAGACCAGGCGAGAGTGAAAGGAATTCAGGAATGAATGAAGTTTGGGGAAAACCACGCCCGGAGACCGATCGGGCCCTGGAAGATATCCGGGTGGTCGAATACTGTTCCCGGGTTAGCGGTCCGTACTGCGCCAAAATTATGGCTGATTTGGGGGCGGAAGTTCTCAAGATCGAGCCCCCCCGAGTCGGAGACGAAGCCCGGTATATGGGCCCTTTTGCGGGAGATGATCCGCATCCGGAAAAGTCGGGCTTTTTTCTCTATCTCAACACCAACAAGCGGGGTTTGACCCTGGATCCGCATAAACCGGATGGAAAAAAATTTTTGAAAAATTGGTCGAAAAAGCCGACGTGCTGATCGAAGACCGCCTTCCAGGGTATATGGAAAGCCCGGCCCTGGTGGCCGTGGTGGCTGTCCTAGCTGCACTCTTATGGAAGGGTATTTCTTCGGGTCAGGGGCATGTTCATCGAGGTGTCCAAGCAGGAGGCCCTCATCTCCATGCAGCGCATCGAAAGCGTCACCTATGCCAACGATAAAGAATGGCAGGCCTTGTGCCGGGCCATGAATCGGTCTAAACTGGGGAACGATCCCCGATTCGCCGAACAGGAAGCGCGCTTACGGAATCAAGGCGAATTGGACGAAATCATCACAGCGTGGACCCTGAAGCGGGATTATTATCAGGTTATGGAAGTGTTACAGGGGGTCGGCGTGGCTGCCGCGCCGTTATTGTCTGCGGAGGGCCTGTTCAAGGACCCGCATGTCAGGGAACGCAAGGTCCTACGTGAGGTCCGCCACCCACTCTTGGGTCGAAACTGGGTCGTGGCCTAGCCCTAGGAGGCTGTCCGAGAATAGACTAATTGGCCAATTTTCTCGAAAAAAATTTAAAATTATTTTGAAGGATACGCGTCTCTAAATCATAAGTCAACTAAAACACTGTGATAAT
>JAFDGR010000362.1 GCA_019309145.1 Deltaproteobacteria bacterium | reverse complement strand
TTCCCACTTCCCACTTCCGCATTCCGCCTTCCCCATTCTATCCCTCTCTATGATCAAAAACCCGTTTGCTCTTTCTCTCGGAACGGGGCAACGACCCATATTCCACCACTTCTATGGCGGCACTCACCATGATCTGTTTCTTCATTTCCTCTCCAATGGTCCTGGTCAGCGATGGATCCAAAGAATTATCCACTCCCTGGTCCCGTTCCACCTTCAGGGTCATGTAGTCCTTTCCATCAGCCTTCCGGTCAAGGATGATCTGATATTCGCTCCCGATCCCCTTGATTCCCGAAAGCACATGGTCTATCTGGCCGGGATAGATATTGACGGCCCTGAAGATGATCATGTCATCAGACCTCCCGAGCAGCCTGTCGTGCCGTGGCAGCATCGATCCGCAGGGGCATTCCCCGGGGATCAGTCGCGTCAAGTCCCTGGTCCGATAGCGAATCAACGGCGTAGCCTCCTTCTTGAGGGTCGTTACCACCATTTCACCGGTCTCTCCCTCGGGCACCGGCTGCAGGGTCTCGGGATCCAGGATCTCCAGGATATAATAGTCCGCCCAGTAGTGAATACCCGTATGATACACGCAATCGAGGCCCGTGCCCGGACCGTAGAGTTCGGTCATGCCGGGGATGTCAAACATATGTTCCAGACCCAGCAGCTCCCCGATGCGTTTCCGCATGGAATCACTGGACCGCTCCGAACCAAAGATCATCTTCTTGAGATTGATTTTCTCCCGAAGACCGCGCCGGTTCACTTCTTCGGCCATCAGCAGTCCCATGGACGCTGTGCAGCACATGACCGTGCTCTGAAAGTCGACCAGGAACTGGCACTGCATATCCAGGTTGCCGGGTCCCGCGGGGATGGCCATGGCACCGAAGGCCTCGCATCCCGCCTGGAAACTGACTCCCGCCGTCCACACCCCATAGCCCACGGCGATCTGGACACGGTCCTCCGGGGTCAGTTCCGCCATTTCATAGCAGCGGGCAAAAAAGTGGGTCCAGTCTTCAATATCTTTTTGGCTGTAACAGAGGACTTTCCGTTTCCCGGTGGTCCCGGAAGAGGCATGGATCCGAACCACCTTTTCAAAGGGAACCGAGAGGAGCGGAAACGGGTATCCCTCCTGGAGATCGTTTGCCGTGGTGAAGGGAAGTCTCCTGAGATCATCCAGGGACTTGATATCATCCGGTTGTACCCCGGCCTGGTCCAGCTTTTCCTTGTAAAAGGGCGACCCGTTGTAAGCGTGATTGACGGTCCATTGAAGTCCCTGCAGTTGTAGATTTTTCAACTCATCAGGTGAACCAAAAGAAGGCATGAAACTCTTTCGCATGATCTTTTTTACCTCTTCTCAAATTTGATAGGATCCGAAGATGGCTTCTTGCAAAGTCATCAAATTTCGCGGCCCAAACAAAAACCTACCGGGCCATGTGTGGTATGAATAACGCGATTTTCGGAAAAATGATCAGGATAACAATGCTGATAATACAGGCCATCAAGAAAAAGGTGATGCTCTTGAAAATGGTAGAAAGCTCAATTTCAGGATTAATGGCCTTGACCACATAAATATTCACGCCGACTGGGGGCGTGATGGCGCCCATGGTGGTCACCATGGTCAGGATAATGGAATACCAAATGGGATCAAAACCAAGCGCCATGCCGAGGGGGAAAAAGATCGGGATGGTCAGCACCAGGAATCCCAGAGAGTCAACAAAGCATCCCCCGATGATATAGATTATCAGGACGATAGCGAGGATGACGTATCGCGATACGGGGAGCGCGGTGGCAAACTCCGCGACGCTGAAGGGCAGTCTCGTTACTGCCAGGAAGCGGCCGAAAATAATGGCGCCCGTCACCAGGAAAAAAACCATGGCTGAAATCTTCAGCGTATCCCTGAAGGAATCGAGAAGCCCTTTCCAACTGAGCCTGCCGAAAGGAACCGTGACGGCAAGGGTAAAAAAGACGCCCGCAGCTCCGGCTTCAGTGGGGGTAAAAATACCCAGGTAAAGGCCCCCGATCACCAGGACAAAGATGGCAACCGCCTCTATGACTCCCCAGAGGGATTTGAACTTCTCCTTGAGGCTCGTTCTCGGGCCTGCCGGCCCGAGTTCAGGGCGAATTCTGCAGAGGACAAAGATCGTCAGAAAAAACAGGGAACCCAGGAGAACAGCGGGCAGAATACCCGCGAGAAAGAGCTTGATGATGGATTGCTGTGTTTGCAGCCCGATGATAATCAGCACCACGCTGGGCGGCATGACCGTCCCCAACGTGCCACCCGTGGCGATGGTTCCACTGCTCAGTAAAGCGGCATAGCCGTATTTCTTCATTTGCGGCAGTGCCACGGCACCCATGGTCGCAACAGTAGCCGTATTGGAACCGCAAATTGCCGCAAAGAGTTCATCCGCCCCTATGGTAGCGATAGCGAGCCCCCCACGCCAGTGGCCAAACCATTTGTAGGCCGCATCATATAACC
>JAFDGR010000361.1 GCA_019309145.1 Deltaproteobacteria bacterium | reverse complement strand
ATTGGAGCGGGGCGTCCTGCCGATGGGGCTCTGGTCTATATTGATAACTTTGTCTATGTATTCAATCCCCTTCAGCCCATTGACCTCTCCCACCCTGGCCTTGGAACGGTAGAGTCTGTTGCACAGGGCAGGATAGAGTATACCGTTCACAAGACTGCTTTTTCCGGACCCGGACACACCGGTGATGCAGGTGAAGGTCCCTAAGGGGATCTCGGCCACAATATCTTTCAGGTTATGCTCCCTGGCGCCCTCAATAACAAGAGATCGTCCATTGCCCCGCCTGCGCTCCCGGGGCACGGGAATCGTCTTTTTTCCCGAGAGATATTGGCCGGTCAGGCTGTTCTCATCCGCCATGATCTCTTTCGGGGATCCCTGGAAAACAACCTCGCCTCCCAGCATGCCCGCTCCGGGTCCCAGATCGATCACATGGTCGGCGCTCAGGATGGTCTCCGCGTCATGCTCTACCACCAGCACCGTGTTGCCCAGTTCTTTCAAGCGATTCAGGTTCCTGAGGAGCCGGAGGTTGTCCCGCTGATGCAGTCCTATACTCGGTTCATCCAGGACATAGAGAACCCCCGCGAGACCGGAGCTGATTTGGGTGGCCAGCCTGATCCGCTGTTCTTCCCCGCCCGAGAGGGTTGCCGAAGCACGATCAAGGGTCAGGTAATTCAAGCCCACGCTCATAAGAAATTCAAGCCGTTCCCTGATTTCTTTCAGCACTCTCTGGGCAATGGCTTCTTCTTTTTCTGTTAACCGGAGGTCATGAAAGAATTCCACGGCCTTCTCGATGGGGAGGGCCGTGACCTCGTGGATGCCTTTTCCTCCTACGGTGACGGCCAGGCTCACGGGTTTCAGACGTGCTCCCCCGCACGCGGGACACGGCCGGATACTCATGTATTGCTCGATGTCCTCCCTGACCTGGTAGGAATCCGTCTCCAGGTACCGCCGCTCCATGTTGGGGATGATCCCTTCATAAGGCCTGCTGTGAAAATACCGCCTATGCCCGCGCTCAAAATAAAACTTTATCTCCTCTTCCCCGGATCCGTAAAGTAATGCCTTCTGAACGTTTTCAGGAAGGTCCCTGAAAGGGGAATAGATGTCTATTTCGTAGTGCTGGCACAGGGAATCCAGGACCTGCTGAAAATGAACGGAATGGCGATTGGCCCAGGGGGCGATGGCGCCCTGCCTGAGGGAGAGGTCCGGGTTCGGCACAATCAGGTCCGGATCAAGATATTTCTTGGTCCCAAGCCCGCTGCATTCCTGGCACGCACCACGGGGATTGTTGAAAGAGAACATCTGGGGAGTGAGTTCAGGGACACTCAGGCCGCAGGAGGGACAGGCGGCCTTCTGGCTGAAAAAAATCTCCTCCGAGTCAATCACGTCGGCGAGAGCGACCCCGTCGGAAAGAGACAGGGTCAATTCCATGGAATCGGTCAGGCGCTTGGCGATCCCTTCCTTCACCACGAGGCGGTCAACCACAACCAGGATATCATGCTTCTTGTTCTTGTCCAGGACGATATCCTCTTCCAGGAGCATGATTTCCCCATCTATTCTGACCCGGGTAAATCCTTCTTTCCTGAGTTGGCGGAGGATCTGGGCATGGGTCCCTTTTCGACCGGTCACCAGCGGTGCCAGGATCTGGACCTTCGTGCCTTCGGGGAGAGCCAGGATCCTGTCCACGATCTGCTGAACAGTTTGGGAATGGATTTCAATGCGGCATTTCGGGCAATGGGGTCTCCCCACCCTGGCAAAAAGGACCCGCATGTAATCGTAAATCTCGGTAACGGTGCCCACCGTCGAGCGCGGATTACGGCTGGAGCTTCGCTGTTCAATGGAGATGGCCGGAGAAAGTCCCTCGATGGTATCCACATCAGGCTTGTCCATCTGCTCGAGGAATTGGCGGGCGTAGGCTGACAGGGATTCCACGTACCGCCGCTGGCCCTCGGCATAGATGGTATCAAATGCCAGGGAAGACTTCCCGGAACCGGAGAGGCCGGTAATGACCACAAATTGGTTCCTGGGGATGTCCAGGGAAATGTTTTTCAGGTTGTGGACCCTGGCCCCCCGTATCTTTATGTGCTTTGTCCCCATTTATTTACACCGAACTCGCTTCGAACCATTTATTCGCTTGTTGCTTGTTGTGTGTTGGATGTTGCAGGTTGCTTGTTGTGTGTTGCATATCGTGTCGTGTATTGCGCATTGACCGTTGTTGGCTCATGAGGGCGCTGCCGTATTCCTCAGGCGGTTTTTGACCATGTGGACCGCCATCCTGACAGCCGCCTTCAAGCTGGACGGATCAGCTCTGCCCGTACCCGCAATATCATAGGCGGTACCGTGATCTACAGAGGTACGAACAAGGGGAAGTCCCAGGGTTACGTTCACGGCATCGGCAAAGTGGAGGAGCTTGAGCGGGATAAGTCCCTGGTCGTGGTACATGGCGACCACCGCCTCGTACCGGCCCTGCGCTGCTTT
>JAFDGR010000360.1 GCA_019309145.1 Deltaproteobacteria bacterium | reverse complement strand
GTGTTGAGGTGTTTCTGTGGTGATTCGGAAGGGACTTCCAAAATAATATCACGCAGAAACGGCATGATTTCCTTTCTGCAGACAACATCCAAAACATATTTCTGCATCACACTGCGAAACATCGTATGGGTATTTGAACGCGCCAGGTATTCCAAAATCCTTCCGGCAATGGTGAGTGGGTGATCGTCTAAATGGAAAAAACAGGTATCCTCTCCCAGCTCCAAAAATGGCGGGATCGCTGCGCAGGCAATCGGCAGTTTAATCAGCCCGGCCTCAAGGAGTGGAAGGCCAAAGCCTTCATCCTTACTGGTCATGAGGAGCAGGTCGGCCATGAGGTAAAGGTCACGGATGAAGATGCGATCCGGAACAAGCTTCTTTCTGTCTCGAAACCTGTATTCGGCCAAAATTGCAATATTGTCCCGCATCTCGAGCTCTTTTATCCAGTATTTGAGCCTGCGGTAATAGGAGACTGCCTTTCCCTCATGGGGATCATAAGCTCCTGTCATGATATAAAGGACATTATAACCTAAATTCCTGATGCCCCGGATGATATGGATGGAGAGTTCAAGATTTTTGCGAGGGGTAATCCTTGAAGGCTGAACCACGACCAGGTCACGGCTGAATATGTCAAGCTCTTCCGCCAGCTTAATGGACAAGGGGTCAAGATAGAAGAAGCTCGCAGGATCAATCCCATCATGAATGATCTTCCAGGAGACGTCTTTAAAAAGTTCATTGAATACCCGTCTTCTTGACTCCGAAATGGTCACGTAATGGATATTTGGATGTGGGCGTTTGAGCACGTTCCAGGGGCGATCGTCGAGGAACTCCGCATAATTTGGTTGTAGATAAGGCGAATCATGGGCCCAACTCACCATGACCGGGCCGTTTCCTGATGCGGCCAGACGACGCAAAGCCAGGGTAAGAGGAAGGTTGAACGGCATGTGCAGCACATTATGGACCAGCATGACATCAAGGTCCCGTGACCAGTCTTGAAGGATTTGGTATATCCTGGCGGTCAGTCGCCGCAACTGTTTATAATCCCCGTTCCCGGCTTGTTTCTGGGCCTTGAGGATACTGGAATTTTTTGATCCCAGCAGCGGCTCTATGCGGACCGGGAACAGATCCGTAAACCTCTCACCCATTCCTGCCAGAATGAAGACGGACTGGCCCAACCGGTGGAGGATGAATGCATGTTGACGGACAACCTCTTCTACCCCGCCCACTACAGGAGGGCAGGAGTAGTGAAGAATCCCAATGCGCAAAACTCTATCCATTGCCTTTCCCTCATCCAAAAGGTTGAGTGGGTTCTTTCCCGGCACGCTGATAGAAATCATTAATGGCGTATTTCTTATTCCTGTTTACATCAAGGCAGCGGGATAACGAAACTTTTTAGGCAGGTAGCTTTACAGGTGGATGTTCCAAAACACGCGTCATGGATTTCCAGCATCTTCGCTTCATGAAAACGGGCCTTCGGTTCCAATATTATTCAATAATTTCCAAAATGGACCGCTTTTTTATTTTTGCGGAGGCCGCATTGAGTATCGTTCTCACGGCCTGCGCCGTCCGCCCTCCTTTGCCGATTATTTTTCCAATATCGTCTCTTGCCACTTTCAGCTCGATCACAATGGTCTGCTGTCCCTTTATTTCTGTGATCAAGACCTCGTCTGGCTTGTCCACCAGTGCCTTCGCTATGTATGCAATCAAGTCCCTCATCTCAACTCGCCCCCAATTTTGATTTCAACACCACGCCACTTCAATTTGCCGTTGACGGGTTTGTGTAATCCTTGCTTCTTTCGTGCTCTCTTTTCCATCTGAAGATCAGAGCACGAAAAAAAAAGGATCCTGTGAAAGACTTGATGGCATATGGACAAAAAAGAATTATAACAGTTACTCCTCTGAATAGATACAGAAAAGGTACAAACTGAATCCCGGGGTTTGTAGCGGAGGCCGGCGTGTCCTTTTGCCCTTCCTCTCAACGGAGCCAATCATTCCGGCAACATCAGTTTGCTTGCAACACCTGAAATCACTTGAACGCCACTGAATAAATCCTCAACGCGAATAGATTCATTGAAAGTATGCGCTTGATCTATTTCCCCCGGGCCGAAGTTGACTGCTGGTATAGCTGCATCATTGATAAAATTCCGAACGTCTGTTGAATAGGGAGTCCCCCACACTTCCGCCTTTTTCCCGGTAACAGCTTCAACTGCTTTGCAGAGCAGTCCTACTTCGGGCAAGGACGATGGAATTTCCGCTGATTCGTAAAGGCGCGTGAGTTCGACATGGTATCCTTACAAGATCTTGGACAATCGAAACAAGACGGGATCTGTCAATCAGAGACATTAATTTGTTCCTCATTTCATATACCTCTCTCATCATAGTAATCCTTGATCAGCCTTGCGATGTCTTCCCGATCAAGTTCTTTCTTTCCAAAGTAATCCCGAATGATCAGAGGTTGACCATCGCTCCCTTTCATCG
>JAFDGR010000359.1 GCA_019309145.1 Deltaproteobacteria bacterium | reverse complement strand
TTCTCTCGAAAAGAGAAAGCAGGGTTACAGCGGCTGGCCCGTCCCCGAATTGCACGGGGTTCCCTATTAAGCTGGCGCACCTGAACAATCTTTTTATAATGAAATTTCCCCCGGAAGTCCAGCCAAAACATTAAAAGGTTGCTTCAGGTGTAAAGCGAAAGCCGGAAGGACAAAGGTTCAAGGTAAAAGGAAAAAGGAAAAAGGCGAAAAGTTATGCTTGAGATGAGCGTTCCGAAATGATAGAGGATAGGCAACACGGTTATTGAAAGAGGCTCATCAGGATCTTGCGTACTTTGGCATTGAACGATTCGTAAATGCCCGAACAGGATATGCTCCTTTTTATTCGTGACCGGCGGGAGGGCTTCCTCTTTTCGTGACTTATCTATGGGGGAAACCGCAGCCAGGTCCTCAGGGCGCTTTTTCCTGAGGACTGGAATGCGGAGGGGGCAAGACTCCCCTGTGGATAAGTCATTGAAAAGAGCAGCCCGGGAGACTTGGAACTGAAGAAAAAGGAGCATAGCCTGTACAGTCAAAATTCTCTCTTTCGTGAAAGTACGTTTAAATCGGATGAACCTTGAAGGAGCTTCACATAGAAAATGACAAGGATCGTTGAAAACGCCAGGGAAGTCCTTGAAATAGAAGCGCAGAGTATTGCCGCGCTCATGGATCGAATCGGCCCCGCATTTGAGCAGGCAGTGAACATGATCATGAAGGCGAAGGGCAGAGTGATTCTTACGGGCATGGGAAAATCAGGTCTGGTGGCCCGAAAAATATCCGCGACCCTCAACAGCACGGGGACCCCTTCCCTCTTCCTCCATCCAGCCGAGGCCATACATGGCGATCTCGGCATGGTCACCTCCCGGGATATCGTCCTTGCCCTTTCTAACAGCGGCGAGACATTGGAAATCAAGACCCTCTTGCCGCTCCTGAAGGATATGGGAGCCCGCATTATCTCCTTTACCGGCCGCAGCGGTTCAACCATGGCACAGCTCAGCGATGTCGTCATAGATGTAGGTGTGGAGCGGGAGGCATGTCCCATGGGGCTGGCCCCGACCGCAAGCACCACCGCGGCCCTGGCCATGGGCGATGCCCTGGCAGTGGCCCTGATTCATCGCCGCCGGTTCAACCAGCAGGATTTCAAGCGGTTCCACCCCGGGGGAAGCCTTGGAGAACGTCTCTCCATCAAGGTGAGTGAGGTGATGCTGACGGGGGACTACATTCCGGTCGTCTCAATTGAATCCAGCGCCAGGGAGGCAGTCGAAGAGATTAACACGAAACGCATCGGGGCGACCCTGGTTGTCGATGAAGACCAACATGTGACCGGGATCATTACCGACGGAGATTTGAGAAGGGCCCTGCTCCGCCACTCTTCGATTCATGACATGAAGGTAGAGGATCTCATGTCCCCCTCGCCAAGATCCATCGATCAGGAGCAAACCGCGGCTGAAGCACTGGCGATGATGGAAATGCACGGCATCACCCACCTGGTGATAACCGATCGCCAGAACCGCCTCAACGGCATCGTCCATCTCCATGATCTTTTGGGAAGAGAGGAATTCAGGATCAACGGGGCCTTCCATCCCTCAGACGAGTGCGATTTGTGACCCGCGCTCCCTGCAATGCCTGTCCCAGCAGGTCTCCGATGACCACGCATTCCAGCCCGAAAGGCAGATACCCGGCATACCCCAGGATGGGCATTTCGAACACCCGAAAACGATCAACAAACGGAATGGCATAGGTCCACTTGGCCAGGCTGTAATAATTCCACATCTCCCAGAACAAGCCGCAGAAAAGGGCAGCACCCGCAGAAGATACGACCACCTGCCAGTCTCCTCGAGGAATGCCAGAAAAAATGTTTTCCTCGCCGAAAAGGGCCTGGAGGGAAAGCAGAATAACGAGAGGTGCAATCCACAGGAGCGAAAACAAATGGTTCGGCCACACCCCGATGCCCAGCAGGCCCAGCCCTGCGCCGACCAGAACGACACTCGCCCAGGCCCTCGGCCGGCGAAGGTCTATCCGAACCCAGTTCCGAAACCCATCGCTTACCCATGCCATGCCGTTGACCCACTCCCTGGTACTGAGAACAGCTGCAAGCACCGTTGAAAACGGCGGTGTTGCCCGCCAGAAATACGACCATCCGCTGCTGGGGATAAGCACGTAGGACCAATTCTCGACAAAGCGGTTCAGGTATTCGAAAAACCACCAGAAGGCTGCACTCACCGGAAAAAGTGCAATGAAAAAAAGCGGGCGGTCCAGCATGAGACAATGGCCCCTTCGCCGATAACTGAGGCCGTTCATCACCACAATAAACGAGAGCCATAAGGGAGTAAAGGTGTGGAGCTGAAGCGGCCTGCACCACGGGAAGCGGGTCCATGCCAGCAACCACGAAAAAATTCCCGCCAAAACGCCGGTCCATCCCCACCAGGGAAAAGAGCGGGCCTGTCTTTCATGTTCCCCGTACTGCGCTCTTTTCTTC
>JAFDGR010000102.1 GCA_019309145.1 Deltaproteobacteria bacterium | reverse complement strand
TAGAGATTATCAAGGCGCTTGAAACGGTAAACAGATATTTTCCAGTTGATGTCATTATTTTGACACGAGGCGGCGGTTCACTGGAAGACCTCTGGGCCTTTAACCAGGAAGCATTGGCTCTCGCCATACGCGGGTCAAATATTCCGGTCATTTCCGCTGTTGGGCACGAGGTTGATGTCACTATTGCAGACCTTGCAGCCGATTTCAGGGCGCCGACTCCCTCTGCAGCCGCTGAAATGCTCGTTACTGAAAAAGAAATCTTTGTAAATCGCATTCTCGATTTAAAAAAGAGAATGGAGAACCGCGTAAGAGGTGTATTGAAGAAAGATGCAGAAGACCTGGAAAGGACTGCACGAAGGCTGCGGGACCCGAGAAAACGGCTGGCTGATGCATGGATGCGACTTGACGAACTCTCTGGGAGAGTCATCCATGCGGGCCGATCATTCCTCGGGAATGCAAGAGGAATGCTGGAAGCGGAGAAAAGGGCACTCCATGCTCACTCTCCGTTGCGTTTTATTCCCGCAATGCGACAGGAGAAAGATTTCACCGCGCAGGCACTTGTTCGGGGTATAGGGACCTATTTGAGCGGAAGGAAAATGTCGCTCTCCATGCTGGGGAGGCAATTGCAGGATCTCAGCCCGCTTTCGATCCTTGGTCGAGGATACAGTATAACCTTGACCGTCCCTGAGAGGAATGTCGTCCGGAAGGCATCAACTGTTGGGGGAGGAGATCTGGTCCAGGTCCTGCTTAGCCAAGGTGGTTTGGAATGCCGGGTGGAAAAAACAGATGATGAGATGACCGTCCTTAGTGATCCAGGAGGGGTGATCGACCGGGGGTAAGGAGTACTGATGGCAGAAAAAAAATTTGAAAAGGCTCTGGCCGAACTGGAAGAGATCGTCCACGCGCTCGAGAGCGGAGACCTGCCACTCGACGAGTCCCTGAAGGCCTTTGAAAAGGGAATGAAACTGGTTCAATTTTGCTCCAGGAAACTGGAAGAGGCTGAAAAAAAGGTGACAATGCTGGTACGGGCAGAAGGCGGTGAGGTCGATCAGGTACCTTTTGAAATACGGGAAGAGGACGCGGGTTAAGGGAGAAAAGGAAGAGATGCGATCACTTTCCGAGGAACAGAAGACACGTCTCCGCGACTATCTCAGCGAGCGGAAAACCCTGGTAGACAGCAGGCTCCGAGAGCATTTTTCCCCGATGGAGGGTCCCGCTGCACTCATTTCAAGGGCTATGACCTACAGCCTGTTTGCGGGCGGAAAGAGACTGAGGCCCGTTTTGTGTATGGCGTCGGCATCGGTGGTTGGAGGCCGGGAGGAGGATGTGCTGCCTGTCGCCTGCGCACTGGAGTGTATCCATACCTATTCCCTCATCCATGACGACCTGCCGGCCATGGATGATGATGACCTGCGGCGTGGCAAGCCCACCAGTCATAAGGTGTTCGGCGAAGCAATAGCACTCCTTGCGGGAGACGGCCTCCTCACGGAGGCCTTTCGTCTGATGTCTGATATCTCTCTTTTAGAGCGAAGGTCGGTTCCTGTTTTGCTGGAGGTGATTCGAACTATTGCAGAGGCGGCAGGAAGCCGGGGCATGGTCGGAGGCCAGGTGGCGGACGTCCTGTGTGAAGGGAAAGTGGTGGATTTTCCGGTGGTAGAGTATATCCATCATCACAAGACCGGGGCCCTGATTCGTGCCTCGGTGCTGGCCGGTGCCCTCCTGGGGGGCGGGAGCCGACAGCAGGTTGATGTGCTTGGAAGGTACGGAGAAAAGATAGGGCTGGCCTTTCAGATATCGGATGATATCCTTGATATCGAAGGAGACAAGAAAGCCATGGGGAAGGCCACCGGATCCGATGACCGGAAAGGAAAAGCCACCTATCCAGCACTGCTGGGCCTTGCGCAAGCAAAAGATATCCAGGCGAAGCTCGTCGAAGAGGCGGTGGATCTCCTGGAACAGTTCGGTGATCGGGCAGAACCACTGAGACTTATTGCCCGTTATATTATTGAGAGAAAAAAATGAGACAGGAAAAGAACAAAGAAAGATTCCTCGAAAAGGTGAACAGCCCGGCGGACCTGAAAAACCTTTCATTGCCTGAACTGGATGTCCTGGCCGGAGAAATCCGGCAACGGATTATCGAGACGGTATCCCGAACCGGTGGACACTTGGCTCCCAGTCTGGGAGTAGTGGAATTGACGCTGGCGCTCCATTATGTTTTTGATACGCCCAGGGACAAGATCCTCTGGGATGTGGGGCACCAGGCATATGCGCATAAATTGATTACAGGCAGAAGGGATCGTTTCCATACCCTTCGCCAGTACGGCGGGTTAAGCGGTTTTCCCAAAAGGGAGGAAAGCCCTTTTGACACGATCAATACCGGGCACAGCAGTACCTCTCTTTCAGCGGGTCTCGGCATTTCCACCGCGAAATCCCTCAAGGGAGAGCGTGACAAAATCATCGCGGTAATTGGCGATGGTTCCATGACCGCCGGCATGGCCTTTGAAGGCCTCAATCAAGCCGGGGAAACCGAGAAGGATTTGATTGTCGTCCTCAATGACAACGCCATGTCGATTGCCCCCAATGTGGGGGCTTTTTCCTCTTTTCTCAGCCGGAAGATGACCGGGAAGAGGTTTGTGAGTGTCAAGAAGGAATTGGAAAGTTTTATCCGGTCGTTGCCCGGCGTCGGGGAAAATATCCTGAACCTTGTGCGGAAGAGCGAGGATTCTCTGATAACATTTTTCACTCCGGGCATGTTGTTCGAGGCTTTCAAGTTCAAGTATATAGGGCCGATCAACGGGCATCGACTGGATCTGCTCATTGAGACCTTCAAGAACATCAGCCATTTGAGGGGCCCGGTACTCCTCCATGTCCTGACGGTCAAAGGAAAAGGGTATGCCCCGGCAGAAAAAGATCCGGCCCATTTCCATGGTGTTGGCTCTTTTGAAATCGCGACCGGAACGTCCCAAAAGGATTCGCAAAAAGCCGTTCCCTCCTATACCTCTATATTCGGGCAAACCATGGTGGACCTGGGGCAAAGAAACGAGCAGGTCTTTGCCATAACTGCCGCAATGCCTGAAGGGACAGGGCTGACCCAGTTCGCAAAAATGTTCCCGGAGCGTTTCCTGGACGTTGGCATCGCAGAGCAGCATGCGGTCACCTTCGCAGCCGGCCTTGCCCTTGAGGGCTTCAGGCCCGTTGTGGCTATCTATTCCACGTTCCTCCAAAGGGCCTACGACCAGGTAATTCACGATGTCTGTCTCCCGAACCTGCCTGTCATTTTTGCCATTGACCGGGGCGGGTTGGTGGGGGAAGACGGGCCGACGCATCACGGACATTTTGACATTACTTATCTGCGAAGCCTCCCGAATATGACATTCATGGCTCCCAAAGATGAGAACGAACTGCGACATATGCTGTTCAGTGCCCTGTTGTCCAAGGGACCGGTTGCCATTCGATACCCCCGGGGGAAGGGAGTGGGTGTTCCCCTTGAGAAAGAATACCGGGAAATTCCCTTTGGAAAGGCGGAACTTCTGAAAAAAGGCAAAGATCTCCTGCTTGTGGCCCTTGGCAGCATGGTGCAGCCCGCCCTGGAGGCCTCTGCCCGCCTTGAGAACGACGGTATTTCAGCGGGCGTGGTGAATTGCAGATTCGTGAAACCGTTGGATCCGAGGATTGGGGAATGGGCCGGAGAGACAGGCTTTGTTTTGGTCGTGGAAGAAGGAATTCGCCAGGGAGGCCTGGGAGGAGCCGTGCTCGAATTATTGAATGATCACAGGGTGGAGGGCGTGAGAGTGAGGCGGGTCGGCTTACCCGACAAATTTGTGGAGCAGGGACCCACCGCTCTCCTCAGAAAGAAATACGGATTGGATGCAGAAGGAATCCTCAAGGAGGCGAAGAATCTCCTCAAGGAATAGAGAACGGGTGAGACTTGATCAGCTTCTGGTCCAGCAAGGCTTGACCCAAAGCAGGGCCAAGGCCGCCGCGTTGATCATGGCAGGTGAAGTGAAAGTGGACGGCGCGGTCATTGACAAGCCCGGGAAGCAGATTCCGGTGTCCGCGGATATTTCCGTGACTTCCAGACATGCAACGTTCGTGAGCAGGGGCGGATTGAAACTTGCCGCTGCTCTTCATTATTTTTCCGTTCCCGTGAAGGGCCGGGTGTTCATGGATGTGGGGGCTTCTACCGGCGGATTCACGGATTGTCTTCTCCAGCATGGTGCTGAAAAAGTCTTTGCGGTAGATGTGGGATACGGACAGCTTGATTGGAGGCTCCGTCAGGATCCCCGGGTGGAGGTATTTGAGAGGACAAATATCAGGAATCTGGGGCCGGAAGATCTCCCGGATGCGGTTCATGGAGCGGTCATTGACGTTTCCTTTATTTCTCTGCGGCTGGTCATCCCCCCGGTATCAGCGATCCTTGTCGACAAGGCGATCATCATCGCGTTGATAAAGCCCCAGTTTGAGGTGGGAAAAGGGCAGGTCGGCAAAGGCGGGATCGTGCGAGATCCCCGCAAACACCGGGAGGTTATCGAACGTCTTACAGCGTTCTCCGAGTCCGAGGGATGGGAGGTCAAAGGGTGCATTCCCTCCCCCATTCTCGGACAGAAAGGCAACCGCGAATTTTTGCTCTGCCTGACAAGATGAAGTGCGCAGTTTCCGGGCTGATCAGGCACTCAGAATATCTCTGAGCACAAACACCGTATCCTCAGAAAACCGAGCGCCTGACAGTGCCCTCCCGATAGTCATTCAAAAAACCAATGGCTGTCTGCTTCTCAAAAGAGAGGGTTTTGAAAAAAGGCAAACTGTTCCGATCAGTGGAATTTACGTTTGGACGCCTTCAGGGGATTCAGTTTTCCGTTCCCTTTATTGCTGCTTTCCTTCAGGTGCGTTGCCATGCTGCATTTCCCGAGTCGCCATTTGGCGGCAGGGTCTGGAAAGACGAGGCAGTAATTGCCGGTGGGAAATTCTTTGACTTTCTGGCAGCCTTCACACTGCTCAACGATTTGGTGGCAGGTGCCTCCATTAAACCGGCACCCTTCCTTGCTCATGAAAAAGCAATCCAATCCTTCTTTTACGCTTGTACAAACCATGGGTATCACGTCCTTTCTCTTGTATTTAAAAATAAACCATTTTTTATGCACGACCTTGTGAGAATTGTCAAGAAAAATAAGAATGGTTTTCTGTTTGTCAACTTTTTTCATATGTATTGACTCCGCCCACACGCCGGTATAATTCCATTTGAGCTTGGCCCAGTGCTTGCGCATTGTTAGCTTAAGGATAAATGGTCACAGCAGGAATCGGGCTATTCCCAAGGGCCAGACTCAAGGGCCAGGCCCAGTTCCTCGAGCTGTTTCTCGTCGACCGGGGAGGGGGCATCCGTAAGGGGACAGGTTGCGCTGGTTGTCTTGGGAAAAGCGATCACTTCACGAATTGATTTGACCCCGCAAAGGAGGGCGACCAGCCGATCAAAACCGAGTGCCATCCCGGCATGGGGAGGTGCTCCATAGCGAAGGGCCTCAAGGAAAAATCCGAACTTCGCGTCGGCCTCTTCAGGGGAGATGCCGAGAATACTGAAAATCTCTTCCTGGACTTCGATATTGTGGATTCTGACACTCCCTCCCCCAATTTCGGCTCCGTCCAGGACGAGATCATACGCCCGTGATCTGGCGTTTTCCGGGTGGGATTTCAGGAGAGCCAGATCTTCCTCGAGGGGCGCAGTGAAGGGATGATGGACCGCTGCCAGTCTTTTCTCTGTTTCGTCATATTCAAACAATGGAAATCGTGTCACCCAGACCAGGGCGTGACTGTCATCTTCAACGATATTCATCATTTTTGCCACTTCAAGTCGCAGCTTACCAAGGGATTCCCGGACAACCGACGGTTGGTCGGCGACGATCAAGACGAGATCTCCCGGTTTTGTGTGCAGGAACTCGGAGAGTGATGTCTGGACCTCCGGCGCAAAGAATTTAGCGATGGGCGACTGCCATCCATCCTCCGTGATCTTGATCCAGGCAAGGCCCTTGGCTCCGGAAGGGGCGATGGTGCCGGCGAGTTCATCCAGGGCCTTCCTGGAAAAGGATCCGGTTCCCTCCCTGACCACGATGGCTGCGACCAAGCCGCCGTCATCCATGGCGCGGTGGAAGACCTTGAATGCAGATTGCGTGGCAAAGGTGCTGATATCCTGGATGGTCATCCCAAACCTGATATCAGGTCGGTCGGTCCCGTAGCGTTCCATGGCCTCGTAGTAGGTCAGTCTCGGGAGAGGAGTCTCTATGGGTAGCCCAAGGATCTGCTTGAACAGTGTCGCCATCATGCCTTCAAAAAGGGCCATCACCTGTTCTTCGTCGCTGAAAGACATCTCGAGGTCTACCTGGGTGAATTCCGGTTGTCGATCCGCCCTCAGATCTTCATCTCGAAAACAGCGAACGATCTGGTAATAGCGGTCAAAACCCGCAATCATCAATATCTGTTTGAACAGTTGCGGGGACTGGGGGAGGGCGTAAAACATGCCCCTATTGACCCGGCTGGGTACCAGGTAGTCACGTGCCCCTTCCGGGGTGCTCTTGGTGAGAAAGGGCGTTTCTACCTCGACGAAACCCCGTTCATTCAGATAGGAGCGAATGGTTGTTGCAATCCTGTGGCGTTGCCTGAAGAGATCAAATACCCGGGGACGCCTGAGTTCGAGATAGCGATATTTCAAGCGAAGGGTCTCAGCGGCATCGACAATGCCGTCTACCTGGAATGGAGGGGTCTCGGTTTTATTCAGGAGCTTCAGTTCCCGTGCCTTCAGCTCTATTTCGCCCGTTAAAAGATTCCGGTTTTCCTGGCCTTCCAGCCGTCGCGATACTTGTCCCTTCACCGCGACAACCCATTCGTTCCTGAGGATCTGGGCCTTTTCATGGCTTTCCGGGCTCTCGCGGGGGTCAAAGACGATCTGGGTGATACCTTCGCGATCCCGCAGGTCTATGAAAATCAATCCTCCAAGATCCCTTCTGCCGTTTACCCATCCCATGAGCAGAACCTCTTTGCCTACATCTCCGATACGGAGACTGCCGCAGTCATGGGTCCTTGTCCAATCTTCGAGTGAATCAATTTTGACGGGTGCGTGTTCATTCATCAGCTGGTAGAGCCTCACATAATTTTTCCACAAGACCATCCAGATCGATTTGCTCCTGCGCGCCACTGGACATGTCTCTGAGGATGACCTTGCCGGATTTTAATTCATTGTCCCCGATCATCAATACCTTTTTTGCACCGAGTCGATCAGCGTATTTGAGTTGCGCTTTCAGGCCTCTGGCTGCATAATCCATTTCCGCGGCCACTCCGGCCCTCCGAAGTTCCTGCATCCACGTGAATGACCTTTTCTGGGCGGTTTCTCCAAGGGCCGCCACGAAAAGATCCGGGGATTGTTGCGCGCAGGGACCCCGTTCCTTGAGCAGTGCGATGACCCGTTCCATGCCGACGGCAAAACCGATTGCGGGGAAAGACGGCCCTCCCAGGAGTTCCACGAGGCCGTCATAGCGACCGCCCCCTGCCACGGCATTTTGTGCTCCAAGCCGCTCGGTTTGGATCTCAAACGTGGTGCGGGTGTAATAGTCAAGTCCCCTGACCAGGTGGTGATCAGGGACAAAAGAAACGCCAGCCGACAGCAGGTACTCCTTGAGTGCACGAAAATGGGCCACGCACGCATCGCACAATGAATCTAAGATCGATGGAGCGTTCGCCATTATTTTCCTGCACCCGGGTACCTTGCAATCAAACACCCTCAAAGGATTCGTCGTAGCCCTCCGCCTGCAGTCGGCACAGAGGTTTTCTTTCCTCTCATCAAGGTACCGGGTCAACTGTTTCTTGAAACGGGGGCGGCACTCCGGGCAGCCAAGGGTGTTGACATGAAGCGTTAGGTCTTTCAAGCCGATTGTGTGGAACAGCTCGAGGGCAAGGATAATGACATCCGCATCGCTCTTGGGCCCTGGATCCCCGAAAATTTCCACATTGATCTGGTGAAATTGCCGGAGGCGTCCTTTTTGCGGTCGCTCATGGCGGAACATTGGTCCAATGCTGAAGAGTTTCTGAACCGGCTGTTTCTCATAGAGACGGTTTTGAATATACGCCCGTGCCACGGCCGCAGTAGCTTCCGGGCGCAGGGTAAGGCTCCTTCCTTTACTGTCCTTCAGGGAGTACATTTCCTTTGAAACAATGTCCGTATCCTGGCCGATTCCACGGCTGAACAGTTCTGTTTTTTCAAGCAACGGCGTCCTTATTTCCGAGAAACCGAAAAGACGCAAGAGACGCCTCGCCTCTGTCTCGAGAAGCTGCCAGTAGCCTATCTCCTCGGGTAATATGTCCTTGAATCCTTTGATCGCTGTAAATTCCACTCGTGCCTCTTCAGTTGAGTTTGTCCAGCAGGACAAATCATTGGTGCTGCAACATTATTGGGCAAGATCGCGTCTGAAATTCTTACCAGAGGGGGTTGCACTCGTCAATAGATTTCAAGGGACGAGCTGAAACCGAAGGGAAACAGGCAGGGATGGTCAAGAAGCCGGAGGTTCTGGTTCCTGCTTGGTTGGGGAGGCTCCCTTCCCCTTTTCAATCCTTTTTTTCCGTTCCAGGAACTCCCTGATTTTTTTATCCGCATCCTGGAGAGATCGAAGCGCATCATCGATGTTCCAGGAACAGGAGTCTGCGTTCCCGGAGCGATTTTGGGAGATATCTTTTCCCATCCCGAATGGACAACTCCTTTGACAAGATGTTAAATGAAAGATCTGCAAATTCAGTGCCAGTCAAAATGAACTGGTTCAATAAGTATATATGCACTTGAAAAAGCTTGTGAAAATCGTTTTTCAGGCGTCTGTATCAGAGGAGATCAGGCTGTCCCTTTTGTTTTCTTGTCCCGGGATAAAATGGCAAAGAAATGCCCTATGTGAGGAAAATAATACACACCCTCAAGGAAAACCCGGGGCAGCGAATCACACGAGATGCTGACTCTCCTCCCGCCAGGGCAGACTAATCATCCTTTAAAAACACCGGGTCGAGAGGTTCCTCAAGGTCCACCAGCGGAGTAAACGCCACGTCGGAATCAATACCCTCATTATCCAGCATGGGAAGCTCGTTTTCGGTTTCCAAGTCCTCCATGGGCTGCATGCGGAGGCGGAGGGAATTGTGTTTCGGGACCCTCTTGAGGTTGTCCATCTTTTCGAGCTCCCTTTGGCAGGCAACACAAAGGGTAGCTTCAGGAACGATCAATAGCCGCTCGGGAGGGATAGGATCTCCACATTCTTCGCATATTCCGAAATGAGTGTCCGAAACCACCTGCCTGATAAGACGGTCGATTTTTTTGAGTTCCCGGGATTTTCTCTCTATAAGGCTATAATTGCTGGAGACCGAAATTTCTCTCAGCGCCTGATCTGATTCGTCCATGGACGATTCTCCCTCGAGATGTTCCTGGTATTCCTTTTGCTTGTCCAGAAGACGCTGGAGGGCCTGTTCGAACTCTCTCTTTTTTTCAGTCAATTTTGAAAGGAAATCTCCTCTATTGTCTTTCATCCTTTCACCTCAAGTAAACGGAAACGTTTATGGTTTCAAAGGTTCAGGGGTTCAAGGTTCCATTTTTCCCCTGTACTATGTTTGGGCCGCGTATTTAGGAGAAATTCGCCATCTTCGGCAAGCCTGATCCAAAATTTGGAGCTAAATTAATGTCTTTTTGGAAAAACCCGACGCGGTTCAAGAGCTATAAATTGCCGTAATCTCCCTGGAAGCGTGGGAATGTTAGTCATTTTTTCCTGTTTGTCAACAAAAAAATCGGCAAAAAAACAGCAAAAATACATTTTTGCCAAGAGGTCGCTTGTTCCTTGATTCCTTTCTCAATATTCTCTATACTCGCTCACATGTCAGCCAGGGTTTCTCACCGATCTCCGCCGTCACAGTCCCGCGTATCGCTGGATTGGTGAGAAATCCGGGCAGGGTCGGGGGCATATTCCGTCCCTGTCCAAGGGAGAAAGGAAGGGTGCGTGTTCATATCATTTGAAGGAATTGAAGGGTGTGGCAAGACAACCCAGGTCCATCGCCTTGCTCGTCGTCTTGAAGCTCTTGGCATCCCCGTGCGTACCACCAGAGAACCCGGAGGAACAGCCATTGGCGAGGAGATCCGCTCCGTGCTCCTGGATGCGCGGAATCAGCACCTGTCGCCCCTGGCTGAACTTTTTCTCTATGCGGCAGATCGATCACAACATGTCCAGGACGTGATACGCCCGGCACTGGCGGAGGGGAAATGGGTCCTCTGTGACCGGTATGTTGATGCCACAACGGTCTACCAGGGGTATTCGAGGGGTTTGGATATGCATTTGGTTCGCGTACTCAATGAGACTGCAACAGGGGGACTCCTTCCTGATATCACCTTTCTGCTGGATTGTCCGGTGGAAGTGGGACTGGGAAGGGCTCTGCATCGAAACAGGGAGATGGCCCTGGAAGGACAGGATCGGTTCGAACTGGAGCAAAAACAATTCCATGAGTCCGTGAGGGAGGGGTATTTGAAGCTTTCCGACAGCGAAAAGGAACGCTTTATCCTGATTGATGCAACCCGTGCTGAAGAGGAGATGGAAACGGTTATTTTCAAGCATATCAGGCCTTTGCTGGGGCATCAGAAAAAATGAGCGGATGATGGTAAACATGCGTTTTTCGGACATCCTCGGGCAGGAAAAAGCTCAGCATTTCCTGCGGCAGGTCATGGCGAGGGAGAAAATGCCTCACGCCTATCTTTTTACCGGGATACCGGGGGTTGGGAAAAAGAGCACCGCACAGGCGTTGGCCATGGCGCTGAACTGTCTTTCGCCCCAAGATGGTGATGCGTGCGGATCATGCGCCTCCTGTCGAAAGATCGTGGGAGGCAATGCCCCGGATTTTCAGGTGATACGTCCCGAGGGGAGCAAAATCGGGATCGATCAAATACGGGAGGTGAATCATGGGCTTTCCTTTGCTCCTCTGTCAGCGCGGTATAGAGTGCTTGTTTTTTGTCAATCCGAGGCCATGACTCCCGAAGCGGCCAACGCGTTCTTGAAAACCCTTGAAGAGCCGTCTTTGGGGAATATTTTTATCCTGACTGCGACTGAACCCCTGGATTTACTCCCGACCATTGTTTCCCGTTGTCAGAGGGTCTCGTTTCAGCCGCTGCCTCGGGCGGTAGTGACGAACTGGATCAGTGAGAAAAAAGGCCTCTCCAGAAAGGAGGCGGATATTGTGGCGGGGCTTTCAGAGGGAAGCCTGGGACGGGCGTTGGAGATGGTGGAGAGCGAGTTCCTGGAGAAAAGAGAAGAGTGGCTTGCCAGGATCGCGGGACTCCCGGCGTTTCCAAAGACAAAAGCCCTGGGTGTGGCTTTTAAATGGGCCGAAGAGCTCAAAACAGGGGATACCCGTGGCGGTCAGGGGAGCGGCTTCGGGTCGGCAGTGGTATTGGATATCTGGAAGAGCTGGTACCGGGACCTCCTGCTCGCGAAGGCGGAAGGCAGTGAACATTCTTTCATGAATCGGGATTTTTCACAGAACTTGAAAAAAATATCCAAGGGATTTAACATAAAAAATCTGGCGGAAAGTGTTTTTCTCATCGATCGTGCCCAAATGGATCTTGTGGAGAACAGGAATAGTGCTTTGGTAGTGGAGCACCTTGTCTTGCAATTGAGTGCCCTTGCGGCCCGGAGACCCCCTCTTGACCCTTTTACCAATGGTTCACGGCAGGCGTGATCCAGGAAAAGATATATGAGCAAAATTGTAGGCGTACAGTTCAAGGACGGCGGGAAGGTATATGATTTTGATGCCGGTCATTTTGTCCTCAAAGAAGGGGACAGGGTCATGGTGATCACCGAAGAAGGTCCCGCCATCGGATGTGTTCGGATCGAGCCCCGGAATCCGGGACCCGAGATGCCAAAGAGACCGCTCAAAAAGGTCTTCAGGCTCGCAACCGATGAAGAAATCAAAAAATATGAACAAGGGGGCAAGCTTGAGGAGAGTGTCTATCAATACTGCATGCAAAGGATAAAGGAGAGATCCTTGCCCATGTGTCTCGTGGGGGTGGAGCGGCGCTTTGACGGGAGCAAGATCCTTGTTTTCTTTACCGCGGACGGCAGGGTTGATTTCAGGGAGCTGGTGAAGGATCTGGTGCGCAAATTCCGCACGAGAATCGAGATGCGGCAGATCGGGGTCCGACACCAGGCAAAAATGGTAGGGGGTTTGGGTACTTGCGGCCGACCTCTCTGTTGCGCCTCTTTCCTGAATAGCTTCGGCACGGTAACCATAAAGATGGCGAAAGAGCAGAACCTCTCCCTGAACCCGGGAAAAATTTCCGGCATGTGCGGCAGGCTTATGTGCTGCTTGACCTATGAGCACCAGTACTATGAGAAGATCAAGAAAAATCTCCCCAAGATTGGGAAACGGGTGAAGACGAATTTCGGAGAGGGAAAGGTCGTGCGGCAGAATATATTAAAGGAAACCCTGACAGTGGTTCTGGATTCAGGAGAGGAAAAGGAAATAGGCTTTGAGGACCTTTCAACGGAACGTCTCTTCAAGAAAAAGCGGCATTCGACTTCCAAGAAAACCGGGAAAAGAGGTGTCCGCTGAGTCTGAAAATGGAAGATGGAAGAAGGATACGTGAAGTGGCTGAGAGATTTTATGTGACGACCCCTATTTATTATGTGAATGCTGAACCGCATATCGGGCATGCCTACACGACCATTGTCGCTGACGTGTTGAATCGTTTTCATGCACTCTGTGGTGCGGAGACCTTTTTCCTCACCGGAACAGATGAGCATGGCGACAAAATCGTCGCTGCCGCAGAAAAGGCTGGTGAAACACCAAAGCAATATGCAGATCGGATCAGCCAGCTTTTCCGGGATCTCTGGCCCAAGCTGCATATCAGCAATAGCTATTTCATCAGAACCACGGACCCTGATCATCAGCAAGTCGTGCAGTTGATTCTCAACAAGGTCAAAGAAAACGGGGACATTTACTTCAGCGAATACGAGGGCCTCTATTGCTTTGGGTGTGAACGTTTTTACACGGAGCGTGAACTGGTGGATGGAAAGTGCCCTGATCACCTTACAGAACCCACTGTGATCAAAGAGGCGAAATATTTTTTCAGGATGCGCCGATACCAGGACTGGCTGATCGATCATATTCACACGCATCCTGACTTCATCCGGCAGGAACGCTACAGGA
>JAFDGR010000101.1 GCA_019309145.1 Deltaproteobacteria bacterium | reverse complement strand
ATATTTCCTCCTCCACGGTGTCGGCAGTCAAAGAAGTCCGGCAAGCCATGACGGACCTCCAGAGACGCCTGGCCAGGGACAGCAACGTGGTAGCAGAGGGAAGGGATATGGGGACCGTTGTGTTTCCGGACGCGAAAAACAAGTTCTTTCTTACGGCAAGGCCCGAGGTGCGCGCCCGGAGAAGATACCTTGAGCGCCGAGGGCGCGGGGAACATGTCACCTATGAAGAAGTGGAAACACTCCTCAAAAAGAGAGACGAGCAGGATCAGACAAGGAGCCTGGCGCCTCTGAAGCCGGCCGAAGACGCGGTCATCATTGATTCATCGGACCTGGAACCGAATGAGGTCATCCAACTGATGATGGTGCACCTGAAAAGTGATCGGGCAAGCCCATGGTTCTCTGCAAAGGCGGATAAAAATAAACGTTGAATTTTTTATAATTTTTTGCTAGATATTAAAGGTTAAGCTTGTCGGAAAGGCAAATAGACGCAGGGGGTATTTAGTTTAATGGGAAATGGAACAGACGAAATCATGGAAGAAAAAACCGGGGAAAACAACGAGACAGAAACACCTATTGGCAACGAATCCAATGAGTTAGCCCAATCAAGCAGCGAGGCCAACCCGGCACAGGAAAACCCGTCCGAGAGCAGCAGTTTCATGGAACTGTACGAGGAAAGTCTCAAGAGCATCCAGGAGGGGGAGGTTGTCCGGGGTGAAATTGTGCAGATAGACAAGGAATACGTCCTGGTGGACATCGGCTACAAATCTGAAGGGCAGATTCGCATAGAAGAATTCATTGATGCTGACGGCAATACAACAGCCAAGGTGGGTGATAAAGTAGAGGTGCTCCTGGAACGGAAGGAAACCGATGAAGGACTTATCATCCTCTCAAAGGAAAAGGCTGCCAAGATAAAAATATGGGACGAGATTAAAAAAGTCTATGAAGAGGACCGCACCATCCGCGGGAAGATCGTTTCCCGGGTCAAGGGGGGACTTTCCGTCGACATAGGTCTCCAGGCCTTTTTGCCGGGTTCCCAGGTAGACCTCCGGCCCATACGGGATATGGACTCCCTGGTGGGTACCGAACATGATTTCAAGATTGTCAAATATAATAAACGACGAGGCAACATCGTCCTGTCCAGGAGGGCCATCCTGGAAGCGGAGCGAATGGCACTCAGGGAGAATACCCTGAAGGTCCTGGAAGAAGACGCAATCCTGGAAGGAACCGTAAAAAATATTACCGATTACGGGTTATTCGTGGACCTTGGAGGAATTGACGGCCTCGTGCATATTACTGACATGTCCTGGGGCCGCGTGGGCCATCCCTCTGAGATGTACCAGGTGGGTGACAGGATTACGGTCAAGGTCCTCAGTTTTGATCGTGAAAGAGAACGGGTATCTCTCGGCGTCAAACAGTTAACCCCGGATCCATGGAGCAATGCCTCTGACAAATACCCTTCAGGCACCCGCATCCAGGGGAAAGTCGTCAGCCTCACTGACTATGGTGCATTCGTGGAAATAGAAGAAGGCGTGGAAGGGCTGATCCATGTCTCCGAGATGTCCTGGACGAGAAAGGTCCGGCATCCTTCCCAGCTTCTGAGCGTGGGAGATATTGTCGATGTCATGGTGCTCAATATGGATGCAAACAAGAAACGCATTTCCCTGGGCATGAAGCAGGTGGAGCCGAATCCCTGGGATGTTATCGCAGAAAAGTATCCCGTTGGGACAACCATCGAAGGAAAAATAAAGAACATAACGGATTTCGGCATCTTTATCGGCATTGATGAAGGGATTGACGGTCTCGTGCACATATCCGACATCTCCTGGACCCGGCGAATCAAACACCCCTCTGAGGTGTATAAGAAAGGGCAGGAAGTGCAGGCCGTGGTCCTCAATATCGATAAGGACAATGAACGTTTTTCCCTGGGCATCAAGCAGCTTGTCCCTGATCCGTGGAATGAAATTCCGGTGAAATACAAGGCGGGCACGCGGGTAACCGGGACCGTGACCAACGTGACCGATTTCGGGATATTTGTTGAACTGGAGGAAGGCATTGAAGGCCTCATCCATGTCTCTGAATTACCGAAAGACAAAAAGGGCCAGAGTCTTTCCCGTTTCCAGGTGGATGATGTCATCCAGGCAAAGGTCGTCAATGTCTCCCCTCAAGACAAAAAAATCGGGCTGTCGATCCGAAAGCTCGAAGAGACGTCTGAAAAGGCTTCGTACACCAGTTATCTGAACAGCCACGGGGGGGCCACGTCGAATCTTGGGGAACTCCTGAAGGAAGAGATGGCGAATCTGCAACGGCATTCGGTTCCTGAAAATGAGGAACCACCCGATACCGAGGGAGTCGAAGAAGAGCGTTCCGAGGCCGAACCAGAATCAGACATGGGGCCGGAACCCGNNNCCGGAACCCGAGGAAGATCCCGCTGAGGCCCCTGAAATATCCCTGGACAAACCGGATCAGGCATCCAACTAGATGGCGAAAAAGAAGCATCCCATATTGACCGTGCTTCTCATTATCGCGGCCTTTGCACTGCTGCTGGGTACCGTATCCGTCGTTGTTGTCAAGTTCGTTTCACCGACCGCGCATATCTCCTTTACCCACAAGATAGGAGTGATTCCCATCAGCGGTGCCATTGTAAATGCCCAACCGGTCATCTCCGAGATCGTCCGCTTCAGGAAAGACAAGGCCATCAAAGCCATTATCGTCAGGATTGATTCTCCTGGAGGAGGAGTGGGCCCCTCCCAGGAAATCTATAAAGAATTGAAGAGAACAAGGGAAAAGAAGAAGGTTATTGCTTCCATGGGAAGCGTGGCCGCGTCCGGTGGTTTCTATATCGCTTCGGCGGCAGACAAGATCGTTGCGAATCCCGGGACCATCACCGGAAGCATCGGTGTTCTTATGGAGTTTGTCCAGTTCAAATCACTCCTGGAAAAAATCGGCATCACTCTTGAAGTAATCAAAAGTGGGGAATACAAGGACATGGGCTATCCCCAGAGAGAGCTCACTGAACGGGACAGGCAGATCCTGGAGCGCGTCATCAAGGACATACAGCGGCAATTTGTTACAGCCGTTGCCGACGGGAGGCATCTTGCGAGAGACAAAGTGTTGGCGATCGCGGATGGCCGGATTTTTTCGGGAGAGCGGGCAAAACAACTGGGTCTGGTGGATTCCCTCGGTAATTTCCAGGATGCCGTGGAGCTGGCCAAAAAAATGACGGGAATCAGGGGGGATGTGACACTCGTATATCCCAAGCGACACGGAGCAAAATTCTGGGATCTCTTGTTTGATTCGGCTTCACGGTCCCTGCTGAAATGGCTCCAGAAAACGCAAACAAGGGTAGAGTATACCTGGCAGGGCGGTCTCAACCATGCTTTCAGATAAATCTACTCACGTCTCCCTTTCCTTTCCTGATCACTTCCGGCATGTCACCAATGAGGGAAACAACGCTTGACGGACTCGGGTAGATCGTTCCGCCGTCAATAATAAGATCGAGGAAGGGCCCATAGGCTTCCTGGATCCCATCAGGATCATCATAGCCGGCGCTGGTGCTGATAACAGGCCGTCCCAGGGCCTCAACAACGGCCAGGCAAATGCTGTTGTCAGGAACACGGATACCCACGGTCTTCCTCTTGGTCAACATGATTTTCGGCACCAGCTTGGTCCCTTCCAGGACAAACGTGTACGGGCCGGGCAGGAGACTCTTCATGGTCTTGTACGCGTAATTGGATACTTTGGCATACAGGCTGATCCCCTTCAGGCTCTCGCAGACGAAGGAGAATGGCTTTTTCAGGGGCCGGTTCTTCATCCGGTAAATCTGCTGGATGCCTTTTTTGTTGTAGAGGTCGCAACCGATTCCGTAAAACGTATCCGTGGGGTACGCGATCAGTCCACCCTGTTCCAATACCTCGGCAACCCTCTTGATCAGGCGCTGCTGGGGATTGTCCGCGTTGATGGCAAGAACGAGGGCCTTTTTCCGGGGGCCCCTTTGGGATTTGCTGTTATTCATCTCTTCACGTCCTGGGGTACTGCAATGGAAACCGGCGCCATGATGATCCTTTTTTCGCTCCTTTTCGGGCTGGTCTTCGGGAGCTTCCTCAATGTGTGCATTTACCGCATTCCTCTCAAAAAATCCATCATCTTTCCACCGTCAAGCTGTCCCAATTGCGGGCATCACATCAAATTCTACGACAACATCCCCGTGTTGAGCTACCTGCTCCTCCGCGCAAAATGCAGATACTGTCATGCGCGTATTCCCCTCCACTACCCGGTGGTTGAACTCCTGACGGGCCTGTTGAGCATGGCCCTCTTTATCAGATATGGGGTGACTTATCAATACATCTTATCCTTTTTGTTCATTATAGCACTGGTCATGATCAGCTTTATTGATCTCCACCACCAGATCATCCCGGATATTCTCTCTATTCCGGGTATCTTCGCCGGCATTGCAGTCTCTTTTATCCCGGGACGAGTCGTCTGGCTGGACTCCCTGATCGGCGCGGTGGGTGGTGGAGGAATCCTTTACCTTATCGCGCTGGTGTACAAAAAGGTGACCGGAAGAGACGGAATGGGGGGAGGCGACGTAAAACTCCTGGCCATGATCGGTGCCTGGATGGGATGGCGGGCCCTCCCCTTTATCGTACTCCTCTCCTCCCTCTCAGGGATCGTGATTGGCGGCAGTGCCCTCATGATGGCGGGGAAAGGGTACCGCGTGCGGATCCCCTTTGGACCGTTCCTTTCTCTTGGGACGATCATTTACTTTTTTTTCGGCCGCCAGATCCTTGCATGGTATTATCATCTTTTTCTTGTATGAGGAATGGGTTTGAGATTCCCTCTGCACAGCCTCCGCATCAGCATCCTTGCCCAGCTGGCTTTTCTCATCGTGGCCGCCATGCTCCTGATCAGTGTGGTTATGCTCTCCTTCCAGGAACATGCATTTATTCAGGGAAAACTCCAGCAGGGGAGACTGCTCACTTTGACGCTCAGTTTACGATTCAAAGATATGCGGGTTTCTGGAGCGAAAATCCCAACGGGAAAAGAGGCATTCACCCGGCTCATCCGGACTGCCGGTTTCTCCGGCGGGAGTCTCATGGATCACAAAGGCACGGTCTTCTTCATCTCCGGCCCTGGAGGGGAGCTTCGTCAAAAGGGGATTGCGCAGGCCCGACAGGCTCTGGTCACGGGAAAAAGCGCCACCCGTTTCTCCGGGCAAACCTGGGGCGTCCTGTGGCTTGCCAGTGACGCTGTCATCATGAGCGCGCCTGTTCTTGACGGCCGGCGTGTCCTGGGGAGCGTTGCGGTCTGGAGCAGCCTCCGGAACGTTTACCAGGAGATACGGCGCTCCGAGAAACTCATCCTGATCTACATCCTGCTCAACACCCTGGTCCTGATCTCTGTGGGGCTCTATCTCCTGTCCCGGTCAGTAGTGAACCCGGTGCACAAGCTCCTCCATATTACCGAGGCTTTCAGGAAAGGAGAATCCCTCCCCCTCTTCCCTGCCGTTACAGAAAATGAAATGGGACAGCTCAATAGATCGCTCAAGATGATGCTCAAACGCCTGGAGGAAAACAAGGAAGAACTGCAGGCCCACATTGCTTCCCTTGAAAAGGCCAACGAGGAAATCAGGAAGACACAGGCGGAACTGATCAAATCCGAGAAGCTGGCGTCGGTGGGCCGTCTTGCCACGGGAATCGCCCACGAGATCGGCAATCCCATGGGCATCATTCTCGGGTATATGGACCTCCTCAAGAGGAATGACCTCACCGCGCCTGAACGGCAGGACTTTCTCGGCCGGGTGGAGGCCGAGATTACCCGCATCAATGGAATCATCCGCCAGCTCCTGGACTTCTCCAGGCCTGCCGGAGGAGAACCGGAAGAAACAAGCGTCCACGAGGTGATTCTTGCCACGCTCAAGATGCTGGAGCCCCAGCCCCTGATGGCAGGCATTGAGCCAAACATCCGGTTCGATGCTGCAAGGGACACCATCTGGGCGGACCCTAACCAGCTGCAGCAGGTGTTTCTCAATATCATCATGAACGCGGCAGACGCCATGGACGCGGAAAAATCCTTAACGATCAGGACATTCACGACCGGGAACACCATCACGATTCAATTTGAGGACACGGGCACCGGGATCCCTGAACAAGACATGGATGGCATCTTTGACCCGTTCTATTCTACCAAGCCCCCCGGGAAAGGGACCGGTCTCGGGCTTTCCGTCTCCTATACCATCATCAAGGGACTCGGCGGAACCATTCGCGCGGAAAACAATCCAGGTCCCGGCGTCACCATCACTCTTGACATACCGCTCTATGAAGGGAAAGATATGGAGCATGAGAGGAAAAATTGATGGCAGAAAATCGGGTCCTGATTATTGATGACGAAAAAAATATGCGGCACATGCTGCAGACTATGCTCACCAAGCAGGGGTACGAGGTTGCCAGCGCCGCCGACGGCGCGGAAGGACTTGAGGCCATGGCGGCCGGCAATTTTGATTTTATCCTCTGTGACATACGGATGCCGGAGATGGATGGGATGGCCTTCCTGGAAAAAGCCATCCAGTCTTTTCCCGAGAAGACCTATATCATGATGTCCGCCTACGGTACCGTTGAAACGGCACTGGAGGCCATAAAAAAAGGAGCCTACGATTATATTTCCAAGCCTTTCAAGACCGACGAGGTGCTCCTCACCCTGAAAAAGGCTGAAGAAAGGGAGCGGCTCAAAGAGGAAAATGTCCGGCTCAAGACCCAGATCAAAAGGATCGAAGACAAATATTCCTTTGGGAATATTATCGCCCGGAGCGAATCAATGGCCAAGGTCTTTGACCTTGTGCAGACGGTGGCCGACCACAAGACCACCATCCTGATCACAGGGGAGAGCGGCACCGGCAAGGAACTGATCGCCAAGGCCATCCATACAAACAGTAACCGGGCCTCGGCCCCGCTGGTCAGTATCAACTGTGGCGGCATTCCCCAAAACCTCCTCGAAAGTGAGCTTTTCGGATACAAGAAAGGGGCCTTTACCGATGCCCTGAAAGACAAGCCCGGCCGTTTTGAAGAAGCGGAGGGCGGCACCCTGTTCCTGGACGAGATCGGGGAACTCCCGCTCCCCTTGCAGGTCAAATTGCTCCGGGTTCTCCAGGAAGAGGAGATTACCCCCTTAGGTGGCCTGGGCGCGCAGAAGATTGACGTACGGATCATCGCGGCCACAGCCAGAGACCTCGCTCGCGAGGTACGAGAGGGCCGGTTCAGGGAGGACCTCTTCTATCGCATCAATGTGCTTCCCATTCACCTTCCCCCACTCCGGGAAAGGCGCGGCGACATCCCGCTGCTGGTGGGCTATTTTATCGACCTGTTCAACAAGAAACTCGGGAAAAATATTGAGGGGCTCTCCTCCGAGGCCATGCCTCTTTTGATGGAGCATCCCTGGCCTGGAAATGTGCGGGAACTGGAAAACGTGATAGAACGGGCCGCCCTCCTGGCCAAAGGGAGTTGGATCACCCCGCGTGAACTTCCGGCAGGGCTCACCCAACCCCGGGAGACACCTCCCGGCCTGGCACCGGAGGATGGACTGTCCATCAAGAAAGCATCAAAACAACTGGAACGGCACCTGATTCAAAAGGCGCTGAAAATAACCGGGGGGAACAAAACGCAGGCCGCGAAGATCCTTGAGATCAGCAGGCCGATCCTCATCGCCAAGATCAAGCAATACGGACTGCAATGATCACATTGAGCGATAGAATTGGTGATATGAGCAGACCCCCGAAAAGGGCACAAGCCTTGTCCCTCGTCAGACGAAAATTCTAATTTCTAAATCCGAATTTCGAAACAATACCAAATGACCAAAACCCCAATGACGGAAACTCCTGTTTGCTCATCACCTATGGATAAATGGATTCTTCGTGCCCCGTTTGGACATTTGAGCATTTGAATTTTGAATTTGTTTCGGATTTCGTGCTTCGGATTTCGAATTTCATAGAACGCGAAGAGCGCTTTCAACGGGAGAAACTTTTCAATTATCACTCTTGGTTGTCAGCGAGTTTCAGGCCTAACCGGAGGGCTTTTTTGTTCAGTTCCATGAAATCAGGAGGGATTCTCTTTTCCAGGACTTTCTCCAGGGTTTCCACCTTCATCATCTGGGTCAGGCCAAGCAGCGCCCCCAACATACAGATATTAAAAACAATGGGTTTCCCGATCTCTTCAAGGACCGCTTTATACATGCCCAACTCCACCTGCCGCGCATCCACCTTGCGTTCAAGTTTCACATAGTTGCTGTCCGTGAGCAGGAGCCCTCCGGGTCGGATGATACTGGCGAACTTGTTATAGGCCTCCTGGGTCAGGCACACCAGGTAATTAGGATGGATCACTTTGGGGTAGCGAATCGGGTCCCTGGAAAGGATCACATCCGCCCTGGTTGCCCCGCCCCGCGCCTCGGGCCCGTACGCCTGCGTTTGCACAGCGTTCAGGCCTTCATGGATGGCAGCCGCTTCTGCCAGAATAATGGAAGCCGTTATCACCCCTTGTCCCCCGGAACCGGTAAAGACTATCCTCTTCGTGATCATAACCGATTACCTCTCCCCGCTCTGGTTTGTTCTCCTGCACGTGTTGACGAGGATGGAATATTCACCGGAGTATTCCGGGCGTTCCTCTTCCACAAAGATGCCGCGCTGGAGGAGATCAGCGTTTTCTGCCGCTTTCTTGGAACCTATGGGTGCGGTCCCATCCCGGTACTGCTCCAGCATATCAACGGCACTGCCAAGCCGGTTCTTCCTCCCGTAGTAGGTGGGACACTGGCTCATGACTTCCACGACCGAAAATCCCTTGTGCTGAATAGCTTTGGCAATAAACCTGGTTATCTCCTGCACATGATAGGTTGTTGTCCTCGCCACGAATGACGCTCCCGCGCCTCTTGCCAGTTCAACAATGTCAAACGCCTGATCGATATTGCCCAAAGGGGCGGTGGTGCCCTTTTCACCAAACGGGGTCATTGGGGAAAACTGCCCGCCGGTCATCCCGTAGATACGGTTGTTCATGATGATAGCGGTCAGGTCCAGGTTCCGTCGCGCGGCATGGATCAGGTGGTTCCCTCCTATTGCCAGGGCATCCCCGTCCCCCATGGGCACGATGACTTTCAGGTCCGGTCTTCCCATCTTCACCCCGGTGGCAAATGCCAGGGCCCGCCCATGTATCGTGTGCATGGTGTGAAAATCAAGGTACCCCGACATCCGGGAGGAACATCCGATACCCGAGACCACCACGATCTCGTTCTTCTGCAGGCCAAGCCGTTCAATGGCACGGATCATGCCGGACATGACCGTGCCGTGCCCGCAGCCCGCGCACCAGATATGTGGAAAGAACCGCTGCCGAATGTACTCTCTTACCATTCCTCTAAACCCCCCTGCCCCCGATCACGTTGAGTGTCTGCAGAATATCCTGGGGTGAGATAAACATCCCGTCAAACCGGTTGCACAGATAGACCCTTTCCGGATTTAAGACAGCTTTTACCACTTCCTGGCATATCTGACCCCTGTTCATTTCCACCACAAGGATGTGACTGCGTCCCTCACATTTTTTCCGAACGGTTCTCCTTGGAAAAGGCCACAGGCTCTGGAGTTCCAGCAACCCAATTTTTGCTCCGCGCTTTCTCCGCTCTTCCACCAGGTGGAGCGCGCTCCTGGCCGGGCTCCCATATGCGATGAGCAGGTTCTCCGCATCTTCCAGGTAATATTCCTTGTAATGGGCTATTGTATCAGCCCGGTTTTCGAGTTTGTCAACCAGGTGATGGAGGAGGTCATAGGCCACCTTCGAATCAGTGGACGGGAATCCCCACATGTCATGAACCAACCCGGTGACATTATACCGATGCTTTCCGCCAAAATCGCTCATGGGGAGGCGGCCGTCCTCCCGTGCCAGGTAGGGGTGATAATTGGTTCCTTTCGGGACAGAGGTGCGAAGTCTTTCCACCACTTCCAGCTCTCCCGGGGCAGGCACGGTCACCTTTTCACGCATGTGTGCCAGGACCTCGTCAAACAACAGGACAACCGGAGTCCGGTAGGTCTCCGCCAGGTTGAAGGCCTGCACTGTTATTTCAAACGCATCCTGAAGGGTAGACGCCGTGAGCGCGATCATGGAATGGTCTCCATGGGTCCCCCATCTCGCCTGCATCACGTCTCCCTGTGCCACGGAAGTGGGAAGGCCGGTACTTGGCCCTCCCCGCTGCATATTCACCACCACCGAAGGGACCTCTGCCATAACCGCGTAACCGATGGCCTCCTGCATCAGGGAAAAACCCGGTCCGCTGGTAGCGGTCATGACCTTCAGGCCGGTCAGGGATGCCCCGATGATGGCACACATGGATGAAATTTCATCTTCCATCTGCACAAAGGTTGCCCCCTCTTCCGGAAGCCTTTCAGCCAGGATTTCAGCAATTTCCGTTGACGGGGTGATTGGATATCCCGCATAGAATCCCAGGCCAGCGTAAAGGGCACCCAACGCAACCGCCTCGTTCCCTTGAATGAATCGTATGTCTTCCTCCACGGATCTCCCCTCTACACCAGTTCAACGGCCAAATCAGGGCAGCGCAATGCACAGATACCACACCTGCTGCACTTCTCGGGAAAGGCCCACCGGGCCTTCCCCTCGTCATCCAGGTCCAGTGCCTCCTCGGGACAGAACGCCACGCATATCCCGCATCCTTTACACCACTCCCGGTCAATGACGACCGTTTTTTCCTTTTTCGCTTTCGCGCGTTGATTCATTTCCCCTTATCCCTCATCACACTCTTACACCAGTCCCTGGTCCAGCATGGCGTCCACCACCTTCACAAAGCCGGCGATATTGGCCCCTGCCAGGTAATTCCCGGACTCACCATACTCTGCCGATGTATCCAGGCAGGTACGATGGATGCTCTTCATGATATTCTGGAGCCGGTAGTCCACTTCTTCTCTCGGCCAGTTCAAACGCATGCTGTTCTGCGCCATTTCCAGCCCGGACACCGCGACGCCTCCGGCGTTTGAGGCCTTGCCCGGGGCGTAAAAAAGTTGGTGCTCCAGGAAAATATCGATGGCCTCCAGGGTTGACGGCATATTCGCTCCTTCACATACCAGCCGTACCCCGTTATGCACCAGGTTATTGGCATCCTTCCCATTGATTTCATTCTGGGTTGCACAGGGAAACGCGCAATCCGCCTTATGGTCCCACAGGGGGTTGTGGTCCGCGGACGGGTCGGCTTCCGTGTATACTGCCTCTTTGTACTCTTCCGCGTATTCCCGTATCCTCCCCCGCCTGACATTCTTGAGCCGTTTTACAAAAACCAGTTTTTCCTCGTCTATGCCTTCCTCATCGTAGATATACCCCGACGAATCAGACATGGTTACCACGTTTGCCCCCAGTTCAATGAGCTTTTCTACCGCATATTGCGCCACATTGCCGGCCCCTGAAACCAGGCAGGTCTTGCCTTCCAGGCTCTCATCCTTTGTTGCCAGCATCTCGGCCGCAAAATACACGCACCCATACCCTGTTGCCTCGGGTCGAATAAGGCTCCCTCCCCATCCCAGGCTCTTGCCCGTCAGCACCCCGGTGAATTCATTGCGGAGTCTCTTGTACATGCCGAACAAAAACCCGATCTCTCTTGCACCCACGCCGATATCACCGGCAGGAACATCCGTATTGGGGCCGATATGGCGGAAAAGCTCCATCATGAAGGACTGGCAAAACCGCATGACTTCATCATCCGATTTGCCTTTCGGATCGAAATCCGACCCCCCCTTTCCTCCTCCCATGGCAAGGGTCGTGAGGGCGTTCTTAAAGACCTGTTCAAAGGCAAGAAATTTCAAAATGCTCAGGTTTACGGAGGGGTGAAACCGCAATCCTCCTTTGTAGGGCCCGATGGCACTGTTCATTTCTATCCTGAATCCCCGGTTCACCTGTACCTGTCCCTGGTCATCCACCCAGGGCACCCTGAACATAATCACCCGTTCCGGCTCGGTAATACGCTCAAGGATGGCCAGCTTCCGGTAGTGCGGGTTCCTGTCCAGGACCGGCTGTACCGTCTCGAGAACCTCTTCCACGGCCTGGTGGAATTCCTTCTCCCCGGGATCACGCGATGTAATGAGTTCCATTATTTCCGTCATAAATTTCCTCCTTATTACTTTCCGAGCCACCACTGGCAGCTCTGGGCCAGATCCAGCTGGTCCGGCTCTGCATCTTCCTGCAGAACAATAACACACTGAGACTTACTACTATCGATCTTCACAGTCAACGGCTTTTCCGGCTTCACATGCCTCAGAAAAGGGGTTTCTTTCACCACCGGACGGGAAAGCAGCCATTCCCAGTCAAGATGGTCTCCAGCCCCCTCCGTGACGGTGATGTAGTGGACACCAAGCGAGGTAATATTGAGAAAAAAGTGGGACCCCTGGGACGGGTCCGCCTTCAGTTTTTCATTCCTGAGCTCGATGATCGCGCACACCCCCGAGATATCTTTCCATTGCACCGGGATGCCCAACCACCGGTCAGCAGTTCCCCATCTCCCGGGGCCAATCAAAAGGTATGGTCTTTGCTGGGCAAGCAGGTCTGCGTTTATTTTCGCCACTTCCCCGGCAACCTGCACGGTTGATTCGGAACTGAATTCATCGGGCTTCACATAGACGATGTCTTCAATGTGCTCTTTTATCCCGGTGCCCAGGGCCTGGTTTGACCGGCAGATCGCATGGTCCAACTCCTCTTGCGTGATTTGCACCTTGAAGCGCTCCACCTCGAACGCCATGGGCCGCACCTGCAGAAAGAAAAAGTCTCCCTTCCGATGCCTTTCAGATCGCAGGTTCACGGAAAACTCAATTTCAACCGGACAACCAAGGCTCTTTCGCCCCAGGGAAAGCAGGTCACCCAGGAGGGCGGGGAGCGGAAAAATATCGTGCTTGATAATGGATGAAAAGGTAAGCACCTTTGGCCCCGGCATATACCCCGTGTCCCTGATACGATGCTCTTCCGGGATGTAGGTACTGGAAAGCTCCTTTACGGAAGGCTCCTCTTCCGCTTCATCAACTTGTCTCCGCTCCAGGTTCGAGTAGGTGTCAAAATGAAGCTCTTCCGGGTAATTTTTGATTCTGAGGGCATAAAAAGAACGCTGAGCGTTTTCGAGGATATCGTCCACGCTGGAAAACTGCGGGGTAACTTGTGGGTATTTTGGAGAAAACCTCAGGGCTTTTTCTCCTTCCACCACCGTCTTTCCAAAACCGAGAGCAATGCTCGCGACCCCGTCCTCAGGGGCCATGGGTTCAACCGGATAGAAATTGTAGGATTGGGCAACCCCTCCCATAGTGGGGTAAAAGAATTCACCCTGTTCCTGGCCCACCAGTTGCTGAATAATGACCGCCATGGCCTCTTCCTGGGGTTGGGTCGAGATGCTTCTTGAATAGGACTTGGCTGACTCGTAATAGGTGGATGCATACACCAGCTTGATGGCCTGCATCAGGTGGCGAAGCCGCGTGCCAAAGTCGGGATGATTGTTTGGAATCATGTAGGTCTTGTAAATGCCCGCGTAGGGCTGGAAATGGGCATCTTCAAGCAGGCTGGAGGAACGAATGGAAAGCGGGTACTTCACCCGACGCAGGAAGGCCGTGAGATCGCGGATAAGCCATTCAGGCATGTCTGCTTTCAGAAAGCTCTCCATGATTTCCCGGTCACTGTATCCTTCTTTGGCGAAGTGCCGGAGGTCGTTTTGGTCCACAAACGATTCAAAGCCATCGGTACAGATAACAAGCGTCTTGGGGATCAGGATGTTCACCCCCGGGTACTTCTCATGCAGTTCCTGTTGCTCGTGCAGCAGTGCGGACATGAACGCCAGGCCACGCGCCTTCCCCCCGAGAGAACCCTGCCCTATCTTGATGAAATCCATGGCATCCGGATCAAAATAGAGATCATTGAACCGGGCCACGACCCCTTTCTGCCGCCATTTTCGAAGCCGGTGGATCCTGGAGATAAGATACGTCCTGATTTCTTCGATATTCTGGAATTCCGACGCGTCTGCCTCCCTGATCGTTGAGGCCAGGGTGAATTCGGAACGGGCCATGATCCATCTCGAAAAATGGTTATGGTTCGCGTGGTGCCACAGACATTCATCCGGAACCTTGGCTATCATCATCTCAAGCTCATGGAGATTCGTGGCCCGCTCGATTTCCCGGCCATCCGGCATGCGGAAAACAAAATCTCCAAAGCCAAGATGCGTCAGGAAAAACTCATGCAGTTCATCAAGGAGATTGGGACTGTTCTTGTCAATAAAGGCGGCGGGAATCTGCTCTGCGTTTTTCTTGTTCCCTGGTTCGGAACTCATGAGCAGCAGCGGTAAATCCGGGATCTCGCTCCTGATCTGGGAAAGGAGCACAAAACCCGCATCGTCCTTTAACCTGCCACCCTGCGGCATGCGGGTGTCGGAGATCACGCCGAACAGAAAGGCCCTGTATTTCTGGTACAGGGCCATGGCCTCATCGTAATTCCGTGCCAGCAGGATCTTGGGTCTTGCCCGCATGAGCAGCAACCGATGCTCTTCATTGAGTCCCCCTTGCAGGACCGCCTGAGTCTGTTTGACGATCTCTTTGTAAATCAGGGGCAGGATGGATGAATAATAGGCGGGTGAGTCTTCCACCAGGATAAGGACCCGTACCATGGCCCGCTGGGTGTCGAAATCGACATTGAGGCTATCTTCAGCATTTTTGACCAGGGCGAGGAGCAGGTCTGAATTGCCGGACCAGATAAAAATCCGGTCAATGCCGGAACAGTTCCAGCTCTCCGGGAGGGGATAGATACTCCTGATGCTGTGGGCCAGGAGAATAACCGGCAATTGCGCATTTCTCTTTTTGATTTCAAGGCTCAGGGAGAAAGCGTCCATGTCATCCAAGTGAGGCATGGTAAGCACCATGTCCACCCGTTTTCGCTCCAGCAGGGCCAGGGCCTCCCTGGCCGAGGAGGTCCTTGTCACCCTCGGAGGCTGACTCAGGTTTAATCCGCTGTATTCATTGATAATCTGTGATGCAAGACTGGTATCTTCTTCAATAATGAACGCGTCGTAAGGGCTCGAGACAAGGAGGATCTCCCGGATCTTGATGGCCATCAATTCGTGAAATGCCTTGAAATGGGAATAAAACTCGGTCGGTTCGCTTACTTTTTCGTCAAACATGATTCCCTCTGCGCTCCTCCACCCGAAATCCTGAATAATCCATCCCGGCCTCGGGATGAGAATTGAAACGATTCTATCGTTTCAGACACTTCTTGCGTTTCGTAAAATTCGAAACCCGAAGCACGAAATCCGAAACAAATTCAAAATTCAAATGCTCAAATGTCCAAACGGGGCACGAAAAAGCCATTTATCCATGGGTGATAAGCAAACAGGAGTTTTCATCATTGGGATCTTAGTCATTGGGTATTGTTTCGAATATCGAATTTCGATATTCGAATTTTCATCTGATAAGCAATCATGTCTCGCGCCATTTTAGTCGGCTTCCTCCCCCCACCAATTCCACTGCCGGTCGCTGTTTAGCTAGTGTCCATCCACGAAAGGTAACATTTTGATATATTGACAAAAAAAGCGCATTTTAAGGTGGACAAATTTCCCGCCGGTTGTTATAAAAAGAGTGGAAGCAATTGATATAACAAC
>JAFDGR010000358.1 GCA_019309145.1 Deltaproteobacteria bacterium | reverse complement strand
CCTACTTGCTGCTTGCCATTTATTGCCGTCAGCAGCATAACGAAAAAGTCAGCAAAAAAAGGGTGAGGGAGCTTCGCATCAAAATACAGAATGAGGCCCGCATCGGCAACAACCCTATAGCCAGTCAAAATTTTGAGCCAAGTGTTGAAAATCATAGAAATTCAAACGGTTATGCAATTACCTAACCGGAAATTACTGGGTTTTTATAGCATTATGGGATAAAATAGGAAACAATATTTTATACAATACTGTTACAGGACGCGGACGATTTCCAGGCGGTCTGATCGGGCTTCATTGGCCGCCTCTATGGCCTCGGGAGATCCCAGTACCTTCACGGTCCCCTGCCGGACCATTTCGGCGAGAAAATCTGCAAAGGCGGTGAAGTCCCGTGGGGATGTCCCGAGGATCTCTTCCCTCATTTGCTGGCGCTCCCGCTCTGCGTCCCCGCAAAGGTACCGGATCATCGAGGCATACCCTTTGGCGTCAGGCAGAAGATGGGCGTCCAGGTCGCCTATGGCGCCGATGATGCTTTTCACCCGTTCTTCATCGGCGAGTTCAAGCTGTTTCAGGAAGTCGGCTGTGTGATCGAATGTCTCAAGTGTTTGTAAAACGTTCGGATCACGATAGGAAACAAAGGTGAGAATGCCGGAAAATCGGTCAAACATGCAGAAGGCCCCGTAAGCACCGCCCTGGACCCGAACCCGTTCCCAGAGCCATCCGGTGCGCAGATACCGGCTGATGACCAGGGCTGATCCGTGAAAGCGGTAGCCCAGGGTATAGAGATCCGTACCCTTGCCCACATAGTTCACCTGGGCGGGAATCGTCAGCCCTTCAAAGCGGGGGGGACTGGGAACAGACCAGGACTGCGGCTTCGTTTCCCGGTCAGGGAGCTCATCAAGGAACGACTGCATATCCGGTTCCAGAGCGGTGCGGTTTTTTTGGTCCACCGTTATATTCATGAGCGTATTGCGGATGTTCACCAGGGCCTTGCGCACGGTTTCCAACACCTGGAGGACACCAGGCCAATCTTCATCCACCCGTCGCACCAGGTCCCGCAGGAAGAAAAGGTAGCTGATTCCTCCCATCTGTTCTGCTGCCCAGTGGGCCTCGCTGTAATGGGAGCGGAGGCGCAGGTTTACCACCTGGTGGCCTTGTGGTATCAAGGCATGTTCTACCCCTGCTTTTTCCTCAAGCGCCATCTGCCTGAAGCGCTCCTGGTTGTCAAGGCGCACGGTCAGGAGGACGTCCCGCAAAATATTGAGCAGTTCGCCGGCCCGGGGGACCGTTGCCTTGCCCCGGAGAAAAAGCCAGGCCACCGATGATGTTCTCTTCTTGTGGCTCGAGGTGAAAGGCCGGGAAACGATGCCGCCCGTGTTTTGGCTGATGCGCTGGGTCAGCCGGACAAAGTCCTCTTTTTCAGTGCCCATTTCAAGGAGTGCCCGTCCGAAGAGGGGCACGTACGGCAGAAATTGGTCGGGGAGGGAGTGGAGATCCATTCCCACGTCCAGGTACACGATCCCGTTGGTGAAGAGATCATGGAACAGGAGGGGAACATCCCTGTGTCGTGCTTCTTCAATGGGGATCACCTTGTTGCTCCGCTCGAGGTCTTCCAGTTTCAGACGCGGGATGGTGGCAAGGGCTTCAGGGGGATCGGGCGTTCCCTGGATACGCTGGAGTTCATGGGTCTCCTGCACGATCCTCTTGAGATGATCCGGGCCCATCTTGGACCGGAACTCCTCGAGCCTTCGATTCTCTTCAACAAACTCCTTTTCGCGCAGGCTCGGGTCCGGTTCAAGCACCAGGGTGGTCCGGTGCGTGTTTTCGAGGAGAAGGTGCCGGAGTTGTGATTCGAAAAAGTGGGGTGTTTTCCGCCACCGGGTCTTGATTTCTCCCAGGGGTTTTTCGAACGCGAGGAGCGCCACCGGGTCATTGCCGTACAGCCAGGAAGTGAGGGCCCTCAGCATCAGAAGGAGACCCCGGGGAAACTGGCCGGTGTTGTTTTCCCGCAGGCGGAATTCGATAGTGTTCAACGCGGCCTCTACCGTATTTGGATCGATTCCCTTGTCTGAGAGTTCGGCAAGGGTGTCCATGATGAGCTGTTCGATCTTGTCGGCGTTTTCGATGCGGATTCCCTTGAGCCCCGTGGAAAAGTAAAGCTGACGCAGTTCATCGCCGAGACCCTCGCCGGCCAGGTCTTCCCCGAGGCCCGAGTCCATCAGGGCCTTGCGTAAGGGTGAGGCGGGCATTCCCAGCAGGATATATTCGAGGATCCTGAGGGAAAAATTGGTCGCAACATCACTGGTCTCCCCCATGGCCCAGTTCACGGTGAGCATACCCTTGGTTTGCTCGGGTCCTTGCTCCGGTGCCATGAACGGGCGTCGCAGGTGCCGCGGGGCCTGAAATGGAGGTTGCAGGGGTATGGGAGACGGAACCTCTGCACGCTCGAATGCACCGAGATAACCGTCGATGACCCTGAGCCTTTGCGCAATGTCGTC
>JAFDGR010000100.1 GCA_019309145.1 Deltaproteobacteria bacterium | reverse complement strand
CACCTTTGATCTGATCCGGAGCAGAGCTCGGGCCATTTGGTCATCTTCTCCCAGCACAACCAGTTCTATGGACTCTTTTCTTATGAAGTCCAGGATTTCCTTTCCCAACACTCCGTAAGCAATGTGATGAGACACGGTCAGGCCCTCCTGGGATGCGGTGTTGACCAGGTCAAGGAGGATTTTTTCTTTCAAGCCGTTGGTTCCGTTTTTATCCTTCTGATCTTCAATCTGAAGGATGAGAATCTTTGCTTGCATCCTTTCAGCAAGGGCAAGGGCGTGGTAAATTCCTTTCAGGTCGTTATTTTGTGGCCCTAGGGGGACCAGGATCCTCTTTTGACTGACCAATTTTCAGCCTCCTCAACAACCCGCCTGATCACCCCCTTACATTAACAAGATTTATGCCAATTTAATTTAGGCTGTATTTTCAGGAGGTTGTCCTCAAAGAACAGCTAAGGGCGTTCATTATCCGTTTCATACTGAAACAAAAATAGGATACGAAAAGGAGGCTTGGCCGATTGTTCTCGTAAAAACAGGGAGATTGGCGTTTTGTTTCAGATTGAAAAAGGGGGAAGCAAGGAAGAGGAAGCCCTGGACTAGGTGAGCCCGAATCTTTTCATTTTACGCCAGAGAGTGGTCCTCGGGACCTTTAGAATCTCAGCAGCAAGACCTTTCCTGTAATTGGTGTGGACAAGGACCTGGCGAATGTATTCTTTCTCCTTCTCTTCCAAAGAAGGAAGCAATCCGTTGTCCAGGGCGCTGATCGAAAGCTGCTGGAGGTCAGTGGGGAGGTCTTTGGCGTGAATACCAGGCCCGTCGGTGAGAGCTACAGTCCGTTCAATGATGTTTTCCAACTCGCGAACGTTACCCGGGAACGGGTATCGAAGGAGGATCTCCATGGCCTCAGCGTCAAGGCCGGTAATATGCTTGCCGAACAATGCCCTGTACTGATCCAGGAAATGGTTGATCAGAACGGGAATATCCTCTCTCCTGGTCCTTAAAGGCGGCAGTGAAATCAGTACCACATTGAGGCGGAAGTAAAGATCTTCACGAAATTTCTTTTCTCTTACCAATGCCTTGAGGTCTTGATTGCTGGCGGCGATCAGGCGCACATCCACCGGAATAGGCTTGATTCCTCCAACGCGCAGCACGGTCCTTTCTTGAACAAACCGGAGCAGCTTGACCTGCATACTGGCAGGCATTTCACCGATTTCATCAAGGAAAATAGTGCCTTTATCAGCGGCTTCCAAAAGGCCCATCTTGGTATCCACGGCTCCGGTGAAGGCACCCCTTTCGTGGCCGAACAACTCATTGGCGATGAGTTCCTGCGTAAAGCCGCCACAGTTGAAAGAAACAAAGGGTTTCTCACGTCTCAAGATCTGGTAATGGAGAGATAGGGCAATAATTTCCTTGCCGGTCCCGCTCTCTCCTTGAATGAGTACGTTGCAGTTCAGGTCTGCCACTTTGTGAACGAGTTTTCGAACTTCCCTGATTGCATGACTGTGCCCAATGAGATCCTGGTGCCGGGTCTTGGAGAAAAGGGCCTTCTTAAGCGCTTCTTTCTCTTTCACTAAACGCACTTTTTCCAGCGAACGTGAAACAAGGGATCGAAGCTCAGCAATCTTAACCGGTTTTGTTACGTAATGAAATGCCCCTGCCCGAATAGCCTCTATCGCGGTCTCAACGGTACTGTACGCGGTAATGATAATCACCTCGGTTCGAGAATGTTCTCGCTTTATCTTCTTGAGAACTTGCAGGCCGTCCATACCCGGAAGCCTGAGATCGCAAAGGACTAAATCGCAGGGGTCAGCGCTCAATGTTTCCAGGGCAGATTCCCCGTCATGAAAGATTTCCACGCGACAATGGTCTTTCTCGAGGGCCCTTTTTATTTCACGGCAGGCGACAGGTTCGTCGTCTATGACCGCTATGCGCTGGAATTGAATCCCATGAGATTGTTTCATTTTTTCTCACCTACGGGAAGAAATATTGAAAAACAAGTACCATATCCCGGTTGGGTCTTTACCTCTATCCGGCCTCCGAGCTTTTTGATGATATTGTAGGAGACTGAAAGCCCCAGGCCGGTCCCTTCTCCCTCTTTTTTCGTTGAAAAGAATGGGTCGAAAATAGAGTCCAGATGCTCGGGGGGGATGCCTTTCCCTGTATCTTTTACGTCCAATCTGATCTCCTTGCCGTTAGGTTCCAGTTCGAGCACTACTTTCAAATCTCCTCCTCCATCCATGGCCTGAATGCTGTTGAGGTACAGGTTAAGCAGGACCTGCTGCAGCCCGCTCTTATCTGACTTCAGACTTGGTATTTGGCTCTGGATCTCTTTGGAAAAGGTGATATGATTCAAGCGCAATTCGTTTTTCACGAGCCGGGCCGTCTTGTCCACGAGTCTTTCCAGGGAAACTTCTTCCAAACGCGGATGCCTGGCACGTGAAAACTCGAGGAGGTTCCGTACTATCTCACTGGATCGGTCCGCCTGATTCATAAGGTCCTGGTAAAGCCGCATCCGCTCATCATGGCTCATGATTTCATCGTCTTCCATCAAGGATTCAACAACCAGGGAAATATTGTTGATGGGGTTATTGAGCTCATGGGCAATACCCGATGTAAAAGTCCCAATGGATGCCATTTTTCTGGATTGGAGTAACTGCTCCTGCCTTGATTCCAGTTCCTGGGCCATCTTATTAAAAGCGACAATCAAACGCGATATTTCATCCTTTCGATCCGTATAGGATAAAATGGGGGTGAATTTTTCCTTTGCCACCTCCTTGGTTGCCTGTTCGACAACAGAAAGACATTTCAATATGCCGCGATTAACAAGCTGGAATACCACGATGATAAGCAGCACAAAGGCGGCCAAGGAGCCCAAGGGAATGATAAGACTTCGATTTAAAGTGCGATTTATCCGCTTTCTCTTGACTTTAATAAGCCTATGGGCAAAGTCCACAAGGGCCTTGCCTTTTTCGCGGATTCCTTTGAGATCCATTGTCGGCGTGCCCATCTTGACCAGGCTCATGTTTTGTTCCAGATGGTGTTTGTAGGCAGTCATATCCCGTTGGAAGGTATTGCATTCCTCACTGCCGAGGACCTGGGTAATCTCTTTCCGGTATCGCTTGAACGCGTCCTCCATCTTGAAAAAATAAAATACGCTCTCATCGAGACTGGCGGTGTCATGATAATAGGTGAAGTTTTTTTCATAACGCCGGAGTTCCAGGATATTATTCAGGAGATCATCGAAGTTTTCAATGATCACAAGCTTTTTCCTGAGACTCATGGTGTTTTCATAATAAAGCCCGGTGAGTGCCCCAACAAAGACGAGGCAGAGAGCGAAAAAGACGGTTATTTTTCCCCGAATGGTTTTCATTTTGAAACTCCTCACCGAGATCTGCAAGCAGGATGTCTTTCGTAAGCGTGTGATATGGTCCAGGGCAACCGTTCTTATCTGTGAACGAATTCGACGGTTCCCGGCTGTTTGAGCCTGCTGGAAATTGGCTCAATCATGACCGCTTTCCAAGTGGTTATTCCATGGCAACATATTCTTTTTACTGCTTTATAGCACTTTTTTTCGAATAGGACTAACTGTTTTTTAAAAGGTTTGCCAGATGAACAATAAAGTGCAACAAAAGCGCTGTTTTATTCTTGACTTATGCCTTCTCTTTTTCCTATGATTCATCAATTTGACGGTGTTTCGGAATGAACCTATACTCTGCCCTGGGAATACTCGAGAGGAAGCTGATTGATGGAACCTTTGACCACTGAAATGATCCTCGTGATGATGATGATCGGGGTGGCAATTTTCCTGTTTATTGCCGAATGGATACGGGTAGATGTGGTGGCGATTCTCATGATGGTGGCCCTGCCGCTGCTTCATCTTGTAACACCAAAGGAGGCCTTTGTCGGGTTCAGCAGCAATGCGGTGATCTCCATCATCGCGGTTATCATTATCGGTGCCGGTCTGGACAAGACAGGGCTCATTAATCGCCTGGTGCGGCCGGTGCTTCGGGTCGCCGGGAGAAGCGAATCGCGCGTGGTCATTGCCATATCATTGACCGTGGCCGGTATCTCCAGCTTTATGCAGAATATCGGCGCGGCCGCCCTGTTTCTCCCTGCCATTCAGAGGGTAAGCAAGATGCTCAAGATCCCCTTGAGCAGGCTCCTGATGCCCATAGGGTTTTCCGCGATCCTGGGCGGGACCATCACCCTGGTGGGATGCAGTCCTCTGATTCTTCTCAATGACCTCCTGGAACCTTTTCATCTGAAACCTTTCCACTTGTTTGACGTTACCCCCATTGGTCTCGCCCTGGTGGCGAGCGGGATTGCCTGTTTTATCCTTTTCGGCAGGTTTATTCTGCCCAAGGGGAGCGTAGAATCTGAGGAGGAAGGGGGCCCGTCCGGGTTGCGAAATGCCCTGGAAGAACTGGGTGCCCCCTTTGAACTGCACACTCCTTCGGATTTTACCCATTACCGTGAACCGGTTCTCGTGGAAGACCTCAAGCGACGGTATCTGGTCAATGTGGTGGGAATTATTGAGCCACCTGATTTCAAGCTGCTTTCCCCGAGGCCGGAAACGGAAGTGCGATCGGACATTGACCTCCTGGTGTATGGTCGTGAAAAGGATGTCCAGCGTATGGCGGAAGAAGAGGGCATGACCCTGAAAGATGAGTTGGAGATTTTCAAGGAGGATGTTTCCGATACTACCTCAGGTACTGTTGAGGCCGTTGTGGCCCCGCGTTCTCCCGTCGCTGGAAAAACCCTCAACCAGCTGAATCTCCAGGACCGTTTTCGGGTCACCCCGCTTGCTCTTTATCGACATGGCGAAACGTACCGGGCCGAAATAGGGGATCTTATCCTCAATGTGGGAGACGCGATCCTGATCCAGGGATCCTGGCGCAGGCTCAAGTTACTCCAGGAGGAAAGGACCCTGCTTTTTACCACTCCCATAGACGTGGAACTGATGCGTCCTGAAAAGGCGCTATGGGCCGGACTCTGGCTGGGTGTTGCATTAACCATGATCATGGTGTTCAAGCTTCAGCTCTCCGTGAGTCTCATGACCGGCGCCCTTGGCATGGTCATCACCCGGGTGCTGAGTATTGATGAGGCGTACAGTGCTGTTGACTGGCGCACGATTTTTCTCCTGGCGGGCCTGATCCCGTTGGGCATCGCAACCGAGAAGACGGGAACGGCCGCATGGATAGCCCATGCGGTGTTAAACGCTATCGGCACGGTGCAGCCCATTGTCCTTCTGACGGTTATCGGGATCCTTTCGACTATTTTCACCCTGGTCATATCGAATGTTGGTGCTACTGTGCTTCTGGTTCCCTTAGTGGTGAATATGGCCATAGCAGCCGACGCCGATCCCCGTATGGCGGCTTTGGTCGTGGGCCTTGCCACCAGCAATTCTTTTATGCTGCCCACGCACCAGGTCAACGCGCTCTATATGGGACCCGGGCGGTATCGGAGTGTGGATTTCATGAAGGCGGGGCTCGTGATCAGTGTTGTTTTCATTGTGGTCATGATTGGAATGATTTATCTTGTATATGGGTTATAGAAGGAGAAAGGAAGCGTATGGCAATCATAACAATATCACGCGGATCGTATAGTAAGGGAAAAGAGGTGGCCGAAAAGGTCGCTGAACGTCTGGGGTATGAGTGTGTCAGCCGGGATGTGCTCCTGGATGCCAGCGACCGGTTCAATATTCCAGAGGTGAAGCTCATACGTGCCATCCATGATGCGCCTTCTATCCTGGATCGGTTCAAACATGGCAAGCAGATTTTTATCGCGTATATTCGGAGCGCACTGATGTGCCGGGTTGCGAATGATAATGTGGTGTATCACGGCCTTGCCGGTCATCTGCTGCTCGCCGGTGTTCCCAATGTGCTCAAGGTGCGGATCATTGCCAACATGGCTGACCGGATCAAGGCCGAGATGGAACGGGAAGGGATCAGTGAAGAGGACGCCCGTATCCTTTTGGAAAAAGATGATGAGGAACGGAGAAAATGGACCAAGACCCTCTACGGCGTCGACCCCTGGGACAGTTCACTCTATGATTTAGTTGTCCATATTGATAAACTGACGGTCTCGGATGCGGTGGACTGTGTGTGCCAGGCCGCCACAAAAGAGGCGTTCAAGACCACGGAAAGTTACCAGAGAAGGATAAAGAACCTCGGTTTGGCCTGCCAGGTGAAAGCAGCGCTGGTAGACCCGTTTTTTGACGTGAGAGTCACCTGTGAGAGCGGAAATGTGATTATTTTTACCGGGGCGGGCGAACGCCAGGTCAGCAAGCTCAAGAAAAGGGCAAAGGAACTGGAAAAGGAGATAGAGGGGATCAACAACCTCGAGGTACATGCAGGGGTTCCCATTCCTGAAGATGCGCTGTAAAAGCCGCGAAATCACTTCCCTCCGGGGACAAATCAAAGCCGGGACCTCAAACCCGGATTCTTTCGTGAGAGGATACTATCATGCCCATAATCATCATTTCTTCTGATTCTTACAGGACGGGCCGGGATATCGGTGAAAAGACGGCACAGGCCATTTCGTACGATTACGTGGACCGTGAGATCCTGCCGCCGGTATGTGAAAAATACGGGGTGCAAGAGGAAAAGCTGCTGAAGGCATTGGAGGAAACACCTTCCTTTTTAGGCCTCTCTTCCAAACTCAGGAACAGATATCTTGCCTACATCCAGGAGGCGACTTTGGGGCAGCTTCTCGACGACAACGTGGTCTGTCACGGGTTGGCGGCACACCTGTATGTTCTTGGTGTGTCTCATGCCCTGAAGGTGCGGGTCCTTTCAGAACCGGATGCTCTGGCCCGTGAACTGTCGTCTGAAGCAGTCAGTTCCCCGGAAAAAGCCAAAAAAATAATCAAACGGTATGAGGAGCAGCGGAAGAACTGGTCACTTGGCACGTTCAACCTGGATGAAACAGATCCCTCTAACTACGATATGGTCATCAGTCTGGCCCAGATAGACCCGGATGAAGCGGTCAAAACCATTGTTGATACCGCGGGATACCGGAAATTTCAACCCATGACCTATTCGGTCAGGTGTCTCCAGGACAAAGAGCTGGCCAGCAGGGTACGGGTGGTGCTTATGGAACGGTTCCCAGACGTGAAGGTGACAGCGGACAGGAGTACGGTGGTGGTGGAAACCAAGGCGGTCAAGAGAGAAAAACGGAAAAGAACCGAGGCGATCAAGGAGTTGGCCGGCAGTATTGAAGGAGTGAGTTATGTGGAGGTGCACGTGGCCACTGACATCTTCCGGCAGGCCGCCGAAAGCGCCCGATAAGCCATAGATAATCTATCCCGGTGTCGGGTTAAGAATCGGAAAGCTCCTACGGTTCCAGCCGCTTCTTGCGTTACCTGAAATCCGAAATCCGAAGCACGAAATTCGAAACAAATTCGAAATTCAAATGTTCCAATTTTCAGAGGGAGCAGAAAAATGCCAGCTATCCATGGGCGATATGATCAGAAGAGTTTTGGCCATTGGAATTTTTGTCATTTGGTATTGTTTCGAATTTAGGATTTCGATATTCGAACTTTTATCTGATGAGCATACACATGCTGTCCCTGTTGGGGGCTTTCTCAGATAACGGTTCTGTTTGTAGCGAGAATTTATCGCAATATAAGGAGGATATCATGCCTGAACGACTGGATGTCATGCTTCTGGATGATGAGCCCATCGTAGGGAAGAGACTCAAGCCGGCACTGGCCAAGATCGGCTGCGAAGTGGAAGTTTTTCAAGACCCGAAGGAGGCCCTGGACCGCATCAATGAGAAGGAATTTGATATCGTGGTCACAGACATCCGGATGGATGAGATTGACGGCATTCAAATCCTGGAGGAGGTTGTCAAGAAATCGAAGCGCACCAAGGTGATCATGATAACAGGGTACGCTATGATGGCGGTGGCACGCGAAGCCATGGAAAAGGGGGCCTTTGACTTCATTGCAAAGCCTTTCAAGCCGGATGACCTGCGGAAAGTCATTGCCAAGGCCGCAAAGGCACTGGGTTCATCCATTGATTTTGAAAGCAGCACCACCGACAATAGTTAGATTCGCTCAGGCACGTAAACGTAAGGATTGCATATGAGCCAGGAGCAGGCATCAGACAAGAATGGGGCGGAGGAAGAGGCACACGTTCTCGACGGGACGTATGACCGCATCAAGGCGGTCGAGGAAGCACATACGGCCCTTTTGTCCCGGAAGCGCATCACCATGCGCCTCCAGATCTATCTGAGCTTTCTCCTGGTTTTCCTCTTTGCCGCGGGAATCGCAGTAGTCCTCATCATGACCAGTTCCCAGGTCGCCAGGAAACTCCGCTTTCTGGAGATTGCCAACGAGTTCACCCTTGAAATCGTGCAGGCAAGGCGCTTTGAGAAGAACTTTTTCCTATACGGGACCAATCTGGAAGATGCCCTGGACAATGTCGAGAAGGCCAGGGATACCCTCAGGCGGAATAAAGTGGAACTCAGGAAAATCCTGGGAGCGACCTACGGGATCATCACTACGGATATCGAGAAATACCAGAAACTCCTGGAGAAGCTTTCTCTGATACAGGAGAGCGATATTTTTACCCCTGACCAGTTTCGGCTGAAAAAACAGGCTGAACTGGGCTTGAGAAAATATGGTGCGGAAATGGTCACCAAGGCCCAGGACCTTATCAGGAGAGAAAGGGCGGCTGTTTCAAAAATTCTTTCCCTTTCTCGCACTATACACATCTATTCCCTTGTCATCCTGCTCATCTTTCTTGCCCTGAACGCGTCATTCCTCGGAAGCCGGATCCTGGGAAACACCCGGCGTTTTTCGAAATACGCCCAGCGCATCGCGTCCGGGGACTTTACCCCTATTACTCCTGCCAAGCGCTATCAGGATGAATTCACCGATATGGCAATCGCGGTCAACCAGATGATCCTGGAACTGGAGAATCGAGAGGCCGTGCTGGTTCAATCCCACAAGATGCGGGCCGTGGGAACACTGACGGCGGGAGTGGCCCACGAGCTGAATAATCCCCTGAATAATATCACGATCACGGCACACATGCTGCTTGAAGATTATGACAGCCTGGATGATGACGAGCGCAAGGAAATGATACAGGACATGATCAGCGAGTCAGGCCGATCCAAGAAGATCATCAGTAATCTTCTTGACTTTGCCCGGGAGTCGAGTTCACAAATGGAATCCCTGGATTTGACCGAATTGCTCCAGGAGACCATTACGCTTGCTTCCAACCAGATAAAACTGTCGGGCATCAAGATTGAATTTCAGGCAACAGAGAACTTGCCCCGTGTCCACGGAGATATCCAGCAACTGGAACAGGTCTTTTTGAATCTCATCCTGAACGCGGTTGACGCCTCTTCCAAAGGGGACAGGATTCAGGTCATCGTCCTTCCTGCCGATGACCCGAACTATGTGGCGGTAAAGGTTATTGATTCGGGGGCGGGCATTCCCGAGCACATCCTCCCGTCCATTTTCGACCCGTTTTTCACCACAAAAGGGAAGGGAAAAGGCACCGGTCTTGGCCTCAGCGTCTCCCAGGGGATCGTGGCAAAGCACGGCGGGCGCATCAGTGTTTCCAGTAAAGAAGGGCAGGGGGCAACCTTCACGGTGACCCTGCCCATCACGACCATCCCGGCGCGGATATCCGCCTAGCGGTCATCCAGCTGCAGTTGACGGACTTCCCAGTTTTCATCCACCCACAGGCCGATAATATCGAGACCAGGGTATTCCTTGCGGATCAGTTCGACGGCTTTTCGCGTTTGGGCAAACTGCTTTTCTTCTGAAGCCGGATTCCCCGCGCAGTCATAGTGGCCGACAACTGCAATTCCGCCGGAAGCGTGTTTCTCAACGGATATTTTTATTCTGTTGAGGATGGATCCGGTCAGGGCCGGATCTGTTTGGTCTGCGAGTAAACGGTTCGGGCCGGGTTCAGTGATCATGTCCACATAGGTGGCCCCAAACCGGTTTTGAAGATAGGTGATGACGGGCAGTTGCACCCGCCCGTCCATGCAATTAACGGCCGTGTAAAATTCCATTTTTTCCTCGCCTGTTTTTGTTCGTTGGCGGTCTATTGTTCCAGTTTGGCCATCAGTTCAGCGGAGACCTCTTTTACCCCTGGCCTTCCATCCAGTTCAATGATTTTCGGGACGCCGTCGTCCTTTGCAGAGAGGTCCTTGTAAAAATTGATGGCCGCCATAGTGCCTGTTTCAGTGTCATAATAGATGTTGTGACGCTGATCGATGGCCGCCTCATCCTGATCGTCCGAGCGGGTCTTGAGTTCTCCTCCGCAAACCCGACACTTGTCACCGTCTGGTTTGATGGCGTCAATAAACACGTTGTTGGGATGGTTGTTATCATTGACGCAGAGCCTGCGTCCCATGATCCTGTTTTTCGCGATCTCCCTGTCCAAGACGATCTCGATAACCACATCTACATTGATCCCTTCAGCCTTCAGGGCCTTATCCATCTCCTGGGCCTGGGTCAGGTTCCGGGGGAAGCCGTCCAGGAGCCACCCGTTCCTGCAATCATCTTCTTTCAGACGGTCCAGGATCATGGGGATCGTGATGCTGTCAGGCACCAGTTCGCCCCGGTCGATATAGCCTTTGGCCTGTTTCCCCAGTTCGGTTCCGCCGGATATATTCTGCCTGAAAATAACGCCGGTCTCAATGTGGGGGATATTGTATTTTTCCTTCACAATAGCACCCTGCGTTCCTTTTCCACTGCCGTTCGGTCCAAAAAACAGTATGTTCATTTTCTCCTCCTTTTGCGTTGTTTGCCTGTAGTCTGTCACGTGTTGATCGTTCCATCACGAAAAAACGACACCCGAAACCTATTTCAAGAGCGCATCCTGTGTCAAGTGGTTATGCCATGCCGAGAAAGGAAGGCATGAGATCGTGTCCCTTTTCAAAAAAGAGATTGCTTTGGCGTGCCGCGTTCTCGGTGAAAGAGCCTGCCGTCGAAGATCCATTCAGTTCGTCTTTTGATGCCCACGCGAACGTGGTCGGGTCCGCGGTGTGTGTTTTCCGGGAAATGGGGGTCAAATGGTCACTGGCAACCATGACCCTGAAATCGTCAAACGATTGCAGACCTTCAAGAATCGGCCCTACGATCCTGGCGTCAAAAACTTCAACAGCTTCAATTTTTTCGGCGATATCCCCGCGATGTCCTGCTTCATCAGGGGCTTCCACGTGGAGAAAGATGAAATCAAGTTCCCTGAGATGTCCGAGTGCCGCTTCTACTTTCCCTTTGAAATTGGAATTCAGGTACCCGGTTGCTCCTTCCACCGCCAAGGCCTGCAGCCCCGCGTATACCCCGATGCCCTTGAGTAAGTCAACCGCTGAGATAACGCCACCCGTGAGCCCGAACTTTCGGGAGAATGAGGGGAGTTGTGGAGCCTTCCCCTGTCCCCACAACCAGATGGAATTTGCCTGTTCAAGGCCACGCTGTTTCCTCTTTATGTTCACCGGATGTTTTTCCAGGAGCGGCCACGAAGAACGGATCAAAGCCTGGATGGGGGCGGGGTCGTTTTCAAAAAGATAGGGAGCCATGTTCTGGTCAAGGACATCATGGGGAGCTATGGTCGGCACATTTTCTGGTCCGTTTTCCCACACCAGGAGGTGGCGGTACGCTACTCCGGGGTATATACGGATTCCCGGTCGTTCCAGGTCCTTTTTCAAATCAGCGACAATGGCGCTTCCTTCCTGCGTGGTTATTTCCCCGGCACTGTGGCTTACCATGATGATCCTGTTTTCGGATATCCGGGAAAGGGTTACCAGGTTCATCCGGAATGCAACCTGGTCAGCATTGAGGGGAACTCCCATGCTGGCGGCCTCAAGGGGCCCTCGCCCGGTGTGATATATCGCGGGGTCATAGCCGAGCAGGGCGAGGTTGGCCACATCACTGCCGGGTTCCATGCCCTCCGGTATGGTTTTCACCAGGCCGATACGACAGGAGGCAATGCGATCCATATGGGGGGTCTTGGCCACTTCAAGAGGCGTCTTTCCCCCCAGTACCGGAATCGGGTAATCCGCCATGCCGTCCCCGATGAGAACTATATATTTGGTCATGATAAATTCCTAGGCTTTTAGCCTTCCGCCTTCAACCTTCTCTCTTCCAGCTATGTATCGCCATTGGGGAATCCTTCTTCCACGCGAATGATCACTGTGTTGTCCGTTACGATGTCGAGTTCGTCTATGCGCGAGATGGCTCTGAACACGTTGCGTTCAAGGGCCTCGTGCGTGATCATGACAACGGGCACGGCTCCGCTTGTTTTTCGGCCTTTCTGGATGACGGATGAAACACTGATCTCGTTTTCTCCGAGAATGCCTGAAATTTTCGAGAGCACCCCCGGACGGTCAAGGGCCGAAAAACGGAAATAATAAACACTGCGAAGTTGATCCATGGGGCGGACTGCAATGCCCCTTGAAGATTGTGCATCCTGCCCAATCCAGTGGCCCGGTCCCTTGACATTGAGCAGGATCTTCCTGCCCACGTCCATGATGTCTGAAACCACTGCGCTGCCGGTGGGCCGTCTCCCCGCTCCCAGCCCGTAGAAAAGGTTCGGCCCGACAAAATCTCCTTCCAGGTATATGGCGTTATAGGCTTCGTTCACATTGCCCAGGATGTGTCCTTTTGGGATCATAGCGGGATGAACCCTCGCCTCCACCCAGTTGTCCCCGAGCCTGGCAATAGCCAGGAGCTTGATCTGATAACCGAAATCCCCGGCGAACAGGATGTCTTCCGGGCTGAGGGCCTCAATGCCTTCTCGATAGAGGCTCTGGAAATCTATGGGAGCGCCGGTGGCCACGGAGAGGAGAATCGCCAGTTTGTGGGCGGCGTCGGTTCCGTTTACATCAAGGGTAGGCGGATCTTCCGCGAAGCCGAGCCGTACGGCTTCCTCCACTGCTTTTTGGTAGGCAAGGCCTTCCCTGGTCATCCTCGTCAGGATATAGTTGGAGGTCCCATTGAGGATGCCGACCATGGTCTGAATATGGTTGGCTGCCAGACCCCTTTCCAGGGAACCGAGAATGGGGATACCCCCGCCGACGCTGGCCTCGAACCCCAGGTGAACGCCCTGTTTCCGTGCCGAAGCGTAGAGGTCTCCGCCGTATTCCGCCAGGAGAGCCTTGTTGGCCGTGACCACATGCTTGCCTTTTTCCATTGCCAGCAGCATGAATTCACGCGCCTTGTCCAGACCTCCGACCAGTTCCACGATCACATCAATGGCCGGGTCATCGATGACCTCCATTGCATCGGTGGTCAAGAGCTCCGGGTCAACGGCAATTCCCCGATCAGATT
>JAFDGR010000099.1 GCA_019309145.1 Deltaproteobacteria bacterium | reverse complement strand
GTAGCATGGGATTCTTCTGGGAATATAAACTGGGCTGAGACAGAATATCTCGTTGATTATGCGGTGTGCCAACTGGACATCATCGTTTTGCGGCAGTGATGGTGACTCGGATAAAAAATCGGTGACACCAAAGCCAAACTGCCCAATTTTTGCAGTTTCAAATGAAGAAGACCTCTCAGCTTGCACGAAGATTAATGTCACATCGAGATAGCCATTCGTCTGTTCAAGATCTTCGATTTCTTCTGGATCTGTGACCAAGCAGCCGTTAACTATTATTGTAATACAATCAATTCCCCAGTCTCCACCAGCGCCGACCGAAATATCCTCACTCGAGAACGATTCGGAGAAATGTCTTGCAGTAACGAGAGACCCGCAGAAATGCTCAAAAGCTGTTGCCTCAGGTAGAGCACTGAGGGTATTCTCGTTAACGAATTCCTCTAATAGAGATTTTGTTATTCTATCCATGGCACAGTCCTTTTGTCTATTGCGAATGCCGAGTTGACCGGCAGGTTCTCCTTGATAACGGGTGCGTGGCAACTGGTTATCGAGGAGGTTCTGCGGGTCGAACGTTTGGTTCCCGAGGCGCGAAGCGCCGAAGAACCAAACGGGCGGCCGGAACCGGGCACCCAATTGTTAACCGCTTTCGGTTTTTTCGGTTACAAGATCAAGAAGATTCTCCAAACGCCGCTCAATGTGACTGGTGCAACATGCTAGCTTAATATCTCGATCTGAAACAAGATTTCGCAAATCTTCTCTCACAAGTGACGCAGCATCGGAGATTAGTTCCTCAACTATTGGTGCAGCGGTGTTGCTATAGAAAACATGTCTTATATTCCCGTAAGAAGTTCTACCGCCTGGTTCCCCTAAATATGCCAAGACAAGCCATTTTAAAATAGCAATCCTCACATCCGCTGGACAATGCAAAAGCCCACCCACGTCTTTAAATGATCTGAGCAGCTCTCCATGAGAGGTGTATGAACGCCAATGATATCCCACTTGTTTCATTCCTTGAAGGACGTTTAAGAAGAAGTCGCGAAGATGAGCTTGTTTTAAATAGGGCAACACACCGGCTGCATAAGCAATCCGAATAATCAACCTAGTTGGTCCGACTTTAGTTATTTTATCTTGTAAATGAGAAGCCAAAGTGAGTTTCACAGGATTTAAGGTTAATTTTGAAAAATGAGTCAGAAAAGCAAAAGCATTTTGTCTCACTAGCTCTGCTTGCTCCTCATCCATTGCTATGGCAGCAAGAAATTTTAATATCTCTTCTTGTCGCGGTTGCGGGGCATGCTCATAATCTTCTAATAAACTCTGAGCTGGAACTGCAGGTTCAGGTTGCTCCACCAATTCTTTTACATCATTAACTCTAATAAGGTATATCGGATCTTTAGATAAAACCACATTTATACACGTTTGAAAAATATACACACAATCTTCAACTCCAGCTTCATATTCATCATCTTCATGTTCCAAGTCACGCCTTATCTCATAACATCGTGACAGTCTTCTCCAATCGGGACGGCTCAATAAACCTATTCGATGCGCGAGATCAATAATTTTTGCTGTTGAATATCTTTCAATATCTTCAGGCTTTTCTACCGGTGGAAGTTTATGTTGTTTAGCTGCTTCTCGGGCTATATCAATGCCAGCGATTATTATTTTTTCGCGTAAATCATGTATGGATGCGTTAAATAGTCGTTGACATGCGCTACTAGGATCGACAGCTATAAGACGTCTAACTCGATTGATAAGGTCTTTAGCTTGCCAAGCTGGCCTAATCTGTTCTAATAGGCTTGGTACTTCAGATGCTTCTACAAGTTCTACTGTTGGTGCAGGAACAATTTCATTCATGGCACATCCCCACATTAATTTTCGGTTAATGCCGAGTTGACCGGCAGGTTCTCCTTGATAACGGCTGTGTAGCAGCCGGTTATCAAGGGGGTCCTGCCGGTCGAACGTTTGGTTCCCGAGGCGCGAAGCGCCGAAGAACCAAACGGGCGACCGGGAACCGGGCAACTCGGCATTCCCGCGGCGCGAAGCGCCGCGGGAACCATTAATTAACATTGCTATTTGCCCTGATAGCTTGACGAAAAAGCCAATGTCAGGTAATCTTAGCCTGCATATATTTTTGAAAATACAGGTGAACTAATTCAATGTCAAGCAGCAAAGAAAAAAGGCTTCTCGATCAAGTACGCGAAATTATGCGTCTTCATCATTACTCCATCCATACCGAACGGACCTACACCGACTGGATCAAGCGGTATGTTCAATACCATCGGATGAACAGCCGGGAAGATCTCCAAGACGGGGAAAGAAAGATAGAACAGTTTCTTACCCATTTGGCCGTGGAGTGTCATGTCGCCCCTTCGACCCAAAACCAGGCTATGAACGCTCTGGTGTTCTTCTACAAGAAAGTCCTGAAAACACCCTTGGGAGGGGAAATTAATGCGGTTCGGGCCAAAAAGAAAATGAACATTCCCGTAGTCCTGACACGAGACGAGGTGCGGCAGATTATCCATCTTCTCCAGGGTCCCTCCCAACTGATCGTCAAGCTCCTTTACGGCAGTGGACTGCGAATAACCGAGGCTGTCAGGCTCAGGGTGAAAGACATTGATTATCAGATGAAGCATATAACGGTACGCTCCGGGAAAGGTGCGAAAGACAGGGTAACGACATTCCCGGAATCCATTATCCCCTTGCTGGAAAATCAATTCCCTTGAGCGTAAGTACCCGAACGCGGGCAGGGAATGGAGATGGCAATATGTTTTTCCTTCCCGGCAGCTTTCAACAGATCCCAGGAGCGGCAAAGTTCGAAGGCATCATGTGGATCCAAGTGTCGTAAACAAGGCCATCAAGGCCGCGGCCAGGACACTGGGGTTGCGAAAACAGGTCAGCGCCCACACGTTTCGCCACAGTTTTGCCACGCATCTCCTGGAAAGGGGCACGGATATCCGGACGATTCAGGCCCTGCTTGGGCACAAGGATGTATCGACAACGATGATCTACACCCATGTTCTGCAACAGGGAGGCTGGTGGGTAAAAAGCCCCCTCGACGACCTGTAGCCCGTGTAAGGTCGATGATTGGAACCTTACCCGCACTTGGTGAAGCCGCAGAAATGGCAGGTCATGCATCCTTCCTCAAAACTGATGGTCTGGCCGCATTCGGGGCAGGTCTCGCCGGCCAGGCTGTTGTGGTATTTGTTTTTCCTTGTGTGGGGAGAGTCCTGGAGATATCTCCTCTCAAGAATACGGGCGATGGCATCGGGGATGGAAAGGACGAGCCCGTCCTTCTGGAACACGGGATGCTCTCCGCCGATGCCCTTGAGCTGTTCCACGATCTTTTCCACTCTCACGCCGGATCGGAGGGCCAGGGAGACCAGGCGTCCGATGGCCTCGGTCTTGGCAGTGGTGGAGCGGCCGGATTTTCCGATGGTGGCAAAGACCTCAAAGGGCCTGCCCTCATATTCCGTTACGGTGACATAGAGGTTTCCCATGCCGGTGCTCATCTTGGTGGTAAAACCTTCCAGGGTTTCGGGACGTTCTTTCACCGCGGTCATGAATCCCTCGTCCAGGTTCTTTTTCTCCCCAAAGGAAAGCACCTGCTCCTCTTTGCTGCCGTCCCGGTAGATGGTAACCCCCTTGCACTGGAGCCGGTAGGCAAGGTCATAGACCTTCTGCACGTCCTCAATGGTGGCGTCCCTCGGCAGGTTCACGGTCTTGGAAACCGCGTTGTCCGTGTACTTCTGGAAGGCCGCCTGCATGCGTATGTGCCATTCAGGGGTCACATCGTGGGCCGTGACAAAGATCTCCTTCACATCATCCGGGATATCTTCCAGGTCATGAATGGACCCTTTCTGGGCGATGGTATCCATCAATTCGGGACTGTAAAAGCCCCGTTCCCGGGCAACGGCCTCGAAATAGGGGTTCACCTCCATGAGTTTGTCATTGTCCATCACGTGCCGCACAAAACTGAGGGCGAACAGGGGCTCAATGCCGCTGGAGCACCCCGCGATGATGCTCAGGGTACCGGTCGGGGCGATGGTGGTCGTGGTGGCGTTTCGGTATTCGCAGCCTTCACGGTCCTTGAAGACACTCTTGTCAAAATTTTCAAAGGTGCCCCGCTGGCTTGCCAGGTACTTTGAGGCCTCGTGAGATTCCTTCTGAATAAAGGCCATGATTTCCTCGGCCAACTCCAGGGCCTGTTCGGAATTGTATGGTATCCGCAACTGGTAGAGCATGTCGGCAAAGCCCATGACGCCGAGGCCGATTTTCCTGTTCCCTTTCACCATACGATCAATTTCAGGGAGGGGATACTTGGACATGTCGATGGTGTCATCCAGGAACCGCACCGAAAGCCAGACCGTTTCCCGGAGGGCCTCGTAGTCGATGGCCGGCTCTTCATCATTTTCAATGACAAATTTCGCCAGGTTGATGGAACCGAGGTTGCACGCCTCCATGGGGAGGAGCGGCTGTTCACCGCACGGGTTGGTACTTTCTATCTCACCCAGTTCGGGGGTGGGGTTGTCCTGGTTTATCCTGTCCAGGAAAATGATGCCGGGGTCGCCGTTTTCCCATGCCTGGTGTACCAGGGCCTCATAGACCTCCCTGGCGTTGAGTTCACCCACCTTCTTGTTTTCCCTCGGGTCGATCAGGGGGTATGTTTCATCCTTGCTCGCGGCTTCCATGAATTCATCAGTCACCGCCACCGAGATATTGAAATTGTTCAGTTCTTTGTTGCGCTTCTTGCTGAAGATGAATTCCATGATGTCGGGGTGGTCCACTTTCAGGATGGCCATGTTGGCCCCTCTTCTTGTCCCCCCCTGTTTGACCTGTTCAGTGGCGGTATTGAAGATCTTCATAAACGAGACAGGCCCGGAGGCCACGCCCCCGGTTGTCCCCACCCGGCTGTCCTTGGCCCTGAGCCGGGAAAAGGCAAAACCGGTCCCTCCGCCTGACTTGTGGATCAGGGCCGCGTTCTTGAGGGCGTCAAAGATCCCATCCATGCTGTCTTCCACCGGCAGGACAAAGCAGGCGGCCAACTGTCCCAACTGGCGTCCCGCGTTCATCAGGGTGGGTGAGTTGGGCAGGAACTTGAATTCCGTCATCATCCGGTAGAACAGGTCTTCCATTTCCCGGGCCTTGGCTGCATCACCGTAAGTTTTTTCCGCCCTGGCAATATGATGCGCCACCCTTCGGAACATCTGTTCCGGGGTCTCAATAACCCGGCCCTCGGAGTCCTTCTTGAGGTACCTTCGCTGGAGCACTCTTCGGGCGTTGGGCGAAAGGACCAGTTCATTCTTGACGAAAATGGACTTGTCAAGGTGAATGGGCGTTGTTTTTGTGAGCCCGTATTCCAGCAATTTTGCCTCGATTATTTTTTCCAGGACAGGTATAGTGATGGTCTGGAGTTCCATCTTGGCAATCTCTTCCCGGAGAAAACGGCTGATATCCATGGCCTGATCTGTATCAAGCTCATTTTCCTTTCGCAAAAGATCGGAAAATCGGTGGTCATCCCACCGGTAGGTGTTGAGATCAAAAGTGCCTTCTTCCGTGATCAGGATTTTGCTGTCTTGGCCCATAAAACTCCTCCGTTTTCTTTTGCCGGGGTGAATTGGTATGCTTTGAAAACTCTCCAGAAAGTACTCTTAAATTATACAACATCCTCGGGCGAAGTGCACGAGTTTAAAGATCTTTTGAGACCAACAGGTGCGGGTGCACGATCGGGAAGCTGATTTTGAGAGGATTCTATTTTAGGCACTATATGTAGTATGTCAAGAAAAAAAAGACCCAAGATGTAATGTTTTTGTACCTGCTCAGGTTCAGCGTTCAGGGGTGCACGGTTCACGGTGAAAGGGGGATGAAAAGGGAACGGCCTGAAGATACTGGGGTTCGGCACCCTTGAACCGGATACGTGAGGAGTTCGTGTTTTTTTGAGAAGGACGGAGCAAAATTCGAGCATGGAGAAGAGACGATTGTGGTCAATGCCTACGAAAAGCTCATAAAGGAAAACCTGCGGACGTTTTACGAGCAGAAGGGGGCTTCGGTTGCCGCACACATCGGTGCCCGGGTCGAAGGGGATGCGCTCCTCTTCAGGGCATTCGGGGAAGAATGTCGCATAGATCGTGGGGGAATTGTCCTGTCAGGCAATCGAGAGACCGGACCGAGAGGAGTCCTCCTTTCACTCTATCTGCTTCACGCGAGCGATGATCCCCTGGAAATCATGCCGCTCATGTCGTTCAAGGATTTTCCCGGCAGCATGCCCTATCACGGGGCTTTTCATGCGAACAGCGAGATGCCTCTTGTCCCCCATGTGACCGCAATAAAGAGGAATGAGAACAGGATCAGGGAGCTGTTCCAGGGACAAGACCCTCCCGGTGGACTGGGCGGGGATTTCTCCTTTCTTCTGTTTCCGCTCCCCAAGATAGCGCTCTGCTACATCTTCTATCTCCCTGACGAGGATTTCCCGGCCTCCGTCACCTGTCTTTTTTCCGCCAATGCCGGGACTTTTTTGCCCCTTGACGGTCTGGCGGATACCGCGGAATATACGTCCAGGCGAATCATCAGCATCAACCAGGGAAAGGGAAACCATTGATCGTTTCAACGTACCGGCCATACTTCGCGCCTTTCCCGGGATTTTTCCAGAAGGCCATGCTTTCGGATGTCCTGGTGCTGCTGGACTGTGTGCAATTCCCCAGGGGGACCACCTGGTTGAACAGGAACCGTTTCAAGAACGACCAGGGAACCTATTGGATGACGGTGCCGGTGTGGAAAAAGGGGCTGGGATTGCAAAAAATTGACGAGGTGAAGATTTATACAGAAGGATCCTGGGCCATGAAACACCTTGCGAGCCTGAAGTCCGCTTATGCAAAGGCCCCGTTTTTTGAAGAGCACGAGCCTTTTTTCGAGGGGCTTTTCTCCGGGGTACCGGAAAAGCTTCTGGATATGAACCTGATGATTTTCCGCCACATCATGGCGTCTCTTGAGATACCCACGAGAGTCGTCCTGCTCTCGGAACTGGAGATCACCGCAAAAGAACCGGACCTGTCAATGACCATATGCAGGGAGCTTGGGGCCACCTGTTTCCTGGCCCAGGCATCGGCGGGCAAGTATCTGCCCGGGGAGCTCTTTGAGCGGCACGGCGTTGAGCTGCGCTTTTTCAGACCACGCCCGGTTGTTTATCCACAGCTCTGGGGGCCGTTTATCGGGAACCTTTCCACCCTTGACCTGTTGTTCAATTGCGGTCCCGGCTCCCGGCGGATCCTGGAAAAAGCGCTCCCGGATCGGCCATAGGCATATATTTTGCCCGCAGCATCTTTCAGGCAGGAAGTGGCCCGAGCCGGGAATCCTCGACAGGTTCTCCACGCGGTTAGCCTGTTTGAAAGTGGATAGTGGATAATTCGCTTTCAGAAGCTCTCGATGAAATGGCCAGGAATTCAACACCTACCACCTTGTCGTTTTCATCGTAATCAAGGATCACACCGGGCTGAATTTCCTCGGATTCGACTATTCGGCTTTCATCAAGCCGGAAATAGAGAGCATCATTGTTTTTGTCAACTCTGATTCTCATTTTGGTTCCTCCTGAGCCGTCTATCAAAAAAGGCTGTTATGGCGCGATTCGGTTGGACATCAACATTCACAACGATTCTCAGCCACCGATTATCGTTTTCAGGGATCTGTTTGATAAAATGATTGGTGTTGTCCCCAGGGCATTCAATCCGATCAGGCTTCCGGATCGCACGGTCGACCCATTCTTCATGAATAGATCTTTCATCAAGCATCTGCCTAAAATGTTTGGTAAACTCCATAAAATATAGTATACCATCAAACATTTTCGAAAGCAATCAGCTATTCCTGATGTGCGAAACTGATGACTGAGCGGGTTTTAGTGGGCAAATTTTCATGAGACCATCATCTACAACCAACACAACCAGACCATTTTCCACCAGGATCCCAACGAAAGGGATCACCGGGGATTGGCGATCGCTCCTCTCACAGAGTATTTCCACCGGGACTGCCTTTCGCGAAAAAACCTCTTTCGAGGTGCCTCATCTCAGAGAGATCATCGACCGCTACCCCATGCGGATCAATCCGTACTACCTGGGATTGATTGAAAAGCAAGGCGATCCCGTTTATCGCCAGTGCGTTCCCGACCCGGCGGAAATAGAAGATGATCGGGGGTATGAAGATCCGCTGAACGAGGAGACCCTTTCCCCGGTGCCGGGGCTGACCCATCGGTATCCGGACAGGGTCCTCTTTCTGGTGTCAAACCGGTGCGCCATGTACTGCCGCTTTTGCAACCGCAAGCGGAAGGTGGGGAAGCCGGGCGTGGTGACCGGCGCCACGATCCGGGAAGGCCTGGCATATATCCGGGGACACCGAGAGGTCCGGGACGTCCTCCTCTCCGGTGGAGACCCGCTGCTCCTGTCCAACAAGATGCTTTTCGAGATCCTGAATCAACTTCGCGCCATTCCTCACGTGGAGATTATCCGGATCGGAACGCGTGTTCCGTGCTCCCTGCCCCAGCGGGTGACGCCGCAATTGACGAATATATTGCGTTCTTTTCATCCGTTGTATATCAATACCCACTTTAACCACCCGACAGAGATCACCCCCGCATCTTCCCTTGCCTGCAAAAGACTGGCCGAAGCGGGCATCCCCCTGGGTTGCCAGACGGTGCTGCTGAAAGGCGTGAATGACGACCCGGCGGTCATGGGAAGCCTCATGAAAAAGCTCCTGAGCATCAGGGTACGTCCCTATTACCTGTTCCAGGGGGATCTCGCCCGGGGGACAGCCCATTTCTGGACCCCGCTCGAAAAAGGTTTAGAGATCATGTCGGCGCTCCGCGGGTACACGTCCGGGCTCTGCGTTCCCCATTTTGCCATTGATCTCCCGGGAGGAGGGGGAAAGGTCCCCCTGCTTCCCGGGTATCTGATCGACAAGGGAAAAGATTTCCTGATCTTGAAAAACTATGAAGGCAGGATATTCCATTATCCTGTTATCGCTGATGATTAGCGACTTGCTGGTTTGTTGATGGAGACACTGAAACGCATCCTGAGGATGATCAAATTCGAGCACACCCTGTTTGCCCTGCCCCTTGCCTATGTGGGTGCCGTGGTTGGCGCGAGGGGGTGGCCGGGATGGTGGAAGAGCCTCTTTATCCTGCTTGCCATGGTGGGTGCGCGGAGCGCGGCCATGAGTTTTAACCGGCTGGTTGATCAGCCGTTCGACGAGAAGAATCCCAGGACCAGGGCCAGGGAAATCCCTTCAGGGCAGCTCAGGAGAGGGGCGGTGTGGTGCTTCTGGTGGTGTTCTGTTGCGCTTTTTTTCCTCTCGGCCCTGGTCCTGGGAAGATGGTGCTTGTATCTTTCGCCTGTCGCCCTCGCGGTGATCCTGGGATATTCCTACACCAAGCGATTCACCTGGGCGTGTCATATTTTTTTGGGGCTTGCCCTTGCCCTTTCGCCGGTGGGCGGGTTCCTGGCAGTAACCGGGACGATAACATGGCCGGTTGCGGTCCTCTCCCTGGGGGTGCTTTTCTGGGTCGCGGGCTTTGATATTATCTATGCGTGCCAGGATATTTCTTTTGACCGGGAAATGGGCCTCTGCTCCATCCCCGCGAACATGGGACAGGGACCGGCCCTTGCAGTCTCCGCCCTGTTCCATATTGTTTCATTTCTGTTTTTTGTGGGTGCCGGCTGGATGGGCGGCTTTTCCTGGCCGTATTTCGCGGGTACCGGGGCCGTGGGAGTATTGCTGGTCTGGGAGCATCGGATTGTGTCAGGAGGGAGACTTGAGCGGATCGACCTGGCGTTTTTTACCATCAACAGCTATGTGAGCATCCTGCTGCTTGCCGGTGTGATTGCCACCTATCTTGTATGAAGCCACAGACTCCAGGTCAGTGAGGATTTGTTCCAGGTCGAGGGCGTATCTTTCCGCAACGGTTTTGAGCGGATCAAAAAGGGCCTGACAGCAGAGACAGACGCCCGCCTGCTCATCGTATTTCCTGAAAACGGCCTCCGTCTCCCTGTATTTCGAAACAATATCCAGGAGGGTCATCTCAGGGTCTATGGCCGGCCCGATTTTATTGGCTGATTCTTCCATGCAATTCCTTTCTCGTTCCCAGCAAGACGAGGAGCCGGGTTAATGAGCTTTTACGAGGATCCTTTCTTTGGGTTTTTCCACGACTTCCCCGATAATGGCGGCGTCCTCCACCCCCTCGGCGTGGAGTTTCTGCACCAGCCCCACCGCGTCCGCCGGATCAACCATGATCAGGAGGCCCCCGGAGGTCTGGGCGTCAAAGAGGATATCCCGCGTCACATTATCTATGGCCTCATCGAAGGTAACAAACGCCTCCCGGAACTTCCTGTTATTGTAAGTCCCGGCAGGAACAAGGCCCATTGCGGCAAATTCCCCGGCTTCTGGATAAACGGGGATATCCGCAGTGGTGAGGACAACCCCATAATCGCTTTCAACGACCATCTCGCAGAGGTGTCCCAGGAGCCCGAATCCGGTCACGTCGGTGCAGGCATGCGCCCCGAACGCCTGCATCACCTGTGCGGATTTCCGGTTCAAATGGGCCATCATCCTGGTCACTTTCTCAATGATCTGGTCTGAAGCCAATCCCCCCTTGATGGCGGTATTGATAATCCCCGTGCCCAGGGGTTTGGTTAAAACGAGCTTATCTCCCGGACGGAACCCTTTCTTGGAAAGGATCTTGTCGGGGTGGATAATGCCGGTGACCGAAAGACCGTATTTCAGTTCTTTGTCCTCGATGCTGTGTCCTCCCACCAGGGACACATCCGCCTCCAGAAGTTTGTCCATTCCTCCCTGCAGGATCTGGCGAAGCACGGAGATCTCCATGTCTTTCAGGGGAAACGCCACCAGATTCATGGCAGTGATGGGCGTTCCTCCCATGGCATAGACATCGCTCAGGGCATTGGCCACGGCGATCTGCCCGAACCAGTATGGATCATCCACAATGGGCGTAAAAAAATCCACTGTCTGGATCAGGGCAATATCATCGGTGATCTGGTATACTCCGGCATCATCCGGTGTATCAAGCCCGATCAGGACGTGTTCATCGGCGGGAAAGGAAAGTCCGCAGAGCGCTTTCTCCAGGTCCCCTGGAGGCAGTTTCGAGGCTCAACCCGACCCGGTGACGGTCTGTGTCAGCCTGAGATGTTTTTTGTCATCGGTCATTTTCTTTCTCGTATCGTCCGCATGTTTTGAGGTAAATCCCCTTGATGTCGATCCCGCTTTCCCCCAGGATTTTTCGGACCCCGTGTCTGTCTTTGGATGCCACGAGGATTGCCATCCCACAATCAGAGCTTATTTCCCTGGGAACGGGGATGGTATCGAATAAAACCCCTTGTGACCGTAACACCTTTTCCGCCTTCATGACATTGTGAATCGAGTAGAGCACGAAAACAAAGGCCTTTTCTTGTTTTTCTAGCGGGAGATGATCCATTCCAGTGCCTCTAGCGCCGCCTCCACGTCAGCCATGCTGTTGGTCATTCCCATGGAGATCCGGACCGTGCCCTGGGGAAATGTCCCGATGGTCCTGTGGGCCGCCGGGGCACAGTGGAGCCCGGTGCGAACGCAGATGCCGAATTCCCGGTCGAGCTGAAACCCGACATCCGACGGGCTTATCCCGTCCACCTGGAAGGAAAGAACCGCGGTCTGTTTGTCCGGATCCCGGGGGCCCAGGACGTGAATCCGGTCCATGGAGAGCAGCCCTTCCAGGAGCCTTTCTGTCATTTTTTTTTCGTGTTCCCGGAGAGCGGGGATACTCCATTCCTCCACCGCACTGATCCCGGCGGCTAAGCCGGCAAAGCCGCACCCGTTGGGGGTGCCGCTTTCGAACCTGTCCGGGAGGAAATCCGGCTGCTGTTCAAACTCGGAATGGCTCCCCGTTCCCCCCTGCATCAGGGGAAGAAGCGGCTCTTGCCCGGTTTTCAGGATTAATCCCCCTGTTCCCTGGGGACCCTGGAGTGCCTTGTGGCCCGTAAAGGCGAATAAATCCACGTCCAGGGAGTCCAGATGAATGGGAATCGATCCAGCGGTCTGCGCCGCGTCAACAAGCAGATAGGCGGAACCCTTTATCTCTGCGATTCGCTTGAGGTCCACCAGGGTCCCTGTTACATTTGACGCATGATTCACCACCAGGAGCCTCGGGTTTCCCGATTGCACTGCCCGGGCGAGCCCCTGGATGTCGGCAAGACCTTCCGGGGAAGAGGAAACGACCGTCAGCTGAATGATCCCCCTTGCCTCGAGATCCCGCAAGGGGCGCATGACGGAGTTGTGCTCCATTGAAGTGGTGACCACGTGGTCTCCTTCCCGCACCATGCCATAGATGGCAAGGTTCAGAGACTCGGTGACATTCCGGGTAAAGATGACCTTCCGGGAATCGTCCACGTGGAAAAACGCCGCGATGGTTTCCCTGGCGTCAAACAGGGAACGGCTTGCCGCCAGGGACATAGAATGACCGGATCGACCCGGACTGGCGCTGTACCGTTCAAAGTGATCCAGCACCGCCTGTTTTACTTTTTCCGGCTTGGGAAACGAGGTTGCGGCATGGTCAAGATAAATGGTTTTACGTGGTTCCATAACGTGCTTCACGGCATCACCACTTTATCCGCCTGCATGAGGGCGGAGGTGATGTCATACATGTTTGACGCGAGCCCCACTTCCAATGATTCCTTCCGGTGAAAAAAGTCAAGGCATGTCCCGCAGGACAGAATCTCAATGCCCATCTCTTCCAGCGTCCTGAGGTCATTGATCAGCTCAGACCCCGACGTGGTCAGAAAGACACCCTTGTTCACAAAGATGATCATGGAGGGTTTGGGGTCTACGTCTTTGAGCGTCTTGATGAATCCCTTTATCAGGATGGCGCCGAGATCATCGTCTCCCCTTCCCATGGTACTGGTGTGGATATACACGACGATGTTGGAGGCCTTGGCCGTCTCAGGGGATTTTTCATCCCTTTCCCTTTTTTCCGGTGTCTTTCCCTTGGTCACCTTCACCGTAAAGATTTCGTCTTTCGTTTCAACCTCTGCCTTGCATCCCTGGCTCGTTGCAAACCGGACGACATTATCTTTCGAAATCTCGCTGTCAATGAGCACGGTAACAATACCTTCCTCCATGGATTCAATGGCATCCTTTGTCATCAGCACGGGTTGAGGACACGCCTTTCCCCTCGCGTCAATTGTTTTTTCCATTCTTTTCTCCTCTCCCGTTTCGCCGCGGCTCCATCCTCAACGGGCAGGCGCTCGCGCCGCAATCGCGCTCTTCTGACCCCTTCAGCCTTCAGCCTAAACAACTTCAGCCTGACTACGTGAGTAGTCACAAACACTTTAACATGCTGCCGAAACAGTCCAATGTCAAACTGGAAATAGCGATGAACCAGGTAGATCATATAGGAAATCCCGATGCTGCTCCTGTTTCCTGTTGACGTGAAGGCCTGAATGGCGGTACAGGACGAGACACAGGCTTGAGCCTCTGTGTGGACAGGAATAGCTGGTCTTCGTTTTTTCAGGAGGCGGTTGGCCGGGAATATGAACGAGGAAGGAGAAACGAGATGGCACCAAAGCCCTGGAAAATTGTCTCAACCAGTACCGATAGATCTTACCGGGTATTCGGCCTGCGGAAAGACCGGGCCGTTTCCCCCAGGACGGGAAATGAATACGATTTTTTTGTGCTGGAATCCAATCCATGGGTGAATGTGATTCCGGTGACGGAAGAAAACCAGGTGGTCCTGGTCAGGCAATACCGCCACGGTATTCGAGACGTGACCCTGGAGATACCCGGGGGCCTGGTGGATGACGGCGACACGCCTGAGCAGGCGGCGTGGCGTGAACTTTCGGAAGAGACGGGGTATGGTGCGGAAGAGATGATCCCGTTCGGTTACGTGTATCCGAACCCTGCCATACAGAACAATAAGTGTTTCACCTTTTTTGCGAAAAACGCCATGCAGGTCGGGGAGCAGGACCAGGATGGGGGCGAGGATATCGAGATCCTGCTGAAGCCCCTTGCAGAGATACCCGGCCTGATTCGTGATGGGGTGATCACCCATTCCCTGGTGGTGGTCGCCTTTTACCGGTATTTCATGGAGTATGCGGCGTAACTACTCAGCAAAAGAGCCTGAAGGCAAAAAATATTGTGAAGGCGGTTAAATGCACACCCTCCTGACCTGGTTTATATCGGTCAGTCCCAGAAATACCTTCCGTATACCGTCCTGCATCAGGGTGGTCATGCCGTCCTTGATTGCCTGCTGCCTGATTTTTTCCACATTGGGATTGTTCAAGATAAGGGCCTTGATTTCCGGGGTGGCCGAGAGAAATTCCATGATGGCCGTCCGTCCCTTGTACCCGGTATTGTGACATTCCGGGCAGCCGGTGGCGCGATAAAGCCGGAGGTCCCGCCGGTATGGGATCCGGAGGCTTTCAAACCCGTTCCCGTAGCTCCTGGCCAGCGCATTATATTCATCGCGCGTGGGATGGTATGCCTCTTTGCAATGCACGCACAGGGTCCTGACCAGGCGCTGTGCCAGGATTCCCAGGATGGCGTCAGAAAGATTGAACGCGTCCATGTCCATGTCAAGCAGCCTGGTAATGGTTTCAGGCGCACTGTTGGTGTGGAGGGTACTCATGACCAGGTGCCCGGTGAGGGATGCCTCGCAGGCTATTGATGCAGTTTCCCGGTCACGCATTTCTCCCACCATGATGACGTCCGGATCGGCCCGCAGGAGAGACCGCATGGCTGCGGCAAAATCAAATCCGATCTTCGGTTGCACCTGGACCTGGCGCAGTCCCCGCTGGGTAATCTCCACCGGGTCTTCCGCGGTCCAGATCTTGGTGTCTGGTTTGTTAATGGTGCTCAAAACGGAATGGAGTGTGGTGGTCTTTCCGCTTCCCGTTGGACCCACCACGAGGAGCATACCGTACGGCTTCCGGCTCATTTGGAGCAGGAGATCGTAATCCCTTTCTCTCATTCCCATGGTAGAGAGCGGGATGGGCTCACCGGCCGTGAGGATCCGCATGACGATATCCTCTTCCCCGCCGGCTGTGGGCATGGTGGCCACCCGCAATTCAATGTCCAGAGGATAGAATTTCCTGAACTTGATCTTGCCGTCCTGGGGTTTTCTTCGCTCTGAGATATCCAGGTCAGCCATGATTTTTATGCGGGAGATAAAGGCCCTTTTATAATTATAGGGAATGGTGATGTACTCATGGCAGTGCCCGTCAACCCGCACCCTGATTTCCACCCCTGACCTGCCCGGGTAGGGTTCCACGTGAATATCAGAGCACCCCATTCCATAGGCATCAACAATGATCTTGTTTACAAGAGATATGATGATATTGTTTTCCGGATAAACCGAGAGCAGGCTGCGTTCTGATTCATCCAGGTCCGGTGTCTCGAGTTTTCCCAGGAGGTCGGTAATGGATCCGTTTTCCTCTCGCTCGAAGAGCCCGTAAAAGGAGTCAATAAAGTTGTAGATATCTTCTTCGAGGCCCACGGCGAATGTGTACTTTTTTGCGGGAATCAAGGATTTGATGTCCTGTATCCTGGAAAATGAACGGGGATCGTCAATAAGCACCCTCAGCGTCCCATTTTCTTTGCAGAGCGGCACCCAGCGGTTTTTCTTGAGATAGTTCGGGTTCAGCTTGGAGAGGAGCTCCCCCGGTGCCGGATAGTGCCGGTCAAAGGGGATATAGTCGCTGTGATAGTATTCCGCAATGGTCCTCCCCATTTTCTCTTTGCTGATGTTCATTTCCTTCAGCAGGACCGATTCCACGGAGCCCCTTCCCTGGTGAGCTTCGCCCGTTGCGCGTTTCAATTCATCCCGGGTAATCACCCGTTTTTCAATCAAATACTCGAGATGGGTGGAAGCAGATACCTGCCGGGATTTTTCATACGGGGTGAGTGTTGCAATGTTCGCGAGCTGAGCCATGTGTCTTGTAAAACCTCCAAGAGTGGTTGCCTGTTATTCGGGCTTTCTCTTTTCTTCAGCAAGGGTTGTGCCGAAAGGGAAGACCGT
>JAFDGR010000357.1 GCA_019309145.1 Deltaproteobacteria bacterium | reverse complement strand
GCCCTCCAATCACCTCCTTGAAATCCAGATGCGGATGGGGACGGTTCACCCAGCGGTAAGATGCCTGGTCCCATGCGCTCAGGGAAATTTTGACGATATGAGCCTCCGAGGCCTCCCTGCGTACCTGGGGAAGATGGAAAAGGGACCCATTGGTCAGCAAAACCACTTTTAACGTGCTGTTCTTTCTAACAAACCGGAGTATCTCCCCGAAGCGAGAATGAAGCATGGGTTCTCCGGAACCGGAAAGGGTGATATGATCCGCCCTCCCATCCCTCTTCAACCATCGTCCAAGCTCGTCGAGCACTTCTCCCATAGGCACGTATTCCCGCCGGGCGAGCGTCTTTTTTGGAGTTCTTCCAAGCTGGCAAAAGACACAATCCTGGCTGCATGTCTTGTGAGGAATTAGATCCACTCCCAGGGACCGTCCCAGTCTGCGGGACGGCACAGGCCCGAATATATATTTGTATTCTCGCATGGAACGATTGGTGTTCAGAACGGGTTTCGTTATGCATTTCCCTGCAACATATGGACCTACGCAAGATGTGTGCCACGTCAGGTGGAATCCTGCAAGAAAATAAACGCTTGCAATATCAAAAAGTTAGGGCAAAAAGAATAAGAAGAAATGATGGGGATCACGAGGAGAATTGCATTTCTGCAACCAGCACTTTTGTTGACTCGCATTATTGTTGCCTCCAGACGCAAGACAAGGAAACTGGCAACAATATACCCTGTGCTCCTCTCATCACGGTGACAATAAATAAGACGAGCCTACCGGGTGGATTTCTCCTTGCGGAAGGTGGGTTCCACCCTCCACAGTCCCATGTGAGTCTTGGCCAGTTCTAATGCAGATAACGTTGTATTAGTTGGAACTAAACCATCGACCTGTGGTGGAGGACCGGGATAGGTTCTCCCGATCCGGGGAGAACCTCGCAGCTTAAAGTATTTATCTATCACAGCTCGAGGGCAAAGGCATTTTTTGTTCCGAGGTTCTCGGGCCTTTCCGCCTCATGAGGACTGGCCTTTTCAACAGCTTATCTGCGGGGGAGTTCTGCTCCCTCTCCCGCCATGGCGGGATTCCCCTCGCCCATGCTCGGGTCCAGGGGCTTATCTCTCGTCTCTCTCTTTCCTGTCCTCTTCCATGCTGATTTGCATATAATCCGTTCTTGTATTAACAGGGATCTCCCTGTAAGGCATTTCACCGGGGTCTGTGACAAAGTCTTCCAACGCCTGCCATTGCACGATATCCCTGTCAAAAAAGTCCTGGTATACATCCCACCACTCCTGCATTAGACCACTGATGTGTGACTGCGCTACAAGTATGACGCGGCGGCAATCCAGGTTGTGAAGAATCCTTCTGAAGTCATCCGGGGTCTCTTTTCGGGCACGCAGAGACTCGTCACACAGAGAGCCGGTTCCCAACTCCTTGGACTGTACATTGCTAACCGAAATGAGCGTGACGCGAAATTCAATTGGTTGATAAAAAACAGCCTCTTCACCCGCCGTTCCCCTTGCCAGGATGTAGGGAATCTCCAGACTATCTGCTATCTTCATCGTGTTTTCGTCATAGGAGAAATATTTCCCACTAAAAGCGGGCATAGTTTTCCCTGTTAGCGAGACCATCTTTTCATTGATCCTCGATGTGATTTCATACTGTACTTGATAAGGATCAAGTAAATGGACATCTTTGATCTCAATCCAGGAAGGCAGCCACGAAATCATGTCATCATGGGTATGAGGCCAGAAGGCACCGTCATTATATATGTTTCCTACATCCAAACCTTTATCCGCCACGCGTTTTACCAGGTCCGGGTTCTTGTGTATCGTATGTCCGTCTGCAAGCACCAGGGCGGGAATGTTTCTCTTTTCCAGCTCCCGGACCCAGCGGATGAGGCCCTGATCCGATTTCCTGTCAATCAGAAGAAACATTCCCTGAACTGGCTTGGAATTCTTGTTTCTCATTTTCGATAACCTCCATATTTTACTTTCATTGATAACAGGTTAGCTATCGTGCCTTCGCTAAGATAAGGCCGTGAATCCTCATCAAAAAGGCTTGACAAGAAAACCTTGTCTTCCTATTCTGATATACATGCTAAAATACACCAAGATATATCATAAAATTTATGACTAGGAAATCACAGGATAGAGAAAATCTTCGAATCAAGGCCTACAAGGAAATTAAAGACCGTATCCTGATGTTCGAACTGAGACCTGGGGAAAAGATCTTCGAGAAGGACCTGGCACAAGGCCTCAAAATTAGCAGAACCCCGGTCCGTGAAGCATTGTTGATCCTGGAAAGGGAAAGGCTGGTGGAATGTGATGAAAGACTGGGCTTCATAGTGCGCAGAATGCATGCCAAGGAGATTGATGAATTTTTTCAGATTCGAGAACTGCTTGAAGTTTATGCAGCACCCTTGATCATCAAGCGGATCCTCCCATCGGAAATAGCAGCACTGGAAAAGAACATAGAAAAGACCTCCAACCATCTTGAAAAACTGGATTACCGGAATTTTGT
>JAFDGR010000356.1 GCA_019309145.1 Deltaproteobacteria bacterium | reverse complement strand
CAGTGTGATGCAGAAATATGTTTTGGATGTTGTCTGCAGAAAGGAAATCATGCCGTTTCTGCGTGATATTATTTTGGAAGTCCCTTCCGAATCACCACAGAAACACCTCAACACATGATCCGGGTCGCTCTTTCTTTTGACTCTTTTAGAAAATCAATATATAATTTAAAATTAAGTGTTTTTATCCCTATTCAGCCTGGCACAGCAGCTCATTATGCTCCCCTCGTTGCGGCAGGCGATCAAAGTTTGTGCAGCCTGTTCAGCCGTTTCCCTTACCCCTGCATTGTTCCGATCCACGAAGGAGGATATCCGTGAATAGCATGCTGGAGGACAAACAAAAAGCGGTCCAACTGGCGATGAATCAGATAGAACGCCAGTTCGGCAAGGGTTCCATCATGCAATTGGGTGGCCGGGAGATTGCTGACGTTCCAGTGCTCTCAACTGGTTCACTTGCCCTGGACCATGCCCTGGGAGTGGGGGGCATACCGCGGGGGAGGGTCACTGAAATATTCGGGCCGGAGTCCGGAGGCAAGACCACCCTTGCCCTTCACGTCATGGCAGAGGCACAGAAACGGAATGGTCTTGCAGCCTTCATCGATGCTGAACATGCGCTGGATGTCGTTTATGCCAGGAAGCTGGGTGTAAATTTCGATAATCTACTGCTTTCTCAACCAGATACCGGCGAACAGGCCCTGGAGATTACCGAGATATTGGTCCGCAGTGGGGCCATGGATGTTGTGGTTATTGATTCAGTGGCAGCGCTGGTGCCCAGGGCGGAGCTTGAAGGTGATATGGGGGATGTCCACATGGGTCTCCAGGCCAGGCTCATGTCACAGGCATTGAGGAAGTTGGCCGCCTGCATCAGCAAGTCGCTGACGGCCGTTATCTTCATTAATCAGATTCGCATGAAGATCGGGGTTCTGTTTGGGAACCCCGAAACCACGCCGGGAGGGAGGGCCCTCAAGTTCTACTCCTCGGTTAGACTTGACATCCGAAAGATCGGAAGCATCAAGGACGGGCAGGATATTGTTGGGAATCGAACCCGCGTGAAGGTGGTGAAGAACAAGGTGGCCCCTCCCTTCAAAGAAGCGGAATTTGATATCATGTACGGCGAGGGCATATCCACCGCCGGGGATCTTCTTGACATGGCTGTTCGTACGGAAGTCATCGAAAAGAGCGGGACGTGGTATTCCTTTGACGATGAACGGATTGCACAGGGCAGGGAGAACGCCAAGGATTTTCTAAAGGAACACCCTGATGTGTCTGCCTGTGTCCTGGAAAAACTTCAAATAGGGGACGTTCTTCACTAATTACACAAACGGCCTTGTGGACGCGGGATTATGAGGGAAGGATCAGGGATCTTAAGCGTTAAGTGTAAGAAGTGAAGAACGTCCCCTATTTTTTGTTGATTCTCTCCTTGAGGGCGCCTGAACACTTGAAGGTCACTACTTTTCTGGATTCCAGGGTGATGTCGTTTCCGGTCCGGGGATCCCTTCCTTTTCGGGCATCCTTTTCCTTCACGCAGAATTTGCCAAACCCGCTGATGAGGATATCTTCTCCATCCTCAAGGGTTTTCTTGGTGACCTCAAGAAGCGTTTCGACTGCCTCGGCGGCGCGGGATTTGGTTAGACCGGTTTTGCTGCAGATACTGTTGATTAATTGAGCCTTTGTAAGTGTCACCGGGTCCTCCTTAAGAATGAATGGAAACTACCTTACACAACAGGGCATGTCCAGTCATTTTTTCTGAGAATGATCTTGGATCTGCTTTTTTTAAGAGTCATCATGAGTGATTTGCTCCAAGTGTGTTTACTCTTTCATCGGCACCATAGGCCGTGAAGATTATTCCTTTTTGGGGCTTGACGGAAGTTGTCCGGTACAGCATTATCCCAATAAAGATTCGAAAGAAGGATATGCATTCAAGCACATGAAAAATAATACACATGACCTGCCCTCCATGCTGTATGCAGACGAACAGGGGGATATATACGATCATCCTTACTACCGGATGGCGGGCTTTTCCGGGAGGGAGCCGGCGGCGATCGGGAGTGATGATCTCCTCCCGCTGCCGGAATTCAGCAAATTATTCTATATGCCCGGCTGCCCGCCCGTGGGGCTTGACCCGGAGACAGGCGATTACGTGATGGTTTCGGAGGCGGAAACAGAACAGGGGCTGTCTCCCTGTTTCGGGGTTGCCGCATTTCTTGAGCCCGGGATCGTGCGGACGCACCTGCCTGCGGTGGATTATGGGAACAAGGACTACAACCTCCCCATGTGGGCCTACACAGCCGTGGGCTTCAGGGAGGACCAGTACTGGGCCTCGGGTTTTGTCATTGAGGATAACCCCCGATGGGACCCGCGCAATTACGATGACCTGGATCTTGTCCCGGCTATTGAGCAATACCGGAAGAGCCATGCCTGCGGGCCCCTGGTGGAACACCTGGTCCAGTGTGCCACGGTGAACCATTGTTTCGCGGCACACCTGGTCCAGTGTGCCACGGTGAACCATTGTTTCGCGGCAAAGAATCTTTTTCTCGGACGCTGGGAAGGGCCTCTTCCCGTGAGCCAGGCGTGCAATGCCTCCTGCCTGGGCTGCCTGTCGTATCAGCCCGAGCATTTGTGTGAAGAATCCCACCAGCGGCTGGCATTCCGGCCGTCAAAAGAGGAAATCGTGACCATGACCGTGGCCCATCTTGAGCAAACGCCCCGGGCCATCATGAGCTTCGGGCAAGGATGTGAAGGGGAGCCGTTGACCGAATACGAACTCATCGCGGAGAGCGTCAGGGAAATCATGAGACGGACGGGGAAGGGGACCATCAATCTCAACACCAACGGCAGTTGGCCGGAGCGGGTGCAGCGCGTGGCCGAAGCGGGACTGGATTCCATCCGCATCAGCCTGAACAGCCCTCGCGAAGCATTCTACCGAGCCTATTACCGGCCCAGGAACTATGACTTCGCTGAT
>JAFDGR010000098.1 GCA_019309145.1 Deltaproteobacteria bacterium | reverse complement strand
TCGTTGTTTCTGTTCCCTGCTTTATTTTTTATTCTTCCACCGCGTAGTAACATCTCTTTGGAGATATTACCTTTCCCATTTTTTTCAGAGAGCTTATCGCTTTTGACACTTCTTTGCTCTCCACACCAAGCATTTTGGCCACATCCCCCGGCCGTACCGGTTTGCCTGCCTTTTTCATTGCCGTCAACACCTTGTCCTCCATTTTTCCCTCCTTCCTCTCTCTCACGTTCCATGCGTGATCATGTGATGAACCGGGAGACTATTGCCCGGTGCCAAGTTCCCTTTCCAGCCAGTCCCGAACCTCATCCTCCACAGCATAAACTCCCTTATGGGAACGCATCTTCTCTTTCACCTGCTCTCTTAGTTTCTCGGGTATCTCAATCTTCGCGAGTTCAACAGATCCTTCAGTAGTCCGCTGAACAAGATAAATCACCGGGTCTTCCTCCCAGGTGTTCAGGACAAAATAATGAGCCACGTCATGCTTGGACCGCACCATGTGATAACCGCGACTCCAATTATTTCCCCATTCGAGATAGAGCCGTACCGCCTCTTCAGGGGTCATATCCCAGTCAATGGCATCTATGAGTTTCTGCTCTCTCTTGAGATCTTCCAAAACCATCATATGGCATCACCCCTTTCGGGTTCCTCTTTCCACCAGCCCTTTTTGATGTGAGCAGACCGTTCTTTTTCTGCCAGTTTTTTTATGCGAAATGCTGAATCCCGCAAGACCCCATACAACACCCCGCAACCATCGTCCTCTCTGACTGCATCACCTTCATCAGCCAGTTTGATCATTTCCTCTGCAAGGTCTAGTGTCTTCCTGATACTCATGTCACATGGCCTCATGGATTCCTCCCGGGAATTTCATCAGATATCTTCCTTTTTTCTTGAGCACGTTTCGTGCCAATGAACAAAGGGCTGCACCAGGGATCTTTTTATGCCGTATTTTCAATCTATTACATGGATACAAGACCGCTGTGTTTACAAAATGAAGCATGGAGGAGGGATTTATGAGACAGATCTGTATCATTCAAGGATGAGGCGGGATAACCAATTCATATCACGGTATATTTTCTCGCTGTCTCATTTACTGGAAAGTGACTGATCCATGAATATGGGGCTCGACCTGCACCCAAATGTCTCGAATACAATTATGAGACACCATCGTCTCATGAGACAATATGAGTGTGGATACCTATTCTGACCTGATATCCGGCTGTTCCGAGAGGAAACGGTAAAGCGTCGCCCTGCCCACGCCGAGCATGCGGGCCGCCTTGGCCTTATTGCCGCCCGCACGCACCAGTGCGTCAAGGACGGCCTTCCTGTCCAGTTTTCGGCGAGGACCACGTGAGGGGCGGCTCTCCTGCCACTCCTTCAATTCTGCCGGAAGGTGCTCCAGCCTGATAACCCCGCCCCTGGCCTTCAGCAGTGCAAACCGGAGAGCGCTCTGGAGTTCCCGGACATTTCCGGGCCAGGAATATTCCACCATTAACGCAAGGGCTTCCGGGGATATCCCCCGGACCTGTGAACCTGCGTGGGATTCCTTTTGGAGAAAATGGTTTACCAGGAGAGGGATATCATCTCTCCGTTCCCTGAGCGCCGGAATGGTGATCGGCACAACCCTGATCCGGTAATACAAATCCTTCCGGAAATGTCCTTTTGCCACTTCCCGGGCAAGGTCACGGTTGGTTGCGCTGATGATACGGACGTTCACGGACAGGCTTTTTTCCCCACCCACCCGCTCAAATATCCCTTCCTGGAGGACCCGCAGGAGCTTGACCTGCACGGTCTTCGGCAGGTCGCCGATTTCGTCCAGGAACAGGGTCCCGCCGTCCGCCAATTCAAACCTCCCCTTTTTGTCCCGTATGGCGCCGGTAAAAGCGCCCTTTACATGTCCGAACAACTCGCTTTCAAGCAACCCTTCAGGGAGGGCCGCGCAGTTCACCGGGACAAAAAGCCTCTCCGCCCGTGGCCCCTCGTTATGGATCGCGGCTGCGACCAACTCTTTGCCGGTCCCGCTTTCCCCCTGGATGAGCACCGGGACATCAACATCCGCCACGTCCCTGATCGTCTCAAACAGTTCCTCCATCCGGGGATCCTGCCCGATGATTCCCCTGAAGCTCTGCTCGGTCTTGAGGCGCTTGCGCAGGTGATTCAGTTCCGTCACATCTTCGAACATCACAATGGCGAGGCGGTCCCCGTCATGCTCAAAAGGCGCCGCGCTGATGAGCAAAGAAAGATCCTGGGATCTCCCCTCCAGGAAAAATTCCATGTTGGCCCTTTTTCTCTCAATCCGGTCCCCTGCGACTGCTTTCAAGGCGGTATTTCGTATCGCACAGGAGCTGCATTCTTCCGAAAAACCGCACCCTTCATCGGTCTTCAAGGCATTGACACATTGAATCACATTGCCTACCCGTTTCATCAGGGCCTCACTCTCAGGTCCACCATACGCTTTCACGAAGAAATTATTGGCGGCGTGGATACGCCGATCGCGATCCAGAATGAGTATGGCGCAGGGAATCGCGTCAAACAGGGTCTTCAAAAACGATTTATTATCTAACAGTTGGGTAATTGTTTCCATGAGATCTGCAACTGCTGGTCATCTCCGTTTCCATCACCATCATCTCTGCGCGGCTTTTTCGCAATGGAGGCCATCTGGAGGCTCCCAGGCCAGCCGATGGGAAAAAGTCGCAGGAATAATACCGGGGCAGGCTCGATTTCCTTACCGGTAATCTAAGAAAGGCGGATGATTTTGTCAAGAAAGGGTGAAAACGGTGGCCGGTGACAGTGTCCGTGCAAACCGTCTCTCTTGAGCGGGAAGGCGCGCGCAGAAAAAAATCCCCGTTTCTCAACAGTGAGAAACGGGGATACAGGGAAGGGGAAGGGTTGGAGGTTCGCGGTTTACTTGCTCGTTGGAGGTATCTCAGACGGTTTTTTGGTGTTCCCCGTGGCATTGGGGTAGTAGGGATGCTTGTAGACCGGTTTGCCGGTCTTCAGGCTTTCAAGGGCCTCTTTCATGAATGCATTAAATTTCGGCTTCATGTCGTAGGCCCCATGCCACCAGGCATAGTCCGGTCCGGCCATGGCCGTTCCCATCCTCTTTCTCCTGCCTTCATGGTGCCACAGTTCATAGAAATGAAACTCCACGTCTTCGTCGAAAAACCGCTTTTTGTCCAGGAGTCCCTTGGCATACAACTGGCCGAGCACTTTCTTGGCCGGCTTGAAATAATTGTCATTGTACTCTTGCACATTTTTATCCAGTTGCACATAGTGGTTCTGGACCCACAGCTTGCTGTGGCATTGCATGCAGATGGCTTCCATCTTTTCCCGTTCCACTTTCCAATTTGTCTTGGCGGGGAAAGGCTTGAAGTTTTCCGGCCGAACGGTCAGGGGTGCCTGAAGTTCCCACGAAAGCCGCTCGGTGACATCATGGCTGGTAAGTACCGGTCCCGCCCCGGACATATGGCATGCGGCACACGTGGGAGCGCGGTAATCAACACCCGGTGTCCAGGTGCCCGGTGCCGCGTTCCAGTTGTATTCATCTGCGTACGCGGTATAGATATCGCCGTGCTTCGACTCCATGAAAATCTCGATCTGGGGGTGATCCGGCCCCAGGTGGCACTGGCCGCATGCTTCGGGTTTTCTTGCCTCGGCAACGGAAAACCTGTGGCGGGTATGACAAGCGCTGCACGAACCCTTACTGCCGTCCGGGTTGATCCTGCCAACCCCGACACTGGGCCAACTGTCCGGGGTCATCTTGCCATCCTTGAATTTGACCACGGTACCATGACAATGATAACAGCCGGTCGTCCTCTCATTATCGCTGTTCATCCCCTTGTTCATCCATGGATCCACTTTCCATACGATCTCAAGGGTGTTGGCATGCTTGCTTCTTGCATACTGCTTTGCCTCATCAGGATGGCACCGGGAGCAGTCCTTCGGGGTTACCAGTGCCGAGATGGGGACCTTATACTCCTTGGTCCCATACTTCTGGTCTGCCCGCTCGTATTGCTTATAATGGTCCTTGCTCACATCGGCATCAAATTCTTCCGCCTTGTGGCAATCCAGGCAGGTAATATTTGCGGAGGCATGGCGGCTGTGTGCCCAGTCCGCAAAGATTCCCGGACTTTCTTTTTTATGACATTCAATGCACGCGATCGCCTCCTTGGGCATGCTGCGCTCTATCCTGAATTCCTTCTGTTTCGCCTGATTCGGAGCTGTCTTGGCACTGGCAACAAGTGAACCAGCCGCCACAAGGCCTCCCAGCCCGCACATCAGCGCAATAATCAGAACAATCCTTTTCATCATGCGACCCCCCTTCCCTAGAGCCCAAGGCCCCTGTACGTTTCACGGTACTGTTTATATTCATAAATGGTCCGTGGATTATGAACCAGGTTCTTATGACAGTCTACACACCGTTTCTCATAGCCCGGCCTCGCATAAATCACATCGCGATGGGCCAGCATGGCCCCCCGCTTATTCGGAATATAGAGGAGGTTACGGTGGCACTTCTGGCACTGCTGGTTCTTGAAAGACGCATAAGCAATACGCCGCTGCTCCTGGTGGTCATAGGTGCCGCCCATAAAATGAACAATGATGTCCTTGATGCCGTGGGCCGTCTTGGCATAAAAGAAATTGAAGGTATCATGGGGTGCGGGGAGGTGGCAGTCCATGCAGTCGGCAACAAACCCCTGTTCATTGTTCACATGGGTGGAGGTCTTCCACGTGTTGTAGGCAAATCGAATCTCATGGCACGAGGCGCAAAACTCCGGGGTGGAAGTCCGTACCATGGTAAAATAGGTCATGCTGAAAAGGGGAAAAGCAATGGCAATACCAATGGCGATATAGATGGCAGGCTTAATGATCTTTTTCCAGGTGGGTTTTGCTTTACCGGAACCCTTCGCTGGTTCTTTCATGTCGCCTCCAGACCCGTTCTTGTCTCAAGGTACGGCTTTCTTACGCCTGGCACTTCCCGCATGATACGATGATTCTGATTATTCGCATCTATCATTTCAAAATGCCCTTGTCGCGGTCAAGCCACAATTCTGTAAAAGATGTAACAAAGCCCCGGATGCGGGATGCCCGGATGTCCTCATCGTACAATTCCAGGGAGGTGCTTGCATTCCATTTTATTCGTTGCTAGAAAGAGAGGGAAATGATGCGGGAAGGATATGAACATGCAAAGCAACCAGATTGTGCCCACCATGTGCCATGGATGTTCCTATGGGGGGTATAACTGCGGCATGTTGGCCCACGTACAGAACGGAAAATTCATCCGGATCCAGGGAAATCCTCACCACCCTTTGAACAAGGGGAAACTGTGCGCCAAGGGCCAGTCCGCAGTCCAGTGGGTCTATAATGAAAATCGCCTGAAGTATCCCCTCCTGAGGAGAGGCAAGAGAGGAGACGGCAATTTTATCCGCATCTCGTGGGATGAAGCACTGGAGATAACCGCCGGGAACATCATGGAGACAAAAGAGGTGTACGGGCCAGAGCAGATCATTCTCTCCAAGGGCCAATCTTCCGGCTGGGGCGATCTTCATCATTTCCTGTGGTTGCGGCTCTTGCATGCTCTTGGTTCCGTCACCTTCAGCAACTGGGGACCGTCCGTGTGTTATGCCCCCCAGTTGATGTATCATCAGCAATTGATCGGCGGCCCCACGTACGCCAGGCCGGATTATGATCACGCGGACCTCATTATCGAGTGGTTCACCGGCGGAGGCAAAGGCGGCCCCGCACGGGGTGGACCAGAAACCCAGGACACCAATTTCAGGACCGTTCCCCGAAAAATCATCGAACGCCTGAAAAAAGGAGCGAAGCTTGTTGTCATCAATCCCCAATTGATTCCCCTCGGGGCCAATGGACGTGCTTCCAGGTGGCTCCCCATCAGGCCGGGCACTGATGGTGCTCTGGCCCTTGCCATGATCCACGTTATCCTGAAAGAGAAACGCTATGACCGGGAGTTCGTCTCCCAATGGTGTGAGGGATTCGAGGCCCTGGCTGCCCATGTGAAACAGTATGAACCCGCCTGGGCGGAAAAGATCACCGGTATACCCGCGAAAGAAATCGAGGAACTGGCAAGACTTTACGCCACTACGAAACGAGCCTGCATCCGGGTATCTGAGGCTCCCCAGAAAAAAGATTTGAGATCTTTTGCCATGGCCGTTCCCATCCTCATGGCCATCACCGGTCACCTGGACCGGCCGGGAGGAAACGTCTGGTTTTTTCCCGCAGGCAGGCTGGGTTTTTCCACGCTCTCCAAAAAAGTATCCCGGGAGGCCAGGGAAAAGGTCCTGGGTGGTGACGCCTTTTGTATCCGCTCATCGGGAAAAAATTCGGCCTTTTCCCACAGTGTCATCAATGCCCTGGTGACCGGAGAGCCCTATCGCCCGAAGACCATGCTCATATTCGGCTCCAACCCATTGAGCACCTCGCGGAACCCCCACCTGGCTGCCGAGGCCCTGCAGAACCTCAAGTTCCTCGTGGTCGTCGACGTGGTCCCCACACCCACCACCCGGTATGCGGACCTGGTCCTGCCTGCCGCCACCAGATATGAATGCTCGCAGCAACCGGCCCTCTGGGAAAATCACCTCACCGCGAGCCGGAAGGTCATTGCCCCGCTCTGGGAGGCACGGGACGAACTGGAGGTGACCCTCGATCTGGCCTGCAGGCTCGGCATGCATGAGGATTTCTGGGGAGGGCGATATGACGCCATGGTGAAAGATTTTCTCGCGCCCGCCGGCATTACCCCGGACCAACTGGAGGAGCATGCGCTTCAAGGAATCTATCTGCCGCGAACAGAATGGATGGACCGTCGCGAGAGGTTTGAGGAGCTGTTCAAAGACCTGCCGAACGGGAAAATTCAACTCGCCAACAGGATCCTCCAGGAGGAAGGATGCGAACCTTTCCCGGTCTACCACGGGGAGCCGGAAGATCCGCTCAATGCCCCTGAGCTTGCCCAGGCATACCCCCTCGTGTTCACGGACGAACATTCGGACTATATCAATCATCATTCCTGGATGCGGGACATCCCCTGGCTCCGCGAAATCAGGAAACACCCTGTGCTCAAAATTCATCCTGTTACAGCGGAGAAATACGCTGTAGAGAATGGAGATTGGATCGATATTATCTCACCTCACGGAAAAATGAAGGCGGTGGCGCTCCTGTTCAACGGCATCCGCCCTGACACGGTTATGGCGCAACATGGGTGGTGGCAGGGTTGTGAATCACTGGATATTCCAGAGACCTCTCCCCTGGAAGGGGGTACCAATCCCAATATCCTTTATGACTGGGATCACCTGGATCCGCTCACCGGCGACATCACGAAAAATACGCTGGTGAGGATAGAAAAGGCCTCTCCTCCGGAAAGGGTATCGCCCATCAAGGAAGGGCTATGAAATGACATATGGTCTTCTGATTGACGTGAGCAAATGCACCGGATGCAGGAGTTGCGTGGTCGGGTGCAAGAACTGGCATGATATTCCTGCCGGGGAACACGGCCGGATAAGGCTCATGGATCTGACAACAGGAGAATATCCGGACGTTTCACGATGGATCTTCCCGGTCATGTGCATGCAATGTGCATATCCGCCCTGCGTGTCAGTGTGCCGTTATGATGCCGGTTTCATCGATGAACATGGCATCGTCTCCGTAAACCTGAAAAAATGTGTCGGATGCGAACTCTGTACCCTCGCATGCCCTTACGGCCAAAGGCACATGGGGCAAAAAGGAAAAGTTGCGAAAGGTTGTGATTTCTGCATGGACAGGGTTCGGGAAGGGCAACAGCCTTACTGTGTTGAAACTTGCCCGACAGACGCCCTGATTTTCGGAGACCTGGACAATCCTCAAAGCACCATTTCCACCCTGATTCAGCAGGAGAAAGCCCAGCCATTGAAAAAGAAATTCAGGACACGCCCAAAGGTCTTCTATGCCAATCTCAACCATGGTCTTCCCGGATTCTCCCCTAGCCGCAAGGCACCACACTGACACTCCCGGACCATCAACAACAAACAAGGCAAATCAACTCTGATATTTATACCCGACTCCGGCTACCGTAATGATATGCCGGGGATTTTCCACATCGGATTCAATCTTCTTGCGCAACCGCTGGACATGCACGTCAACGGCCCGGCTCTGCTGGTAGAGCTGGGAGTCACGCCAGATCTGATCAATGATGAACTCGCGGGAAAGCACTTCATCCGGGTATGAAACAAAAAGCTCCAGCAGTTCAAATTCCGTTTTGGTCAGTTTCACTTCCTGTTCACGCACGGTTATTTTCCGGGACCTGAAATCGATGGAGATATCTCCTGATTCGTAGACGTTCTTGACCAGGCTCCTTTCAACACGTTTCAGGACAGCCTTGATCCTGGCCGAAAGTTCCAGGAAATTGAACGGCTTGACAACGTAGTCGTCCGCACCGCATTCCAGCCCCAGCACCTTGTCGGGGATGGTATCCCGCGCCGTCAACATAATGATGGGAAAATCGAACTCCCTCCTGATGATCTGACACGCCTTGATCCCATCGATGTCAGGAAGATTCAAGTCCAACAGGATCATATTGGGCCTGCTCTCTCTTGTCATGGCAAGCCCTGTTCTCCCGTCAAAGGCGCACAGGACCTCGTAGCCGTCCAGCTCAAGGTTGCCTTTTATGGTCTGGACAATGTCCTTGTCATCGTCCACCACCAGGATGGTGGGTTTATTTGTTTTTGGTTTGCGTACCATCTTCCTGCCCCTGTTTCGTTCCTCTCTGATGCAGGCACAGCATCCTTCTCATGCTCTTTGTGGCAGCAGCTAGGGGTGAACGTTCTTAAACTGGCATCTATTGACCCACAAACGCAAGAAATTTTTCCGTCCTTTGCTATACTGTGTCCTTTTTAACAACATCATTGCCTCACCCCTCTCTTTTCAGCTCAAAAAACCAGAAGTGAGGAGGCATTGTCGAGCATTGAGGCGGCTGACCAATTTGACTAATGTTCAAAAATTGGGTATCAAGAAACAGCCTTTTTCACTTTCGCGGCACGCTCAACGCAGTATTCAGGGGTAAACCAAAATTTTTCAGACGGGCACCGGCTGGTTCTCTCGAGGGCAAACCTTGACACGAAGACACCTTTCCCTGCAAAGGAAATTCCTCCTGGGCATCACACTCATTGTCTTTCCCACAATCAGTGCGATTTTCATCTGGTCCGGAATACATCAGAGAAAACAGGCCATGGATCAGGTCATCAACCAGGCGAGAATTCTCGCCCGGCAGATCATATTGACCCGGCAATGGATTTCCGACTGCGGCGGGGTGATGGTCCTGATGGGCACAAAGGGTGCTGAAGGGGCTTCTTGTTTTTACGACGAGCGTCTGGAGACCCCGGGGGGCTCTTTTCAGCGATTCACCCCTTCCATGGTCACTGCCAGGTTATCCCAATATTCGTATCACCAGAACATGTATCGGTTTCGTTTGGCCAGTCTCCATCCCCTCAATCCGAAAAACAGCCCTGACAAATTTGAAAAAGAGGCCCTGGCAAGGTTTCGTCATTCCGGAGTCAAAGAGCTTTTTCAAATACAACGCACCAGGCGCAAAGAGTATCTTCACTACATGGTACCTCTTTTCATGGATAAAACCTGCTTACAATGCCACGCAAAGCAGGGGTATACAGCAGGCAGTATCGGTGGAGGATTGAGCATTTTTCTGCCCGTGGATCACATGAAGGCAGTTCTCGCGAGAAACAACCTGCAGTTGGCCGCGGCAGGAGTCGGATTCATTTTCCTGACCGTTTTGACCCTGTTTTTTCTCCTGCGCCGCATGGTCATCAAACCCATGCAGGAACTGGAAATCATGACCGCCCATGTGGGCAAGGGAAATTTTAATGCCCGGGTGAACATATCCACCGGCGATGAAGTAGAAAAACTTGCTCACGCCTTTAATGCCATGGCCGAACGACTGTCCAAGGGAAGGGACGTCCTTGAGGAAAGAATCAGACAGGCCACCCGGGAACTCTCCGAGGCCAACCGGGAACTGCAAACCCTGGATGATCTAAAATCTGAATTTCTCGCCAATATGTCTCACGAACTCCGCTCACCCCTGACCGTTATCCGGGGCGGTGTGGACTATCTCAACCGCACCATAAAAGGAGCGGAGAACAGGCGCTACCTGGCAATCATAGACAAGAATATAGCCAGGTTGATTCGCCTGGTTTCAGACCTGTTTGATATTACCAGAATCGAGGCAGGCAAGGTTGACTGGGCTTTTGACCGGGAAGACATTGCCGGGCTCATTGAAGAGGTCACTCAAATTATCCGTCCCCTGGCCGACGAAAAGGACCTTTCCATCCTTTACGAACATCCGGGACCGATCTTTGCGAGTATAGACCTGGAGCGCATCGAGCAGGTCCTGGTCAACCTGATCGAAAACGCCATCAAGTTCTCGGACCAGGGAAGCCAAATAGCCATCACAGTGGAAGAGGATGACGATACGGTGCTGGTCAGCATAAAGGACCAGGGTCCCGGAATCCCTCGTGACGACCTTGAGGCGATCTTCAGAAAATTTCACACCGTCCCTTCCTCAGGTCTTGACGGAAAACGCGAGGGTACAGGCCTGGGCCTTGCCATCTGCAAGAGCGTCATCGAGGCGCATAAGGGAAAAATCTGGGCGGAGAGTGAGGAAGGAAAAGGCAGTACTTTTTTCTTCCGTTTCCCGAAGAGCCAGTCTTTATGATATATTCCTTCAGCCTTCCACTTTTAGCCTATCTTCCTGAGTAATTACGCTTCAAATGATATTATGTTCTTTGTGTTTTTCTGCAATGGCGGCAGCCAGGGTATCCAATGCCCTGAAGTCATCCTCCAAAGGCACTCCCTTGCAAAGGACCGGTTCTATCACTTCCACCTTGAGATTGGGAATCATCCCCGCCAGTACTTCCACGGTCTTCCCTCCCCACCCGTAAGAACCTATAATGGAAAGAAATTTTGTCTTCGGCCGCAGGGCGTTTGCCAGAAACGCGGCATACGCGGCGTAAGGATGGGGCCCGGCCAGGATTGTGGGCGTCCCAACCACGATTGTAGCCGCGTCAATCAGGGCCATGGCGAGTTTCCCTATATCGGTGACTACCAGGTTGAACTGTTCTACCCCCACCCCTTTCTCCTCGAGGGCAGATACAAGATGATCGACCATCTGCTTCGTGCTTTCATGCATGGTCACATACGGAAGCACGACTTTGTTTCGGAGAGCACCGAGGACCCACTCCTTGTAGGCATCAATAATCAACGATGCCCGGGGATAAATTTGTCCATGACTGGGTGCTATCATCTCTATATTGTACGATGCCAGTTTATCAAGGTCCTTCTGGATAACACCGCGGAAGGGCATCATGATCTCGGCAAAATAGCGTTTCGCAGCTTCCAACACACGCCCTTCATCCGTAACGAAGAGATCGGTTGTCGCGATATGGGAACCGAAAAAATCACAACTGAAAAGTATCTTGTCTTCTTCCAGGTAAGTCACCATGGTCTCGGGCCAATGGACCCACGGAGTATGGATAAATTTCAAGGTCCTGTTTCCCAATGACAACGTATCACCATCCTCAACCGTCATGAAAAAATTTTCAGGTATACCCAAGAGGTCCATGAGCATGCCTTTTGCCTTAGGACTTGTTATCAGTTTCGCGTCAGGAAATTTTTCAAGCACCCGCGGGATTGTCCCGGAATGGTCCTGTTCCGCGTGTTGGGAGATGACATAATCGAGTTTTGGAATCCCTTCAAGTTGGGACAGCAGTTCATGGGCCATGGGCGGATCAACAGAGTCCAGTAAGGCTGTCTTCTCGCTCCCTTTGATGAGATACGCGTTATAGCTTGTCCCGTCAGGAAGAGGGACAAGGGTGTCAAAGAGACGCCTGTCCCAATCCACGGAACCCATCCAGTAAATGTTGTCTTTGATTTTTCTCGCTTTCATCGTGTTCCCTCCTCCATAATTTATGTTATTTCCCCGTTCATTATAGTCAAGCCGGTACACCGGCAAGCCGGAGAAAAGCCCTCCGGGTAATAACCGCCCTGTCCTGGTATCTTACATTGATTTCCTCCATTAAAAATGATCATATCATATCCTAATCCACTCAGCAAACAGGTTATCTTTAAATGTCCATATCAAAGCCTTTTCCATTGTCTCCTGAGATGCATTTGGGTATTCTTGTCGCAGAAGATTACCAAGGAGCCGAATTCATGGAAAAGATACGAATCGGGGTCAGCACCTGCCTCATGGGCGAGGCCGTACGGTATGACGGCGAACATGCCCATGACCGGTATCTGACAAACACGCTGGGCCAATTCGTGGAATTTGTGCCTGTTTGCCCGGAAATGGAGGCCGGCTTCGGCGTGCCCCGTGAGCCGATTCGCCTCGTGGGAAATCCGGCCTCACCCCGCCTCATGACCGTCAACACAAAAAAAGACCTGACCGATAGCATGATGACGTTGGCTCGAAAAAGGGTGAGGGAACTCGAGGTCGAAGACCTCTCTGGGTTCATTTTCAAGAGCAAGTCGCCCAGTTGCGGCATGGAACGGGTGAAGGTCTACAGTGCGAGCGGCAGGCCGGTCAAGAAGGGGACAGGGCTTTTCGCGAAGGCCTTCATGGCCCACTTCCCGCTTATTCCCGTGGAAGAAGACGGAAAGTTTCATGATCCCCGTTTGAGGGAGAATTTTTTTGAACGTATTTTTACCCTGAAGCGGTGGCGACACACCCTGGCCATGCGAAAAAGTTTGGCACGCCTTGTGGCGTTTCACACCGCACACAAGATGCTCATCTTGTCTCACAGCACAAAACACTACCGGGAAATGGGAAAACTTGTGGGCCGGGCAAAAGGAAAGAAGATCACCGATATTTATAACTGCTATGAATCCCTGCTCGTGGAGGCATTGGGTTTACGGGCCACGGTCAAAAAGCACTCCAATGTGCTCCGGCATATGATGGGATATTTCAAGAAACAGCTTTCCTCAGACGAAAAGCAGGAGCTTCTTGACGTGATCCGGGGCTATCACGATGAACTACTCCCCCTTATTGTCCCCATCACCCTTTTCAAACACTCCGTCAGAAAATATAAAGAGCCCTTTCTTGCGACCCAGCTCTACCTCACCCCTCACCCCCTGGAACTCAAGCTTCGGAATCACGCCTGATCGTTTCGAATGCCGGACTCCCTGCCTTCCAGTTCTCTTTCCAGTTCGTGTATTTACTCAACAACCCAAAAAGGACGAAGGATGTGCTAAATTTCTTTCCCAATCCTGCCGATAGAGTGGATATAATCCTTGAAAAAGGCGCCCTGGCAGGCGCGACTGGGAAGATGGCAAGCATTACGACCATGAAATTGGAACACCTGGCGGGCCGGGAGGTGGGCACTTCCGTTCTCCTCAAGGAATTGGCAAGGGGGGGCATGGCAGTGATCTTTTTAGCCTACCAGAAGACCCTGAAACGCCGGATTGCGGTCAAGATACTCCCGAAATCCCTGATCAACGAAATGAGTGCTGAATTTTTTCGCCAGGAGGCTGAGGCCGCGGCCATCT
>JAFDGR010000097.1 GCA_019309145.1 Deltaproteobacteria bacterium | reverse complement strand
GGTTTTCCAATCCAGATTTCCAGTGGGCTCATCCGCCAGGATGAGCCGGGGCCGCATGATAAGTGCTCTTGCAATGGCGACGCGCTGTTGTTCTCCCCCTGACATTTCGCCTATCCGGTGACTCAGTCGCTTCTCCAGGCCAACGTGATGCAGGACTTCTTCAGCCTGGCTTGTTGCTTTTTTTACGGGATAGCGCGCGATCAAGGCGGGCATCATGGTGTTTTCAAGGGCATTGAACTCCGGGAGCAAATGATGGAACTGAAAAACAAAACCGATTTTACGGTTCCGCAAACGACAGAGCGCGGGTTCATCCATATCTCCCACTTTTTGGCCTGCAAAAAGAACCGTTCCCTCAGTGGGTGGTTCAAGGCTCCCCATGATATGCAAGAGGGTGGATTTTCCAACCCCCGATGCCCCCATGATCGCCAGGCTTTGTCCGCGCGCAACGCTCAAATTGATCCCTCTGAGGACTTCTATTGATTCCCCAAGGTGCGAATATGTCTTATAAATATCCTTGAGCACCAGCACAATGTCCCTCTTTACTCATATCGCAAGGCCTCAACCGGGTTCAGTCTTGAAGCGTACCATGACGGATACAGGGTGGCCAGGAAGGAAATCGCCACGGCCGCCAGGGATACAAGGACCACATCCGCGGTTTCCACCCGCACCGGCAGGGTCGAAATATAGTAAACATCTGACGGAAGCGAGATGAACTTGTACTTGGCCAACAAATGGCAGAGGCCAAGGCCAAACCCGAGCCCGATCATGGTTCCCAGGACGCCCACGAATAGTCCCTGGAGCATAAAAACAGACATAACACTCCTCGCCGAAGCGCCCATAGTCCGCAGGATGGCAATATCCTTGCTTTTCTCCATAACAACCATAACGAGCGTGCTGATGATATTCAGGGCACCCACAAGGACAATCATCGTCAGGATAACGAACATGGTAACTTTTTCCAGCTTGAGCGCGGCAAAGAGACTCCTGTTCATCACCTTCCAGTCTTTGGTCCAGTAAGGGTATCCCAGGCTTTTCTGGATATCCCGGGCGACCTTGTCGGAGCGTTCCAGGTCATCAACCTTTACCTCAATTCCCGTGACCTTCCCCCCCAATCCCAGAAATGTTTCCGCTTCCCTGATGGAGATGTACACCATTGACGCGTCATATTCATACATCCCCGAATCAAACAACCCGGCTATCCGATACTTCCGGGTATTGGGAACCCTTCCCAGGGGGGTAAGCTTCCCCTCCGGGGATACCAGGGTCAGGATATCGCCCTGATGAACCGCGATCTGTTTTGCCAGTTCTTTCCCCACGATAACCGTGGGAAGACCTCCTGACGCCTGATCGAGAGATGACACCGTTGTCCCTTTGACCATCTGAGGTATGGTCAATACGTCACCCACCGTGCCGGGATCAATCCCTCTTAAAATGGCGCCGGACGTATTGCCCGCGTGGCTGACCATGATCTGACTGTAGATAAACGGTGTAACACCAGCAACACCTTTTACATTCCTGGTCCGATCCATCACTGAGGTATATTTATTGAAAGCTCCCCCGTAGCTCAGCACCAGCACATGGGAATTGACGCCGAGTATCTTTGACATGAGATCGGCCCGGTATCCATTCATCACTGACAGGACGACGATCAGGGCCATGACCCCCACCATCACTCCAAGGATTGAAATAATAGAGATGATCGAGATGAAGGTCTGCTTCCGCTTGGCTCGGAGATATCTTAACCCCAGGAAAAATTCAAAAAACATGTCCTGACTAGTCCTGTCTCGTCTTCATGAGCGGGAAAAGGATAACATCCCTGATAGAAGGAGCATCCGTGAACAGCATGATAACCCGATCAATGCCGATCCCTTCCCCCGCCGTGGGCGGCATACCATACTCCAGGGCCGTGACATAGTCTTCATCCATGAACTGGGCTTCTTCATCACCTGTTTCACGCAGTGCCACCTGGTGTTCAAACCTTTTCCGCTGATCCACAGGGTCATTGAGTTCCGTAAAACCATTGGCGATTTCCCAGCCCCCGATAAAGAGCTCAAATCGGTCTGTCAGCTCGGGGTCCTGATCATTTCGCCGGGAAAGGGGGGAAACATCAGTCGGATAGCCCACGACAAAGGTAGGATTGATCAGCTGAGGTTCAACTAAAACATCAAAGAGCTTTGTTATCAGTTTGCCATGGCTATCTTTTGAAGAAATATCAATCTCGTGCGCGCGGGCCGCTTCAGCGGCAGCTTCTCGATCCCTGAATGCCTTTTCTTCAATCCCGCCTATCTCGACAAGGGCGTCTTTGAGTGAAATTTTTCTCCACGGCCGGGTGAAATCAATCTCTTTCCCCTGGTAGGGGATACTGGCCTTCCCATGAAACAGAGAGACCAGCCGCGAAAAGAGCTCCTCTGTTAATGCAATGAGGTCTTCGTACGTGGCATAGGCCATATAGAATTCGATCATGGTGAATTCAGGATTGTGCTTTATGGAAATCCCTTCATTCCTGAAATTCCTGTTGATTTCAAAAACCCGCTCCAACCCCCCGACCACCAGCCTCTTGAGATACAATTCCGGTGCTACCCGTAAATAGAGCGGCATGGCGAGCGCGTTATGATATGTCTTGAATGGCCTCGCGGTAGCGCCCCCGGGGATGGGCTGCATCATTGGCGTTTCAACTTCGATGAAATCCTTCTCAGTAAAAAAATCCCTGATGGCCTGTGTAATACGCGCTCTCCGTATGAAAACATCTTTCACTTCCTCATTGACGATGAGATCAAGATACCGTTGCCGGTACCGGGTCTCAACATCGGTCAGACCGTGCCATTTTTCGGGGAGAGGCCGAAGAGATTTTGAGAGGAGCTTGAGGTCCTCTGCCAGTATGGTCAATTCGCCGGTCCTGGTGCGGAAAAAAGGGCCTTTCACCTGGATAAAATCACCAATGTCCATGAGTTTAAAGACCTCAAAATTCTCCTGCCCCACCTTGTCCTTGCGGATATAACTCTGCAGACGACCGCTCCTGTCTTGCAGATGCATAAAAGAGGCCTTCCCGAAGTCTCGCCTCGACACAATTCTCCCGGCCAGCGCGTACGCATGATCCTCTTTTTTCAGTTCTTCTTCGCCAAGGCCCCCAAAGCGTTCAAGCGCTTCGGAAATACTCATGTCAACATCAGCACCGCAAGGATAGAGATCGACTCCCTTTTCCCTCAATTTCCGGCTCTTATTCATTCTTTCGGTCAATATGGGGCTCTTTTTCTGCATCCGCGTATTCCCTTCAAATTGAATACTAGTAACGTATCGCGATGATCTCGGTGCTCTGGAAAACATACGCAAATTAAACAAAAATTTTTAATCCACTTGCGTCCTATAGTCAAGATAAAACGCTTTTTAGGAGCTGTTTGTTGTGCATGGGCAGGGATGAAACGCCCCATGGCGCTTCATCGGCCGTTCACGCAACCATGAAAATTCATCTTGCAAAAGCAAAAGCAATGCGCTAGAATTTTTTTTCCATTCGTGAGTCTCGTGCATACTTGCGGGGCATGACCCTGAATTGCATGGGTTGGTGGTTGTTGATAATGAACATCTAACATTTAGCGAAAGGGGGTAGTTATGAAGAAGCTTTTCATTTTAGCAGCGGTGTTGGCGTTTTGTATGTCGTTTGTTCCGAGCATTCATGCACAACCACTCAAGGTTGGGACGCTCATGACCATGACCGGCCCGCTCAAGGAGTTCGGGCCCAATATTCTCAACGGGGCCAAGCTTGCCGCCAAGCAGATGACCGACGCAGGGTTCACTGTCGAAGTCATTAACCAGGACACCCAGACCTCAGCGATTCCCGGTGTCAACGCGGCCAAGAAACTTGTCCAGATTGACAAGGTGCCCGCCATTGTCGGTGCCATCGCCAGTGGGGTCACGGTTCCGGTAGCTGAATCCGTCACCTGCCCGAATGGTGTTATACTCATCTCGCCATCTTCAACTTCTCCACTGATCAGCGTGCTCCCTGCCGACCAAGGCAAGGACTTCCTCTTCAGGACCTGCCCTTCTGATGCCCTCCAGGGTGTTATTGCGGGAAAGCTGTGCGCCTCTTACAACAAGACGGCTTCGGTCCTGTATGTGAACAACCCGTATGGCCAGGGGCTTGCCGAACAGTTCAAGAAATCCTTTGAAAAACGAGGCGGGAAAGTTCTTGCCATGATTCCGCACGATGAAAAGGCAGCAGAATCCTACACCGCCGAGCTCAAGAAGGCCCTGGCGGGAAACCCGGACAGGCTCTGCGCCTTCAGTTATCCCCAGCATGCCAAGATATACCTCAAGGAGGCGATCGAGTTTTTCCACTACAAGCACTTTCTCTTTTGTGACGGTACCAAGTCACTGGATATCGTCAAAGCAGTGGGCGCGAAAAACGTGGAAGGACAGATGGGTACGGTCGCTGCTTCCCCGGGCGGCCAGGCATTGGTCCTCTTCAGTGCCGATTATAAAGGCGCGTATGGAGAGCTTCCGCCTCTTCCATACATCACCAACGCGTATGACGGGATGGCGGTCATAGGTCTTGCTGCGTATGCCGCCAAGGTCAAGGGACTCCCCATGACGTCCAAGAACATCCGGGACAACCTGCGGGTCGTGGCAAATCCCCCTGGTGAAGTCGTCATGCCCGGTCAGTTCAAGAAGGCCTTTGATCTTTTGAAACAGGGCAAGCAGATCAACTATGAAGGGGCCGGCGGATCCGTCAACTTTGACAAGAACGGCGATGTGACAACACCCATCGAGATCTGGAAATACTCGCGTGGCAAGATCGTAACCGTGCGGATTGAGTACGACATTCCCAAGATTTGATTCATACCTGAAAAAAGAGGAGGGCGAGAATGCCCTCCTCTTTCCAATCTTGCTGCATTCCTCTCTAGGATGAAGCTTGGAGCCCCGCCATGAGGGGGCCTATTTTTTCAATTTTTTCATCATCCGTAACCGGAAAAAGATCCATAAACCGGCCGCTGAACATGACCCCGATCCGGTCGCAGAGGGTCATCGCCTCTCTCAAGTCTCCTGTTATTAAAAGGATCCCCGCCCGCTCCCTTGCCTTGAGGAGAATCCTCCACACGTCCTCGGTAGCGCCGATGTCCAGGCCCTGGGTAGGCTGTTCCGCCACGATGAGTCGAGGTCTTCGGAAGAATTCTCTCGCCAGGACCATCTTCTGGAGATTTCCTCCCGAGAGTTGCCTGGCCGTAATCCTGCTGTGTGGGGCCTGAATGCCAAATTTTTCCATGAGTTCTTTCAATTTTTTCTCAGCCATCGTTCTCCTGAGCCATGGCCCCGTGGAAAACCCTTCACGAGTGGTCAATAAAAAATTGTCAACAAGATCCAGGCCCAGGCATGAGGCAACACCGGTTCGATCCTCAGGAATGTAGCTCAGGCTCGCGTCCCACCTCTTTTTTGAAAAAAACCGCATCCAGTGTTCCCCGAGGATCTTGATCTCTCCTTCCCGTGGAGCATTGAGCCCGCAAAGCACTTCCACGAGGCGTTTCTGCCCATTCCCGGCAACACCCACAATCCCCAGGATCTCGCCCTGGCGCAGGTCAAAGCTGATGTCTTCCAACACGCTGTCCCGGAGCCCTCGTACCCGGAGGACAACCTGCTTGGGCTCCATGGGTTCGCGCTCCACCTTCAACAATACCTCGCGTCCAACCATGCGCTTTGCAAGGTCGGCCTTGGATTGAACAGATTCTGCGGACATTTCATCTACCACGGTCCCTTTTCTCAGGATCGCGATTTCATCTGCGATTTCCATGACCTCTTCCAGTTTGTGGCTGATGAACACAAGAGCCTTTCCCTGGGCGGCCATGGCCCGCATGGCGTCAAAGAGTTGCGCAATTTCCTGCGGGGTGAGAACCGCGGTCGGTTCGTCAAGAATGAGGATCCGGCTCTGCCGATGCAGTAATTTCAGGATTTCCACCCGTTGCCGTTCCCCCATTGACAGGCTCGAGATTCTTGTGAGGGGATCAATCTTCAGGCCGTATGTTGTAATCAGTTCATCGACCCTTGCCGCCATCTCCTTCGGCTTGAGCCAGAAGCGTTCTTTCCGCCCCAGAAAAATGTTTTCCGTAACGGTCATGGCGTCCACCAGCATGAAATGCTGGTAAACCATCCCGATTCCTGCTTGAATAGCCGTCTTTGTGGAATAGCTCTTCTGAGAAACACCCTCAATGATGATCCGCCCGGCATCCGGTTGCAGGCGGCCCGCAAGGATGCCCATGAGCGTGCTCTTCCCTGCCCCGTTTTCCCCCAGGAGCGCCTTGATTTTTCCTGCCCTGATATCGAGTGTGATATCCCTGTTGGCCTTGACGTGGCTGAATGTCTTGCTTATCGCTTCAAGGCGTACGAGGGGCGCGGCGGTTTCGTTCATGTGTCTTCCCTCACCCTGCCGACAATCGGCTGCACAAACTGGGATTCGGAATCCCAGGGGAATAAAATCCATGTATCCTGGCTCACCTCGGTAATAAACGTATCCACAAGGGGTCTGCCTGCCGGTTTGGCGTATACCGTGGCAAAATGGGCCTTGGGAAGCATAGTCCTCACGGTCTTGGCCGTCTTCCCGGTGTCCACAAGGTCGTCAATGATCAACCATCCTTCGCCGTCACCTTCCACTGCCTTAAGAACCTCAATTTCCCCGGTCTGGTCCTGCCAGTCATAACTGGAAACACACACCGTGTCTACCAGGTGAATATCCAGTTCCCGGGCAATGATCGCTGCGGGGACCATCCCACCCCGGGTTACGGCAATAATGCCCTTGAAAAAATCCCCGTCCAGAAGCCGCCAGGCAAGGGCCCTGGAATCCCTATGCAATTGCTGCCAGGAAATAGGATAGGTTTTTGTATAGCGATTCTGACGATCTCCCATAAGCATATCTCCTTTCCACGCTCTCAAACTGTGCCAATCCCTCATCTAAACACTACTTTCCTTTACGGAGCGGGGTATGCTTTTTTTCGTGACTTATGTATGGGGGAAGCCGCTGTCCGATGCTCCGTCCTCTTCATCACCTCCTTTTTGTTCCACTATTCCGGTGGCTCAAAGTTAACCCCGAGGACCGCCGGCGCATCCGCCTCTTTTGCTTTCCATGAAGAGAGCACAAGGACCAGGACGGTCAAGGCGTATGGCAGCATCAGGAGCAGGGAAGAAGGCAGGTTTGTCCCTGTTGCCTGAAGCCGCAACTGAAATGCCATCACCCCACCAAAAAGGAACGCACCCAGCACCGCCCTTCCGGGCCTCCAAAAAGCGAAAATAACCAGGGCTACGGCAATCCATCCTCGACCAGCGGAAAGGCCGTTTGTCCACAGGTGTGTGTAAGCAAGGGACAGGTATGCGCCACCGAGCCCTCCCAGAAAACCACCTCCGAGAATTCCTGCCCATCGGTATGCCGTGACACCCAGACCGGCCGCCGATCCTGCTTCAGGGTTCTCACCCACTGCCCGCAGGCCGAGGCCCCACCGGGTATAGCGCAGAAAAAGCCACACAATAAACGGCATCAAATACGACACGTAGACAAGCATATCGAGCTTGAAAAATATGGGGCCCACGATTGGGATCATGGACAGGTAGGGAACAGGAAGCAACCCGAATCCGGGTGCACTGTGCCCCACGTGAGGGGTGCCGAGGTAGTTTGCAAGATTGGTCCCCAGGATCGTAAGCGCAAGACCGGATACAACCTGATTTCCCTGAAACACCAGGCATACCAGGCCATGTATCCCGGCAATGAGTGCCCCGAAAAGCCCCCCGGCAAGAAAGCCCATGACTGGATTCCCCGTATACATTGAAACCAGGAACCCGGCCAGGGCGCCCACCATCATGATGCCTTCAACCCCGAGATTGAGTACCCCGGATCTTTCCGTGATGATCTCTCCAAGCGTAGCGTAAAGGATGGGCGTGCCGGACTGTACGGCTGCGGCCATGAGCGGCACCAGGATATCCGCTTTCACTGCTTTCTCCTGATGGTCATGCGGTACTGGGTAAAAAACCCGCCGGCAAGGACCGTGAGGAGGATTAATCCTTCCAGGATTCCGCCGAAGGCCGCAGGCACTTGCAATTCCAGCTGCATATTTTCCACTCCCACCTTGAGACCCGCCAGCAGGTAAGAAGCCACGCCAATATACAGGGGATTCAGCCTGGCGAGCCAGGCCACCACGATGGCGGTATATCCATATCCTGCAATAACACTCGGCTGAAGTCGATTGAGGTTCGCTGAGGCCTCCAGGAATCCCGCGCAACCGGCAAGGGCCCCACTGAAAACCATCACGAAGATCACGAGCCGGTCATAGGGAAGCCCGGCATACCGTGCCGCCTTTACGTTTTCACCGCTGGCTTTCAGCTCATAACCGAGCCGGGAATACCGGAGCACGATCCACACCGCCAGGCCAAGGATGAGACAGAGCACAATACCCCAGTTGATCCTGGTATTCCCAATGGTTCCCACGATCGCACTGGACGAAAATTGACTGGTCATGGGAAAACCAAAGCTCACCGGATCTTTCCACGGGCCGTAGACCAGGTACTCCAGGAAAAGAATCCCCAGGTAGTTCAGCATCAGGGTCACGATGATCTCATTGGCCCGAAGCCGGATCTTGAGTACTGCAGGGATGAGGCCCCAAACGCCCCCGGCTGCCAGGGAAATCATAAGCATGAGGGGAAGCAGCATAACGGTGGGTAAATCAGGGTAAAGAAGCGCGAGCCATGTTGCCCCCACCGCGCCCAGGGCAAACTGGCCTTCCGCACCGATGTTCCAAATCTGGAGACGAAACGTCGTGGCAACTCCCAGCGAGCAGAGAAAAATGGGAATGGCCTTGACCAGACTCTCTTCCAGTGCCCACGGGGAACCGAACGCACCCTTGAACAGCAACGCCACGCCATCCAGGGGCGATTTGTGATGCATGAGAAGTAACAACGCGCTCATGCCGAGAGACAGGGCTATGGCGGCGAAAAGTAAGAAACAGGAACTCCAGAGGGAGAATTCCTGTTTCCTGGTGATCTTCAACGCAAGCATTGGGTAGCTGGTTATTCGGTTGTCCCGATAACGCCCTTCACAAACCACGTCATTCCAAGCAGTTCCTTGTCAGAAGCTGCTCCACCCCTGGCAATGCGCATTTTCCCTTTCTGGTCCTTGATCGGGCCCACAAACACCTTTGCTTTTCCAGACGCGATGGCCTTTTTCTGATCCAAGACCATTGTCCGCACTTTTTGCGGGACCATGGCCCCGAATGGAGACAGGCCGACAATTCCTTCCGCCAGGCCGGGCCACAGAGATTCGCTTTTCCACGTTCCCTCTCGCACTTCTTTCACCAGCTTTTTATACAGCGGCCCCCAGTTCCAGATGGGAGCGGTAAGATGGGCCCTTGGAGCGAACTTGGACATATCAGAGTCATAGCCGATGGAATAGACACCCTTTTCCTGTGCTGCTTCCTGGGCGGCCGGAGAGTCCTGGTGCTGGGCAATAATATCGGCACCCACGTCCAGGAGGCTCTTGGCAGCCTCTTTTTCAGTAGCAGGATCGTACCAGGTCTTGGTCCACACCACCCGCACCTGCGCGTTGGGGTTCACTGACTGGGCGCCAAGGGCAAAAGCATTGATTCCGCGGATCACCTCAGGAATGGGAAATGCCGCCACGTACCCGAGGATATTGGACTTGGTCATGGCCCCGGCAACGATCCCGGACAGGTACCTGGCCTGATACATCCTCCCGAAATAGGTTCCCATGTTTTTCGCCCGCTTGAAACCAGAGCAATGCATGAACACCGTCCCGGGAAACTGCTTGGCCACTTTCAACATTGGATCCATGTACCCATAGCTCGTCGCAAAAATGAGATCGTATCCCTTCCGTGCCATGTTCAGCATCACTCGCTCTGAATCCGGCCCTTCCTTCACCGCCTCAACATAGGTGGTCTTGACGCCGGGCATGGCCTCCACGGCGAGGCGTCCCTGATCATGGGCGTATGACCACCCCGCGTCACCGATAGGTGAGACATAGATAAACCCTACCTTCATCTCTTTTTCAGCGACAGCAGCGTTCCCAACCACGAAAACCAACGAGAACACAAGAAAAAAAATCATCTTCCGCATAGTGCATTTCCTCCTTCAAATAGTATCCGACTTTCAATCACAGGATTCAGAAAAGAATAGATTTCGACTATAGGAAAACAAGAAGTTTATGTCAATCATTCCTTCCCCGGGCAGAGCCACCGGCTCAATTACTCTTCATGTCCTGCATCAATCGTTTTAAGGAGGAGCGATCGAAGGGAACGCCACAGGTGATGCCTTGCTGGTGCATCAGTCCTCCGTCACGCCCTTCAGGCCAATAGCCTCCGCTACCTCTCTCATGCCCATAATGGTATCGGTGATCATTGCTGTCAATTCCATCCCCAGCATGGAGGCGCCTTTCTCAATAATGGACCGGTCCACCCCTGCGGCAAAACGCTTGTCTTTCCATTTCTTTTTTACGGATTTCGCCTTCAGGTCCATAACGCTCTTGGAGGGCCGGACCAGGGCTGTTGTCACCACGAGCCCGGTAAGTTCATCAATGGCGTAGAGGGTCTTTTCAAGGTCGGTCTGTGGTTCCACGTTGGAGCAGATTCCCCATCCATGGCTGATAACGGCACGGATATAGTCTTCCGGCCATCCGTGCTCCCGGAGTATTTTTTCACTCATGGTGCAGTGCTGGTCGGGATACCGCTCATAGTCGAGGTCATGCACGAGCCCGATAACGCCCCACTTTTCCTCATCCTCCCCGCGCTTTCGCGCGAAATACCGCATAACTCCCTCCACCGCCAGTGCGTGTTTAATCAGGCTCTCGTTCTTATTGTACTCCGTGAGCAGCTCGTAGGCCTCTTCGCGAGTAGGTTTTCTGTTGCTCATTTTCTCCTCCTTTCTCTCCCTATTTCCAGACAGGATCTCGTTTTTCGAAAAAGGCTGATATCCCTTCGATGGCATCAGCCATGCCCGCACTTGCTGATATCACCTTGTACGTGCACATTTCATACTGCATCCGTTTTCTCCTTTGAGAAAGCTGTTGCTTTCTTTCAGGCGCAAGGGTAGAGTTCTTTCATGTGGAGTCTTCCAAAACAAGCCGGCCTTTTCATCCTGTTCTGTGCCCTTACTTCTCTTTTTCCCGCCACCCTCCAGGGGAATGAGCAGAAGGCCTTCCTCACCTTCTCGGGGAACCTGGTGACCGGAGAACTGAGAGAGGCTCCATTGAACCTGGTGCTCAATGAGTTAAAGGGAAAAAAGGGCTTCCAGGTTCAGGGTGAAGAAAAGGTGAAGGGAGCAACCGTCTCGGTATCGTTCCATGAAACACCGCTGGCCACCGTCCTCGCTCGCATCCTTTCCCGCTTCAACTACAGCGTCATCTATGACCGGCATGACCGGCTCGTGGGAGTGTTCATCGCCGGGAAGGCCGGGCATTACCAGACAAGATCTTCCGTGCCCAGATCCATTCGTCGACACTTCCCGCGCCGCAAGGGGTCCCTCCCCAACTGAAGTCCACGGCCAACATCATCCCATCCGCTGCCAAAGGAAATGATCGCCTCCTTCTCGAAGATTTCGTCAATGGGGTCCCACGATGCGGCAGGTATTCGCAAGCCTGCCGATCCCGTCAATCTCCACGATAACTTCATCGCCGTCCCTGAGATAGATCGACGGCTCGCGAAACGTCCCTACCCCGGCAGGGGTCCCGCTGAGGATAATGTCCCCGGGAAAAAGGGTGAAATGGTGAGACAGCAGGCTGATGAGCCTTGCTACGGGAAAAATCATCCGGTTTGTCCAGCTGTCCTGCATCAGTTGTCCGTTCACCCTACATCGAATGCCAAGGTCCTGCGGGTTTGGAATTTCATCCCGCGTCACTATCCACGGTCCAAGAGGGCAGAAGGTATCCAGAGATTTGCCCCGAACCCATTGGCCGTCCCCGAACTGGAGATCACGCGCACTCACATCATTGGCGCACGTATACCCGAATACCGCATCCAGCGCATCCGCCTCAGGGCAATTCCGGACTTCCTTTCCCAGAACAACGGCCAGTTCCGCCTCGAAATCCACTTTCCGCGTTACTTCCTCATCCCAGGTGATCACTTCCCTGTGCCCGAGAAGACTACTGGGGAACTTGGCAAAGACGAGCGGAAAATCGGGGATCTTTCCTTTGCTCTCTTCGGCGTGGTCTTGGTAATTCAACCCTATGGCAATGATCTTTCCAGGATTGCTCACCGCCGGCGCCCAGCGTACTCCATCCAGGGCCAGGGGATCCTTGTCTCCCGGACCGGGTGTTTCGTCAGTCCGTATCAAATCCATCAGGGTCCCATCCCAGGCAAGGGGGATGATCTTCTTCTCTTTGACTTCTCCCACGATGAGGCGATTTTCATAAAACACTTGTGCAATCTTCATTCTCAGTTGCCCCCATCTCTCGATTCATGGTATGAGTCTATATGCGGCATTTCCTGCAGAATACTGTTCGCACTGCGCGGAAAACATACATATGGCGCTCCTCAGTCTCCAACCTAACTACCTGGACAGCCATGCATTTTATTGCACAGGAACACCGCCGGGTCAAGATGATTTACACAGCAGAAACAGGGAGATCGTTCCATGAGCAAAACGCGGACATCGACCATGCAAGGTCACTCTGTTCTTGAAGACTTCTGTACCTGTTGCCGGCGTCTTTATGAGCGCCACCTGGTAAGCGGTGTGGGCGGAAACATGGCAATCAGAATCGGCAAAACCACCTATCTCTCCCCTTCGGGATATTCCCTGGGAAGCTTGCAACCCGGGAATGTGGTTGTGTTCGAGGATGGTCGATATCGCTCCCGGGGTGTGAAGGCCACGCAGGACGCGGCGATGCACCTGGCTATCCTTGACGCCCGCCCTGATGTTCACGCGGTGTGCCACGTGCACGGCGCTGCTCTCATCGCGGCATCCACCTTGCTCGAACCCGGCCCTGAAAGCCTTCCGCCCCTTACGCCCGGCTTTGCCTGTTTTGCCCATCCTCTGCCCATGCTCCCGTTCATGGTACCCGGATCAGAAAAGCTCGCGAGGGCGGTCAATGAGGCACTGTCAGTTGCTCCATCCCGTGCAGTCCTGCTTCAGAATCACGGTCTTGTCACGGTAGGGAGAGATTTTGAGGAAGCACTGAACATTGCGGAGGAGATTGACGAGGTGGCAAAAATCTATGTGTTCACCAACGGCAAGGCACGGCCCATTCCCGCAGATGAACTCGCAAAGATCGGCTGATTTTTTTATCCTGGACGTCCCGGTCCCGGTCGATTGATACTTCAGTGACGGCACACCACCGCCGGTGATTCGGCGTTGGCCTTGGCAAGCCTCTCCAGGAAACGGCCCCACCAGCCCTTCTTCCTGGTCTTTCTTTCCTGCGAATCCGCTGCGGTATTTTTGCCTTCAGGCTTCATGTTTTCCAGGTCCAGTCCTGTCAAGGAACCCCAAGGGTTTCCTTAAACAGGGATTATCACGGGAACAAAAAAACCCTAGATTTCAACTTCTTGTAAACGGGCGATGCAATACAACCGGAT
>JAFDGR010000096.1 GCA_019309145.1 Deltaproteobacteria bacterium | reverse complement strand
ATGACCTGGATATCATTACCCCGAAAGGAAGGTTTTCATCCCGTTTCATGGTGGGTGCGGACGGTGCGTTGAGCGGCGTGGCCCGAAAGGCGGGTTTCGAAGGGCCGGGACATCTTGTCCCCGCCCTGGAAACTGAAATCAAGGTTGGCCTGGACCATCAGCGGATATATGATGGCGTCGTCCGTTTTGATTTTGGTATTATTCCCAAGGGATATGGATGGGTCTTCCCGAAAAATGACCACCTTTCCATAGGGATAGGGCAAATGCGGAAGGGCAGCATTCATCTTGAGAATACCCTGGAAAAATACCTCCGATATCTTGGGATGGAAGACTCCCTGGTTTTCTCGAAAAAGGGCTTCGTGATCCCGGCCAGGCCAAGGCGCGACGGGTTTGCCAGAGGCCGAACCCTCCTGGTGGGAGACGCTGCAGGACTGGTGGACCCTGTAACCGGGGAAGGCATCTCCGCGGCCATAGAAAGTGGGAAGATGGCCGCGGCCGCTTTGGAAAAAGGCAGGTTACGGCCCGGGGCGGTAAAACTCTATTACGAGGGTGCGCTTCGAAAAAAGGTTCTCAAGGACCTGAAGTGGGGCTGGTTCGTTTCCCGGCTGGCATACGATTACCCAAGACTGAAGTCATTGCTGTTTCATATTTGCGGACAGCAGATGTGTGAGACCATGACCGACATTATCTTCGGCAGGAAGACTTACAAATCGGTATTTTCCAATCCCCTGACCTACCTGAGAATGTTCCTCCCGGTGTGGAAGTGAGGAGAGAGGATGGAGGGAAAAGGACAAAGAAAGGAGGAGGTTGATCATGAAAAAATGGGTTTTGTTTTTGGCGGGATTGTTGTTGGCAGTTGGGGTGAACGCGTACGCGGCGGATCAGGAAAAGGATACTATCCTTGGGAAATGGCTGACCGCGAAGGGGAAATCCATTGTCGAAGTGTACCATTGCGGTGATGCCTACTGCGGCAAGATCGTATGGCTGAAAGAACCCCTGAACAAGGAGGGAAAGGATAAGGTGGATGACAAGAATCCAGACGAGTCCCTGAGGACCAGGAAACTCATTGGCCTTGAGATTCTCAAGGGTCTCCAGTTCAAGGGGCCAAACAAATGGGGGGGCGGAAAGATCTACGACCCGGACAAGGGCAAGACCTATAAGTGCAAGGCCTGGATGGAGGAGGGGAACCTGAAGTTCAGGGGATATATCGGGTTTTCCCTGCTCGGGCGAACCACCACCTGGACAAGGAAGTAATCATTTAGGGGACGTTCTTCACTAATTACACAAAATCTGGTATTAGGTCAAAAAAATCGAAATTAGTGTAAAAAGTGAAGAACGTCCCCAACTACTCAAAAAAAGGGCTTGCAGCGCGAAGCTGCAAGCCCTTGGTTTTTCTGGTGCCGAGACACAGAATCGAACTGTGGACACGGGGATTTTCAGTCCCCTGCTCTACCGACTGAGCTATCTCGGCTGATATGAAAGCGATTATAGTGATTCACCAGTGACAGGTCAAGCCAAAATTGTGCCTGCCTCTGAGAAGGAAAGGATGTCAGGAGTCATCAATATCAAATTCAAGGTCCTCCAGGTCCTTGGTGATTTCATCCCAGACGCCTTTTGCCCCGGGGGACGTCTTTGCGCCGGAGTCGGCGGATGAAGGCGTGTGTTCCCGGTTTTTTCCTGAACGCGATTGGGTGAGGATGTTGTATTGCCCGATCTTGTATCCCTTCAGATCATCCGGTGAAAACAGTTCATCCGGTTCTCCTGGAGTCGGCTCCGATGGGGCGATCGGGGCTTCCGGGGTCACTTCTTCATCAGGGTGCATCTCTTCCTCAACCGGTTCGGCTTCCTCTGTATCAAAAGAATCAAAGAATTCTTCGGGTTCTTCCTCCTCGGGCTGGGTTGCCGGTTCAGGAGAGGGCTCGGTTTCCAACGGCTCGACGGCGTCCATCTCGATGGTCATGGCTTCTTCGTCAGGCTCATTTTCTTCCACCGATTCCGACTTCTTGTCGGCATCGAGCAGGTCTTCCAGTTCCAATGAAAGGGCTTCTTCATCAAGGGGAGAAGCGTAAGTTCCCGTAGACACTTCAACCAGCTCTTCTTCGACCGGGGATTCTTCTTTTTCAAATTCAAGATCTTCGATGGAAAGGGGCGTTTCCTCAGGTGGGACAGCATATGATTCCGGGGGGGCTTCTTCCGGTGGGATCTCTTCCAGCTCAATTTCCATGGAGGAACCCTCTTCCATATCGATATCCAGGGCTGGAGGTTCTTCCAGGGGAAGCATGGTTTCCTGGGTGCCGGCAACGATCGCGGCCTCGCTGAGTTCCATACCCACCTGAGAATCCCCGGTCTGGGCCAGCAGCCCCGCCAGCAGGAACGGGGGCTCTGGCTTGAAAGGAAGGTGGTTCATTTTTTCCCGTTCAGAGATGATATTCCTCTGGCACTTGGGGCATATTTCATTGAAATCAAAACTCATATATCCGCATTTTGGGCACTTCATGACTCACTCCGCGTTTTCATGATTTTCAAGACCCTTTTGCCGGGCGAGACCTTCTTCGATGGCATTTTTTGCCATTTTGTCGCAGCGTTCATTTTGCGGATGACCGTGATGTCCCTTCACCCATTTCCATTCGATGGAATGGGGACGGGTCAGTGCGAGCAGTTGTTCCCACAGATCCCTGTTCAGGACCGGCTGTTTCCGGGTATTACGCCATTTTTTTTTGATCCAGCCGTCTATCCACTCGGTCATTCCTTTTACCACATAGTTGGAGTCGGTAATTACCCTGACGATGCACGGTCTCTTGAGCATCCGCAATGCCTCAATGACCGCGGTTAACTCCATGCGGTTATTGGTGGTGCGCGGAACATACCCCGAAATTTCTTTTTCCTTTCCTCCGGATTTCAGGATAGCGGCGTATCCCCCGGGGCCAGGGTTGCCAAAACAGGCGCCATCAGTAAAGATCTCAACAGTTGGTGTTTTCCCTCCCGGTTGACCTGGTGCTTGTTTTTTTTTCAATGGCACGATCCTGCCAGATCTCCGGCTCGCCTAGCCGGCCTTGCCGGATGAAAGGCCGGCACGCTTCTTTTGAAAACGTCCCCTGATGTAAATGGTGATCTCGGGCTTCTCAGGGTAATTGGTTTTCAATTTCAAAACACCGTGAAACCTTCCGGCAGTTCCCGGGATACTGGTCAGCCGGACCAGGAAATGCTGTCCCTGCTCTGTTTCTTTGATGGAATAGGAAATCCTGTCTGCAAGATCAAATGAAATGGGTTCTATTTTCAGCGGCTTTTCAAGCCCTGCCGTGATATTTACAACACGCGTGATTTTCTGGTCTGCAGGTCCGAACAGGTAGACATACCGGGAGGAAACACGAATGGAGACTTTCACAAAGGCCTTTATTCCCACCTGGGCATATTTGTTTGTTGGATCATTACTGATAATCCGGGCACTCTTGTGAACCTTGCCCTGGTACCCGCTCGTTCGAACGCTGAGTGTTATGATTCCCTCGCCACCCGGAGGGATAGCCCGGTCAAAATGGGCGACACTGCACCCTCACCCGGGCCGCACATTTTTGATTTCGAGGGTGGCATCACCGCTGTTGTACACCGAAAAGGAATGTTTGATGATTTTTCCCTCATCTACTTCTCCCGCGTCGAAGAGGGGCTCTTGTATGACCAGCTTGGGTTTCTTGGCCTCCTGCGCCCATGCCAAATGAAAAAAAACACAGAAGAGAGCGATTGCACACCCCACAGATAGAGCGATTTTTTTCATGCTTCATTCCTCCGAAGGCAATAGCAAGTTAAGCAGAATATTGTTGCACGATATCATGACCAAGTTTATAGGTCAGCATGTCCAGGGTGACGGTAAAATCGATGTTTTCAACCAGACAGCACTCCGGCACGGTGATCCGGGCAGGTGAAAAATTCAGGATCGCATTGATGTGCGCCCTCCGAAAGCGGTCGGCGATGCCCTGGGCGGCAGATGCGGGGGTGGTGATGACCCCGATTTCTATGTTCAGGTCCCTCGCGATTTCCTCCAATTCCTCGATATCCCTGATTTTGATGCCGGCGGGACTGATCTTGCCGATTTTCCTGGGGTCAATATCAAAAGCTGCCACGCATTTGAACCCCCTGATGTAGAGATTTTGATGCTGCAGGATGGCCGAACCCAGTTTGCCGATTCCGACAATGGCCAGGTTCCAGTCCCGGTTCACGGCCAGTATTTTTTTTATCTCCGCCTGGAGGTCACGCACGTCGTACCCGACCCCGCGGATGCCGAACTCCCCGAAATAACCCAGATCCTTTCGTACCTGGGCGGGATTGACCTGGCAGAGCCATGCCAGCTTTTCAGAAGAGACAAGCCGATACCCGTCGAATTCAAGGAGTTCCAGTTGCCTGTAGTAGAGCGAAAGTCTGGTTATGGTGGCCTTTGGTATTTTCGTCGTTTTTTTCATGGTATTTTTTTGCGGGTAGCGCCCGGGGTGAGCATATTCCCGCAGACTCCTCGCGAAAAATATAATGACAACAACGCATATATACTATATAGAAAAGGCGTGTAAAGTCCAGTAATTTAAATCGCAAGTGCCCGGTTGGCAGGTTCATGGTTCCGAAAAGCTTTCGCTATGAAAAAGAACGAATCAGGTGAAGTAGAGAAAGGCATCAAAGAACAGGTGCCCAAGAAAGAACCTGATCAGGAATCCTCAGAGGATTCCCAGATGATGGTCGCCTGTGCACGGCTCTCCAGTGAGCGGTACAGAGCCTTTATTGAGAATATCGGCGAAGGTGTCTATGAAGTGGACATCCATGGCAATTTTCTCTACTTTAATAACTCCTTGTGCAGGATCTTCGGATATTCACGGGAAGAAATCCAGTTCCAGAATTTTGCCAAGTTCATGGACGAAGAACACGGGCAAAAGGCTTTCAAGACCTTTAACAGGATTTATGAGACAGGACAAGGGATTTCTAATCTGCTCTGGCCGATCATTGATAAGGAGAGAAACGTTCGGTACATCGAGCTCTCCGCCAACCTCATCACGAATCAGGAAGGAAAGAAGATCGGTTTCCGGGGGATCGCTCGGGATATCACTGAGCGGTTCAAGACGCAGGAGGAACTGCGGAAATCCGAACGCCGCTACCGAACGCTCCTTGATTTCGTGCCCTATCCCATCGTGGTTTTTACCCTGGATGGCCTTGTTTCCTATCTGAATCCCGCTTTCACGGATATCTTCGGATGGACCCTCGCAGAGCTGGAAGGCAAGAACATTCCCTATGTGCCTGCCGGGCTGGAGCAAGAGACGAGCGCCAATATCCGGCGGTTATTTGAAGAAAAAATCATTCTCCGGCACGAAACCAGGCGCCTCACAAAGGATGGTCGTATCCTCGATGTGGTCATGCGCGCAGCGGTCTATTCGGAATCTGAGGATGAACCGTCGGGGGAAATCGTTATCCTGCGTGATATCACCCAGGAGAAACGTATCCAGCGAAACAACGACGCCATGCTGCGAATCAGTATGGCCCTGCCCGAGCACCCTGACCTGAAAGGTCTTCTCGACTACATAAGCGAAGAAGTGAAAGATCTCCTTGGAACCGAAGGGGCCCTGGTTATTCTGCTTGATGAAGAGAGCCATGAATTCTATTTTGAAGGCGCGGCGCATGACGATTCAGCAACTGAGAAGAGGGTAAAACAGATCCGTTTCCCCGCTGAAAACGGGATTGCGGGCAGGGTGCTGAGGACTGGAGAGCCGGAAATAGTCATGAACCCGGCCGAGGATCCGGACTATGACACGGTGGTCGACCGGGAGGCCGGTTTCAGGACCACCAGTCTCCTTGATGTCCCGCTGAAAAGCAAGGAACGGACAATTGGTGTCCTGTGCGCTATTAATAAAAAAACAGGAGCATTTGATCAGACGGATGTGGAACTCCTGAGCATGATCGCGGGTACGGTCGCGCTCTCCATAGAAAATGCCAAGTTCGCGAAGGAACTGAAAGAGGCTTACCAGGAGGTGACCAGCCTGAACCGGGCCAAGGACCGGGTCATCAATCACCTTTCCCATGAACTGAAGACCCCCCTGGCCGTCCTCAGCGCGTCGCTCAATATCCTTGCTAAAAAGCTTTCACCTGTCCCCCGGGAAACATGGATGCCCACCATTGAACGGGCTGAACGGAACCTGGAACGTGTTCTGGAAATGCAATATCAGGTGGAAGACATCATGCGGGAGAAGGAGTATAAGAGCTACCAGATGCTCTCGTGGTTGCTGGATGAATGTGCAGATGAACTCCAGTCCCTTATTGCGGAGCAGGTGGGTGAAGGGAACGCGGTCGAACGTATCAGAAAGCGAATTGACGAGATTTTTGGGCCCAAGGAAGAGCAAGCCGAAGAGATCCGTGTGCATGAATTTGTCCCCGGGGTACTCAAAGAAATCAGGCCACTTTTTTCCCATCGAGTATTGTCAGTGGAAGAACGTTTTGAGGAGGTACCAGCCATCCGAATCCCGAAAAGTACGTTGCGAAAGGTCGTGGAAGGCTTGATCAAAAATGCCGTGGAAAATACCCCTGACGGGGGAAAAATAGAAATATCGGTCAAGAAAAGGGGCAGGGGCGCTGAACTGGTGGTCATGGACTATGGTGTGGGAATCACGCCTGACAACCAGAGACGGATTTTTGAAGGTTTTTTCGCGACCCAGGAGACCCTGGATTATTCCTCAAAGCGGCCCTACGATTTTAATGCGGGAGGGAAGGGCTCCGATCTGCTCCGGATGAAGATTTTTTCTGAACGGTATGGATTCAAGATAGCCATGGTTTCAACCCGTTGCGTTTATATCCCCCAGGACAGCGATCAATGCCCCGGAAACATCCAATGGTGCGATTTTTGCAACATCCAGGATGACTGCCTTAATTCCGGAGGTACCACCTTCCGTGTTTTTTTCCCGGGCGGTGCTTTTGGAGAACCCCTCCATCCCGGGGAGTCTTGAGGCGGAAGGAGAAGAGGAGCGATGATGAAAAAGGAAGAGGTGGGTCATGTCTTGAAGACGGCGGCGAGAATCCTGCCGGGGATAGGATCATACCAGGACAGGGAGGCAAGCCGTGAGGCGGACAAGGCCTTGCGGATGGAACTGAGCGCAACGCTTGATCAGTTGCTTGGGAGGGCCGAGTGGTTGAAGACGGACCTTGCCAAGAAAGGAGCTATTAAACACATCCAGCGGGTGGAAGACGTTACCAGGCATCTGGAAAAGGTATCCCGGATGCTGGAGTTTGCTTCACGTGGATATGCTCCCCTTTTTTCCCGGAAGCAGGTGGATGAAGAGGCCCTTGATCGTATCTATGCCTATGATAAGGCCCTGATCGAGTTGGTAAAGGAAATCGAAGACACCGTGGTTGGGATGACTGAGGGACGGGAGACTCCCTCGGAGGATAAGACGAATCACGTGCGAGAAATGCTTTCGGATCTGGAAAGGCGGTTGGAGGAACGAGAAGCGTTCCTGAAAAGCTGAAGAGGAGATTCTTATGGTATTTCTGGAAGTGATGGAGTGGTTCGATGAAACGGGCCAAGAGATGGTCCACCGGATTCCGGAGGAGGGATCAGGGGATATCAAGTTCGGCGCGCAGGTCATCGTTCGCGAAAATCAGGCTGCTGTTTTTTTCCGGGATGGGAAAGGATTGGACCTGCTCGGCCCGGGGAGACATACGCTTTCCACCCTGAACCTGCCTATCCTGACGAGGGCCCTGAGTCTGCCGTTCGGATTCAAGAGCCCGTTTCGGGCGGAGGTCTATTTTGTAAACCTCAAGAGTTTTCCCAATATGAAATGGGGGACCAAGGAACCCGTCGCTTTCAGGGACGCGGAACTGGGACTTGTTCGCCTGAGGGCATTTGGCGTCTACGCCATACGTATCCTGCAGCCCCTCCTTTTCATGAATACGCTGGTAGGAACGCAGGGACACTATGATACGGAAAGCATCGGCGATTATATGCGGGAGGTGATCGTCTCACGCTTTAATGATATGATTGGAGAAATGCTGGACACCATCTTTAATTTGCCGCAGTATTATGATGAACTGGGGACCGCGTTAAAAGCACGGGTCCAGGAAGATTTTGGCAAGTTCGGCATGCGGCTCGAGGATCTCTATATTAATTCCATCACCCCGCCGGCGGAGGTGCAGAAACTGATCGATGAGAAGAGCGGGCTTATGGCGGTGGGGGACTTGGACAAGTTTATGAAGTTCAAGGCCGCCAAGGCCATGGGTGATGCTGCCCAGCAGGAAGGAGCGGGCGGAGAAGGCGGGGCGGGGACCGGTATGGGCCTCGGCCTGGGGGCGGGCCTGGGGATGATGATGCCCTCCATGCTCCAGCAGTCCATGAACGCCGATGCCGGTGCCCGGGAGAAGCAGGTGACATGCCCAAAATGCCATGGTACGGTGGACGCGAACGCGAGATTCTGTCCCATGTGCGGGCAGCAATTGGTGGTGGTGAACCGGTGTCTCCGGTGCGGAGCAGACCTCCCGGTGGAAGCCCGGTTCTGTATGGTGTGCGGGGCCAAGGTGGAAAAGAGCGGCGGAGTGTGCCCCCATTGCGGCAAGGAGACCCTTCCGGGAGCAATGTATTGCAACCACTGTGGCGAGAAGATATCTTGATGATTTGATGTGCGAGGAGGAGCGCCGGAATCTTGTCCGGGGAGAATGGTCTTGGAAAAGGAACTCCTGTTTTCCAGGAGCGATATTCAGAAGCGGGTAAAAGAACTCGGCGAGCAGTTATCGTCTGATTATGCAGGCAAAGATCCCCTTTTCGTGGGGGTGCTCAATGGAGTGGTATTTTTCTTTGCCGATCTGATGCGAGAGATCAGCATTCCCGTGAAGATAGATTTTATGCGGGCCGCGAGTTACGGATCCCGGATGACCTCGAGCGGCGAAATACAGATTACCAAGGATGTGGAAAAGCCTATCAGGGACAGGCATGTTGTCCTCGTCGAAGATATCGTTGACACGGGGAACACGCTTGCCTTCGTTTTGAAGCAGATGAACGAAAAAGATCCCGCGTCCTTAAAGGTCTGTGCGCTCATGGACAAGGTGGAGCGAAGGCAGGAAGAGGTCACTATCGATTATGCGGGATTTACCATCGACAGCGGCTTTGTGGTCGGGTACGGCCTTGACTATAACGAGGAGTATCGGAATCTGCCGGAAATCTATGTGCTCAAACCGTGACTTCCGACGCTGGAATTGCAGGATTCACGGGTCGTGATGCCCGGCGTTTGAGCACGACATTTGGTCAAAGAGATGGTTTGCCAGGAGGAGAGGAGCTATGAACATAACATGCGAGAATTGCCAGACAACATTTCGTCTTGATGAAAGCCTGCTCGCCAAGGAAGGATCCAAGGTCAGATGTTCCATCTGCAAGCACGTTTTCTTGGCATATCCCCCGCTTACCTCCGCTGCCGAGCAGGAATTCGAGGAGACCATTGCCCTGGATTCACCTCCCCTGGTGAGCGAAGACGCACTGGAGACTCCGGCAGATGATGAGACGGCCTTTGATCAGATTCTCGAGGAATCATTGGAAGAGCAGGAAGCCACTTCTTCCGGGTTCTCAGAGAAAGAGATTGGGGTTATGGAAGAGGTCCCGGATGAAGAGGTTGTGGGCCTTGAACCAGGGGAGGAACTGGAAGAAGAGGAGCCATTCGAGGAGACTTATGAACCGGAGATGGAGATTGCTCCGCCGCGCAGGAAAAAGTCCGGCACCTCAAAGGTACTGATCATCATCCTGATTATTCTCCTGCTCCTGGTAGGAGGTGTGGCCGCGATGGTCTACTGGGCACCCCAGTTCCTCCCCGATTTCTTATCCCCCTTGAAGCCGGTTGAAAAAAGCGCTGTCCTTGACAAAGGAGTAAGAAGACTTTCCTTCAAGGCGGTGACGGGTTCGTTTGTGAAAACGAAAAAGGCAGGGCGCCTTTTTGTCATTAAAGGTATCGTCACAAATGGATACTCCAAAAACCGCAGGTTTATCCTTATAAAAGGAACCATCCTTGATGATAAGGGAAATGTGGTTCGAAAAAAACTCGCGTACGCCGGGAACAGTTTCACAAAACAAGAGCTGAACAGGATGTCTCTCTCTGAGCTCGAAAAGGCCATGAAAAACAGGCTGGGCAGAGAGGGGAAAAACGCGGATATACCCCCGGACGGATCCATTCCTTTCACCATTGTTTTCGAAAAACTCCCGGAGAACCTGAGTGAATTTACGGTGGAGGCGGTCAGTTCCTCCCCGGTGAAATGAGAGCCTCCTTTGATTCACAGAGGGTTTGACTCCAGACAATCGCATCTGAGCCCCAGGTATGTCGCGAGAGGAATAGCTCTGCTCGCAGCAATTCTCTGTTTCGGGACCATTGGGTACATGGTTGTCGAAAAGTGGGATGCGCTGGACGCCCTCTACATGACCGTTATCACCATAACCACCGTCGGGTTTGGTGAAATCCGCCCGGTCTCGGAACCCGGCCGTGTCTTTACCATCATACTCATCTTCGTTGGTATCGGAATCGTTGCCTATATCCTGGGCCTGGCGGCTCAGACCATGGTAGTCTTTCAGATGACCAAGATCCTGGGGAGGCGCAAATTGGGACTGAAAAAGAGATCCATGAAAGACCATTATATTATCTGCGGATACGGGCGTATCGGGAAAACCATCTGCCAGGAACTGCTTTCCAGCAAGATACCTGTTTTGGTTATTGACATGGGTGACGAGGTAAAGTCTCAGCTCGAAGAAGCGGGGACCCCTTACATCCTGGATGATGCAACGAATGAAGAAGTCCTGATGGAGGCGCGGATCGACCGGGCCAAAGGCCTTGTCTCCGTGGTATCAACTGACGCGGACAACCTTTTCATCACCATGACCGCGCGGGGTCTCAACCCGGACCTGTTTATCATCACCAGGACCGACGATGAAAAGAACCAGAAAAAATTTGTCAGGGCCGGGGCCAACCACGTGTTTCTGCCGTATGTGATCGGCGGGCAGAGGATGGCGCATACCATTGCGAAACCGGCGGTCATGAGCTTCCTGGAACTGACCGTCCACGATAGGAATATCGCACTGGAAATGGAGGAGCTTCTGGTGCAAGAAGGGTCACGCCTGGCCGGGGCGAATCTCATGGAATCGGGTATCAGGCAGGAACTGAACGTCATTATCGTTGCCATCAGAAAGAGCGAGGGGGAGATGATTTTTAATCCCTCTTCACAGACCCGGATGGAAAAAGGAGACACCCTGATCGCCCTGGGGCACAAGCATGACCTCGAGAAACTGAAGCGCATCCTCTCGGGTGGTACCGGCAATCACAGGAAGCGTTCCCGGTAAATCTGCTGGGCCTTTTGAAGAGCGGAAATATCGTCTACCCCCATTACCTCGTATTCATCTTCCGCCTGTATATATCCGACGGGAAGCCCGTCCTCGTGCATGTATTCCACCAGGTCGGTGATGAAATATTCTTCCACCCGGTTCCACCTGCCGTTTATTTCCTTTTGAACAACATGTGGACTGGAAGCCAGCCTGTCAAGGGAGCGGAGAATCGCCTCCCTTTTGGCGGCATAGATGCCCGAGTTGCAAAGCCGGAGAGCGTCACGGACTTCTCTTGCAAAATCTTTCCAGTATTTCCATTCAATGATGCGCCTGACCTGTTTCCCATTCGTTTCCAGCACCCCATACTGCTTGCGGTCGGCCGGGTTGAAACCCAGGATCACCATGTGGTGCTTTTTGAGCTCCTCTATCATTCGGAGATACGTGTGCGGCCGGACAAGGGGAATATCCCCCATTGTCAGAATGACGTTTTCTGATGTGATTCCACGGAGAAAATCCCGCGCGGCGAGGAGCGCCCCACCCGTTCCATTGAGCACGGGTTGATGACAGTAGATGACGCCGAATGCAGCGGTTACCTGCGTCACCGCCTCTTTGTCGTGGTGGACGACAATGGCCCTGGGGCCCGACGGAAGACTGCGCAGAATATGGAGGAGGATGGGTTCCCGGCCCCTGAACGGCGACTCCTCCGGAACCAGGGGTAAGAGCGTTTTGTTTCCCTTAAACTCCTTCATCCGGCTTCCCCTGCCCGCAGCCAGCACAATTGACCCGATTTCATTCCGCATGTTCGTTGTGCTATCAGCCATTTGAGATCCCTGTATCGTTTGCAATATCCCCTCGGGTGGGACTCCCGGAAGTGTCATTCCTTCTCCCTTATACCCTGCGCCCTACGCCTTTTGCCTTTACTGAAGAGTATAGGCGATCACTACCTTCTGAATCTGACTGGTACCTTCATAAATCTGGGTGATCTTGGCATCCCGCATCATTCTTTCCACGGGGTAGTCTTTCATAAAACCGTATCCTCCCAGGAGCTGGACCGCATCGGTTGTCACCTTCATGGCCGTTTCTGCGGCCAGCAGTTTTGCCATTGCCGAGTATCGAACCAGGTCCTTGGGCAGTCTTTCCATGTTTTTCGGCTGTTTTTCAAAGAGAGAGGCTGCCATGTAGGTTACCTGGCGGGCTGCTTCAAGCTGGGTGGTCATGTCCGCAAGCATCCACTGGAGCCCCTGGAAGGAAAACAGGGGTTTTCCGAACTGGACCCGTTCCTTGGTATACTGAAGGGCGTAGTCCAGGGCGCCCTGGCCGATGCCGACCGCCTGGGCCGCCACGGGTATCCTGGTAATATCCAGCGTCTTCATGATAATGGGAAACCCGGCACTTTCATCCCCAAGGAGATTTTTGGCCGGCACCCGCACATCTTCCAGGATCACTTCCACCGTGGAAGACGCCCGGAGACCCATTTTCCTCTCTTTTTTTCCGATGCTCAACCCGGGGGTTCCCTTGTCCACGATGAAGACGCCGGTTCCCTTGTGCCCGGGGACATTGGGGTCCGTGCGTGCTCCAATACAGACAACGTCCGCCACATCAGCATGGGAAATGAATACCTTGGTACCGTTCAGAATATAGGAGTCGCCATCTTTCACTGCCTTTGTTCGTAATCCCGAAACATCTGAGCCTGCATTCGGTTCTGTCAGGCCAAAGGCGATCAGGTCTTCTCCAGTTGCCAGTCTGGGGAAGTATCTGTCTTTTTGTTCCTCGTTTCCTGCCAGGAAAAGGGGAATGGTGCCCAACTCATGGACGAGGAGAATAACGGCGGTTGAGGCACAGACCTTGGCGATTTCCTCGATCGCCAGGCAGAGCGAAAAGAGGCCCATCTCGGAGCCCCCGTACTTTTCAGGAAAATCCGCGCCAAAAAGACCGTTTTCCCGGAGGACATCTACCATATCCCACGGGAACTTTTCTTCCTCGTCCCTCTGCTCCGCCCCTGGGGCGATCTGCTCTTTGGCCAGGCGGGATACCGTCTCTTTCAGCATGATCTGTTCTTCACTCAATGCATAAGACATTTTTCTGCTCCTTTTGTATTTGGCTGTCAGCGGTTAGATCTTGCCCGCTGGGCCGTATATGTATGATATCACCGGGCATAAGGCAAGTAATTTCGGTTCCAAAATCCCAGGAACGGGTTATTGCGGGGAACTCAGCGAGGAAGCAGGAATCCAGAGCGGGTTTTTTGTTGACTGGGT
>JAFDGR010000095.1 GCA_019309145.1 Deltaproteobacteria bacterium | reverse complement strand
TTTTTTCGCTTCTCCATTGGGACATAATCCCGCACCTTCGATCCCGTGTACACCTGTCGCGGGCGGTGGAGTTTCCAGTGCGGATCATCCATGGCTTCTTTCCACTGGCTGATCCAGCCCGGCAAACGGCCGATGGCAAACATGACCGTGAACATATTGACCGGTATGCCAATGGCGCGCAGGAGGATTCCGCTGTAGAAGTCCACGTTGGGGTAGAGGTTATGATCCATGAAATAGGAATCTTTTACCGCGGCCTCCTCGAGTCTCATGGCCACATCCATGAGAGGATCGTGCCGCTTCATCTTTTTCAGGACTTTCCCGCACACCTTTTTCATGATCTTGACCCGTGGATCGTAGGTCTTGTACACCCGGTGCCCGAATCCCATGAGCCGGAAAGGGTCCTCCCGGTCCCTCGCCCTTGCCAGAAAAGGGGCAGGGTCTCCACCGCTGTCATGGATCTGTTGCAACATCTCCACCACGGCCTGATTGGCCCCACCGTGGAGCGGTCCCCAGAGGGCACTCATTCCCGCTGAAATGGCTGCATAGAGGTTGACGCGTGCGCTTCCCACCAGTCGAACCGCGGCGGTTGAACAGTTTTGTTCATGGTCGGCGTGGAGTATCCAGAAGACTTCCAGGGCCGTAACCAGATCGTTGTCAATGCGATAGGGCCGAACAGGTGAATCAAACATCATATTTAAAAAATTGGCACAATAGGTCAAGTCATGCCTTGGATAGACCACCTTATGTCCTCTGGAAATCTTGTAGGACATTGCCGCCATGGTTCTCACCTTGGAAAGAAGCCGGGTAAACATCATGTTGGTCTCTTCATCCTCGCTCCTTTCCGGGATTTCCGGGTAAAAGGCCCGGAGGGCATTGACCATCGACGAGAGGATTCCCATGGGGTGTGCCCCCCTCGGAAAATACTCAAAAAAGGTCCTCATATCCTCGTGCACCAGGGAGTGATCATTCAGCATGATCGAAAAGCGGGTCAGATCCTTTCTTGTGGGCAGTTCCCCGTTGATGAGCAAATAGGAAGTTTCCACAAACGTTGATTTCCCGGCCAGTTGCTCCACCGGGATGCCCCGGTACCGGAGAATACCTTTCTCCCCGTCCATGTACGTAATGGCGCTTTCACAGCTTCCCGTATTCGCAAAACCCGGGTCAAGCGTGATAAGCCCTGTTTTGCTGCGCAACTGCGAGATATCTATTGCCTGTTCTCCTTCTGTCCCCTGCACAATGGGCAGTTCAAAGGTAATCCCATCTACCGTCAATGTGGCTTTTCTTGCCATAGGCTTTTTTTCTCCTTTCCTCCCGCCGGAATAGATACCAGAACTTAGCAGATTTCCACTTGGCTATGCAAGGCAATTGACATTTCATCCACTCCTCTTCTATGCTTTCACCATGATGCGGTACCGTGACTACAATATGTACTTGAGAGAAATTTTTGGGGAGCGTGTGCAGAAAATTCCCCTGGATGCGGGTTTAAGCTGTCCGAACCGTGACGGGACACTGTCAAAGGAAGGGTGCGTGTTCTGCGACCGCCTGGGATCAGGCACCGGTGCCTTTGTCGAAAAAGGATACCCTGTCAGGGACCAGATCAAACAGGGACGGAGCCATATGCGAAGGCGATACAAGGTAAAAAAATTTATCGCCTATTTTCAATCTTTCACCAATACCTACGCGCCCTTGCCAACGCTGAAGGCGATGTATGACGAGGCCCTCCTGTACAGCGATATCGTGGGGCTCTCCGTTGCCACCCGGCCCGATTGTATTGACGCGGATATCCTGCGGCTTCTCAGCTCATACCGGGACCGTGCCCTTGTGTGGATCGAGTATGGCCTGCAGTCCGCTCATGACAAGACGCTGAAAAGAATAAACAGGGGGCATGATGTGGCGTGCTTCCAGCGGGCCGTGCTGCAGGCGCGGAAGTGGGATTTGAATGTCTGCGCCCACGTCATCCTTGGGCTTCCCGGCGAAACCAGGGAAATGATGCTTGAAACAGCCCGTTTCCTGGCATGCCTTCCCGTCCAGGGCGTTAAAATCCATCTTCTCTATGTCACCAGGGGAACGTTCCTCGCAAAACAGTATGAGCGGGGGGCATTTCAATGCCTGGAGAGAGAAGAATATGTGGACATGGTGGTTGATTTCCTGGAGCTTCTGCCCCCTCAAATGGTGGTTCAAAGGCTCACGGGTGACCCGGGCAGAGCAGATCTTCTCGCGCCCGCATGGGCAAGGGAAAAGACAAAGAATCTCAATCTCATTCGGAAAAAACTGGAAGAAAGGGATACCCAACAGGGCAAAAAATACACCCCCTCCCGTTAACGCTCCCTTGCGAGAAACTTTTCCAGGCCGGCGGTGTCTTCCACCTGGAAAAGCCGTATTTGGGCATCCTTGGGAATGATCTTCCGTACCAACCCGGTCAAGACCTTCTTGGGGCCCACCTCAACAAAGGTTTGCACACCGTCCGAAACCATTTGCTGGACAATATCATACCATTTTACGGGGCTGACCAGTTGCTTCGCCATGATCTCCTTCATGTCTTCGGGCTCTGTCTCGGCTCTGCCGGTGGCATTAAAAAGCATCCTGGATGTGGGAGGGGAAAAAGGGATCTGTTCCATGAATTCCCTGAATTCACCAACCGCTCCCTCCATGAGGAGACAGTGCCATGCGCCGCTCACCTTTAAAGGAATGGCCTTGGCTCCCTCCTTCTGTGCCGCTTGCATTGCCCGCGAAACAGCCTCTTTCTGCCCGGTAATCACTATCTGTTCCATCGTGTTATGATTTGCGACCGCGAGGATATCGTCTCCTCTGAACTCCTCCACGATACGCTGGACCGTCTCCAATGGGAGACCGATGACCGCCGCCATGGTACCCGGATGGGAGAGTGATTCCCGGTGCATTAATTGGCCCCTCTTCTGGACCAGTCGAAGGGCATCCTCCACCTGCACAATTCCCGCGGAAACAAGCGCCGCATATTCTCCCAGGCTGTGCCCGGCAGAGACATGGGGCTTGACGCCCGACGCCTGCAGGGCCGTCAGGCCCGCAAGGTTCACCGCCGTGAGAGCGGGTTGCAGATTTTCCGTCAGGATCAATTCCTCCATCGGTCCCTCAAAGCATAGACGGGATATGGGCATTCCGCACAGGTCATCCATCTGTTGAAAGATTGTTCTTGCTGCCGGAAATGACTCAACCAGATCCCGGCCCATCCCAATAAACTGGGACCCCTGACCAGGGAACAAGTAGGCTATTTTTTCAGACATGTATTCCTCCTATTTCAGATGATAGTACGACGACAGTATTGCAGGATGCATGTGTTTCAAAAGAAGGCTACGGGGTGGTTTTTTGCGGTTCACCGAATGTCTTTTTTATGAGCTGATCCAGGGCAATATCATATTCCCGTGACCCAGGGGTAAGGGACTTGTTCCGGGACAGTTGTTCTTCAATATCTTCCTCGGCCCTCTGGAACTGGATATTGATGTGGCTGATGACCTCATTCACCACGCTGTAAATATCCTTGTCTGTTCCATAGACATCGATCACGCTGGGATCATCAATGAGGACCTCCATGATGTATTGCGTCATGTAGAGGGAATAGGGATTGGGGCGGGGCACAAGGTCTCGAATAGGCGCAATAAAATACTTGAAGTCGAATTCCGTACTGTTGAGTGCCTTTTTCAGGCCTTTCAGAAGGGCATCGGACATGGCAGTTGGATTGTCCGTTTCCACGATTTTTTTCATCAAGAGCGCCTGAGCCAGCCGATGATGTATTTCCGTCAGTTTGAATCTGAAAAACCGGTCCCTCTGGAAGGCCTGGCGCCTTTCCTGTCGTTCCAGTTGTCTGATCAGCTTATTCTGTACCCGTCCTGTATCCCAGCTTTTCATCATTCAAAATCGTCTTGCAAATATTAAGGTTGTTTAGACTGTAGGCGGTGAGACTGTTGGAGGCCAATCTCGTTTGGGACTGCAACCTATCTCCCTCATCTACCTACAGCCTCTCTTCCTGAGCAGTTACTCTGATGTCGCTTTTTTCTGGGTACCCTTTTGGGAAGTATCATTTTTCTTTGCTGCATTTTCCCCGGTCTTTTTTTCGGGCTTCTTCGGGTGTCCTTGATTCCCACCCGATTTTGATGCGTAGTCAGTGACGTACCAGCCTGTTCCTTTGAGGTGAAACGTACTCTGTGAAATGAGTTTTTTCATCTTTCCATGGCACAATTCACATTCTGCCAAAGGGGGATCGGAAAATTTTTGCCACCGCTCTGTGACGTGTCCACATTTCATACATTGATACTCGTAAATCGGCATCTTTTTAAACCTCCTCAGTACGCAAAATTCACGAGAGATTTACTTCGCATATCCGGTGGTCCCGGTAGGCATCCAAAACGTAATCCATCTTGCGAAGCGACAGGTCCTTCAATATGTCAAAGGTAATGCCATGGACAATTTGTTCTTCCCGCTCTTTGTTCGCCCCGGAGACTTCATATCTTTGGAGAAAACTGCCGAACCGGACAATATGTACCAGTTCATGCGTCAATATATACGTGAGGAAAGGCAGCAAGGCCAGCTCCCTGTCCCTCTGTACAGCTTTCAGTATCCGGTGGTCCTGCAAACAGATGAAATAGAAATTTTTCTCTTTGCTTTCCCAGCTGGAAGGCCCTTTCCGCGCGCCCCTTCTCAGGACCGCAAGGGCATACGAACTCATATCGTCCGAAGCAAGTGATTTTATCGTCTTCACATCGTATTGGTTTCTTTTCCACAGATCATGGGAAGACTTAAAAAAATCACTTGTTTTGTCCTCGGCAACATGCAGCGCCTCGCTCAATGTCGCGAGATCGCTCTCCCTGAACGTCTGCAAACCCATCTCAGCAACATTTCTCCAGTGTCCGATTGTGATGAAGATAAGGCTGGCACAAGAGATGTCAACACCTGAAAGGCATTTTCGTCATTGTCGTTCCTGGTGGCGGTGACTGGACTCGAACCAGTGACTCTGCGGATATGAGCCGCATGCTCTGACCAACTGAGCTACACCGCCAGAGGCTTCATCCTTAAGCTTTTCTTTATGTGAAAAATATCTTTTTTTGTCAATCAAATAATGCGTGGCTTCATGCCTGTGGCAATCTTGATACGCGTGACGTGTATGAACGGAAACAGGGAGCGGCTTTCTTCGATTTAGCATGGAGTTAACCAGTTTATATTACACAATAATCAAGTTATTCCCCAAAGCGGCATAAAAGTTGCTTTGTCTTTCTTGCATACTGGAGTGTGCGTTACATTTGCGGGGTTCTCCCTGATTTTTTAGGAGAAGAGAAACTATTTTTAGTAACGGCACGTCCGGTTGATCCCCCGGCGGTTTTCCGGGGGTTTCCTTTTAGGACCTGCATGCTCGATGGTGATAAGGCATTTTGAGGAAAAACCGCTGCTCAGGAAAAAAAGAGGACCAGGGAGCATCCCCCCGGTCCTCCTGACATGCGCAAAGAATTCCACGCCCTGACTTTTGAGGACTTCCTTTCCTTTCTTACAGGTATTTCTTGACTTCTTCGGTGAGTGCCGGTACCACGTCGAAAAGGTCACCCACCACCCCGTAATCAGCCTTCTGGAAAATCGGTGCGTCCGGGTCCTTGTTGATGGCCACAATCACCTTTGACGTCCCCATGCCGGCAAGGTGCTGAATGGCGCCGGAGATCCCACAGGCGATGTAAAGATTCGGCGAAACCACTTTACCGGTCTGCCCCACCTGGTCCGTCTGGGGCCGCCATCCCGCATCAACCGCTGCACGTGACGCCCCTACCGTCCCTCCCAGGAGGTCCGCCAGTTTCTCAAGAATCTCATAATTTTCCGGGCCCTTCATGCCCCTGCCGCCGGAAACGATCCGCTCCGCCTCGGTCAGGTCAATCTTTCCGCTGGCATCCCGGATGATATCCACCACCTTGGTTTTCAGCTCTGCATCATCAAGCGTGAAATCAGCATCAATAACCTCGGCCGCTTTCGAGCTGTCCGGTTCATTCACCGGCATGACGTTGGGCCTCGCGGTTGCCATCTGCGGCCAGCTGTTTTCGAATGTCACCGTGGCATAGGCCTTCCCTGCATAAATGGGCCGTGTGGCCACGAGGTTTCCATCCTTGATTTCAAAAGCCGTGCAATCCTGGGCCATGCCCACATTGAGCCTCGCGGACAATCGCCCCGAGAGATCTTTTCCCTGCACCGAGGCCCCCATCAGGAGTACCGCGGGCTCATTTGCCTTGACAAGTTGTGCTATAACGGAAACATACGCATCCGTGGTATAGGGGTCCAGTCTCGGATCATCCGCTACCAGGACCTTGTCCGCTCCATATTGTCCGAGGTCGGCAGCCTTTTCCTTCATGTTGGAACCCAGCAGGATGGCCGTCAGTTCCTGTCCAAGGGCATCAGCCAGACGCCTCCCTTCGCTTACCACCTCATACGTTATCTTTCGGATCTCTCCGTCTCTTTCCTCTGCGACTACCCATACACCCTGTGCCATCTGATTCATCTCCTTCTTCATAAATTGGAAACTCGCTCGTGCCTACCTTGTTCTGCAAATGGGCACTAGATTACTTTTGCCTCTTCATGGAGAAGCTTGGCCAATGCAGCGGCCTTCTCCTGGGGAGTCTCTCCCTCAACAATTTTTCCGGCCCCTCTCTCCGGAGGTGAAGACAACGCAAGGACCTTCTGTTTCCGTGCGTTTTGACCAACCTCTGAAGGATCAATCCCGAGGTCTGCAAGGGTCTTTTCTTCCAACGGTTTCTTCTTTGCCTTCATGATCCCCGGGAGTGAAGCGTACCTGGGTTCATTGAGACCTTTTTGTGCCGTAATCAGCACGGGAAGATTGGATTCCAGCACCAGGGTCTGCCCCTCTACCGGCCGCTGCACCTTGACTGACTGGCCGTCTTCCGCCATTTCCACCTTCAAGATGAGCGATAATTGGGGGATTCCTAAGAATTCCGCAAGTGATGCCCCGACAACTCCCATATCTTCATCTATTCCCCGCTGCCCGGTGAAAATGACATCGTACTCGAGATCTTTGACCACCGCCGCCAGGGCCTTTGCTGTCGCAAGGGAATCGCTCCCATCCAATGCGTCGTCACAGATGAGAATGCCCTTATCAGCACCCATCGCCAGTGCCGTTCGAATAGATTCAGTGACACGCTTCGGCCCCAGCCCAACCACAGTGACCTCACCACCGAATTTTTCTTTCAGCCGGAGGGCCTCCTCCACCCCGAATTCATCATACGGATTCATGACCCACTTAATATCATCCTGGACGATGGACTGGCCGTCCGGGGCAATCTTGATCTGCGTCTCCGTATCTGGTACCTGTTTTAAACAAACGATAATATTCACTTTCTCCTCCTTTCCTATTGTCCTGCGCAGTTCATGTGCGCGGAACAGAAATCCCACGTAAAAAATAGCTGCTTATTTGTTGAGCAGCCGTCCTAATATCATACTCTTTTCGGCTTGACAATACCCAAAATCTCGACATCTCGTCCAGAGCGCCAAAAAATGCCCTCTTGGCAATACCGGGGATAATATCGGGCGCAAAGACGCCTTTTTGCTGCCCCTCCCGTATAATGTCCGCGATCAGATCAAGGTACTGCGCAAATCGCTCGTTCTTGTATTCTTTCATGAATCTGCTGCTCTGCCGGAGTTCCACCTGGATAATCTCGGCTACATTCTTATTTTCTTCTATAAGGCTCAGGTGCGTCAGGGCAAATTGGTGCAGTTTTTTGACCGGATCGGCCTCTTTGGAAAGGGCACTGATCATGTTGTCAAGGACAGCCTTCATCTGTTCCTCAAAGAGGGAGATCAGGATATCGTCTTTGTTGTCAAAGTAAAGATAGATGGTTCCGTCTGCGACACCGGCTTCCCTGGCGATATCGGAAACCTTTGCCTGAAAAAAGCCTTTCCGGGCGAATATTCGGGTTGCCGCCTCTATGATTCTCTGATGTTTATCATTTTTTCTCTTTTCCATGGCTTCCATCGTTATGAATGATGATTCATTCATGGTATTGTTAGCACCCTGTTTCCCTGCTGTCAAGGGTTTTCCTTGAGATGGAAATCAAAGAGGGGGAAGCATTTGTTCTTGATATGGTTCTCTTTTCATCTTGACAAAAGAAGCCGAACCTCCTATTTTCAAATTTTACAGGAGCTTTTGCAGGCCGGGCAAGTCGCTGCGAAATGGTCCCTATTGAGCACAACAATCACCCGGCATCGCTTTTATTTCAACTGTTTTCGCCAGAAGGAGACCTGAAATGTCCGGAGAGAATTCCTACCTTGCGCACAAAAAAATCCTGGCGGTGGACGATGAAGAAGATGTGCTCGACACCATAGAAGAAATCCTTGAATCGTCCCGGATAGACCGTGCCCAGGATTTTGATGCGGCAGTGGAAAAAATCCGTCTCTATCCCTATGACCTTGCCATACTCGATATCATGGGCGTCAATGGACTGGGGCTGCTCGAAAAAACGGTTGAAAAAAACATTCCCACCGTGATGCTTACCGCCCATGCCATGAATCCCGAAACACTCATGAGCTCCATAAGGAAGGGCGCTATCTTTTACGTTCCCAAGGAAAAACTCGCCCAACTTGACGAAATTCTGAACGAACTTTTTGCCGCCATGGCCGACGGAAAGGCCACCTGGCAGATTCTCTTTGAAAAACTCGGAGACTTCTTTGAAGAAAAATTCGGGCCCGATTGGAAAGAAAAGGACAGGGATTTCTGGTCCGAATTCAGCCGAACCTACCAGGTGGCCAAGGGAGCCCAAACCAGGGTCGTACACGATGAAAAAGTGCGGTCAAAAGGCATTTAGACTGGAAAAATCCGGTTTATAGATACGCATTAACCTGTTCACAACAGGTGTCTTTTTCACATTAAAACTATGCGGGAAACGGCTTTTCTTTCTTGACAAGAAGGAAAAACTTTGCTTGAATTTTTTAATTGTTTTGAAGGCAAAAAAGCCGGGTCTCTTTTATCTTTTAACTTTTCAGGGAGAAAGGAGTGCATCGTGAAGACAAGAAAGGTACTATTTTCCGTGTTGGTGATTGTCGTCGGTCTCGTGATGGTATGCGGTTCAGCGTGGGCGAAAAAGGCCCCTTCTCTGGCAGCGTGGAAGGCCAAATTCGATCCGTCCGGAGCGAAATATAAATGCATCGTCTCCAATGTTTCCCATCCTATCATTAAAGGCGTCTATGCCGGCTTTGCAATCCGCGACGAACTGTGGAAACGGACCCACGGCCAGATCTACTTTGATTACAAACCTTTCTCCATGCTGGGAGGAGAGGTGGAGGTCCTCAACCAGTTGCAGATGGGCGCCATCCAGGGGATGGGGTGCAGCTCGGTGGCAGCCACCAACCTTGGACCGCGCTTCGGTCTGATCAACCTCCCCTTCTTAATTAATTCGTTTGATAAACTCGACCGTTTTGTAAATAGCGGGAAACTTTTCGACCACTTCATGATGGCCATGGATCACCAGGGAATCATGGGGCTCGATATTACCGGATATGGGAATTACGGGTGGGCAACAACTATTCCCGTCAGGAGCATCGCCGATGCCAAGAAGGTCAAATTCCGGATTGCCGAGGCCGCCGTGAATAAACTGTCCTACAAGGCATGGGGGCTCACCGCCGTGGTCATGCCCTGGCCTGATGTGCCGGTTGCCCTGAAGCAGGGCGTTATCACCGGCCTTGACCATACGCCGATGGTGTGTAACATCACCAAGAAATTCGAGGTCGCCAAGTATTACACCCAACTCAACTATGCCCAGGGCCTCTTTATCTGGATCTTCAACAAGGCGTGGTTCAACAGCCTGCCCGCGGACCTGCAGAAAACCTTTAAGGAAGTGGTCCATGACGTCTGTGCCAAAATCCGCGTGGAAACCAGAAAACAGGAAAAAGATCAGATTGCCAAGGCCAAGGCAAAAGGCATCAAGTTCTTCAGGCTGTCCAATGATGAAATGGCCCTGTTGAAAAAGCAGGCTGATGTGGTTCACAAGGAATTCGCCTCTGAGATTAACAAACTGTATTCCGGTGACAAATACCGGCCCGCAAACTACCTGGAGGAAGTCGAAAAGTTTATGCACTACAGATAACAACCAGCTGAAAAAAGGCGGGGTGGAGTGAGAAAGCTTCCCCCGCCTTTTTATGAGAGCCCCTATGATAACAAAGATACTGGGTGTCCTTGATGCCATCCTGAGTTTTGTCGAAGACTGGTCCCTCTTTATAGCCACAATGGCGGCCCTCCTGGCGCTTTTCGTGAATGTTTTTCTGCGCTACCTCTTTCACAGTCCCTTTGCCTGGGCTGAAGAATTGGTCAGGGAAGTGATCATTCTCACCACCTTCATTGGGTGCAGTGCCGCAATCAAGGCCCGTTCCATGATCAAGATCGACGCCCTCGTTCAACTGGCCCCCCGCATCAAAACGCCGCTCGAACTTTTCAGTAACTTCGTGACGGCTATTTTCGCGGTCATGATGATCTATTACGGCTGGAAAATGGCGGCCCTCCAGGTGACAACCCACCAACACACCATCATTATGAAAATCCCTCTCGTATACCTGTACGCGCTCATGCCCACCATGGGGATTATGATGTTTATCAGGGTGATCCAGGTGACCTATCAGGATATCCAGAAGTTGCGATCAAAAACCGAGGAGACCGCTTAGACTGGTGTATACCGAATGCTAGAAAAACCATAACCGATGCGGAGATAATCCATTCTATGGAACCAAGTAACCTGATCATGTTGTCAATTCTTCTTGGATGCATGGCCGCCACTGTCCCGGTGTTCATGTGCCTCTTTTTCACTGCGGTTCTTGGCTTTGTTTTTTTCACCGATCTTCCCCTTCTCCTCCTCGCCCAGACACTTTTCCGCAGTATGGACAAGTTCGCCCTTGTGGTGGTCCTCTACTTCATTCTCTGCGGGAACATCATGACTGCGGGGAGCATCGTGAACAAGCTTATCAAGGTGGCCAATACCTTCGTGAGCTGGCTGCCCGGGGGGCTCGGAATGGCAGGAGTCATCGGTTGTGGTCTCTTTGGCGCCATTTCCGGTTCCACCGTCGCGACCGTGGTAGCCCTCGGGGGGTTCATGATTCCCGCCCTGCTGGATAACGGGTACCCTGAACGGTTTACCCTGGGAATCATGACCACATCGCCGAATCTCGGAGTCATCATTCCACCGAGTATCAGTATGATTCTCTATTCCATGATCAGTAATGTCTCACTCCAGGGGCTGTTCCTCACCGGTTTTGTCCCCGGTCTCTTCATTATTATTGGAACCTGCATCTACACGTTTTTCTACTGTCGAAAAAAACCAAACCTTGTCCGCATGCCGGTACCCAGCACCAAAGAGCTGTGGGCCGTGTTTAAGGAAGGGTTCTGGTCCCTCATGCTGCCTGTTATCATCTTTGGTGGAATCTTTTCCGGTGCCTTCACCGCAAATGAAGCAGCGGTGGTTGCCTGTGTGTATGCCTTTATCGTGGAGCTGTTTATCCACAAATCCATGAAACTGTCCGATGTAAAAAAAGTAACGGTAAATTCCGCCGTGACTTCCGCAACGCTTTTGATTATCGTCGCAGGTGCTACCTGCTTCGGCCGGTACCTGACCCTCACGGGTATTCCGGAAAAACTGACCGAAACGGTCATGGCCGGCATCCATTCCCCCATCGTGTTTCTCCTGGTATGCAACATCCTCTTGCTGATCGTGGGCATGTTCATGGATATTATCTCCGCCACCCTCGTTCTGGGGCCTGTTTTCCTGCCCATGGTTTACGCGTTCAATATCAATCCCATGCACTTCGGACTGCTCTTCACCGTGAACCTCGCCATCGGGTATTGCACGCCTCCCATGGGGGTGAGCTTATATATTACCGGGGCAATGGCCAACCGGGATCTCATTTATGTCTCCAAGGCGGTATTGCCGTTCTTGATCATCCAGCTCATCGTGCTTGGAATCATGACGTATATGCCGAATATGGTCCTGTGGCTCCCAAAGGCTTTCGGCTTTTTGCAATGACGTAGAAACCTCACTCAATCCATTACCCCAGGGCCCTGTTTCTCACATCTCCTTTTCATGAGAAACGGGGTTCGCTGATTTGACAAAAAACCCCGTAAGGAACGGGCTCAAAACTCAACACAAGGAGGAAAATACTCTATGAACTATGCCAACTATGCGAAGATCCATGCCCGGCATCTTCCAGACAAAATCTGCCTGATCGAGAGAACGCCTTCCTTGAATCAAAGGAGAACACTCACCTGGAAACAATTCAATGACGAGATAAACAGGGTTGCCAACTATCTCAGCAAGGAACTGGGTGTCAAGGATGGTGACTACGTCATGCACCTCCAGAACAACAGCCTTGAATGGCTCATAACCTATTACGGCATCATCAAGATCGGCGCCGTTGTCGTCCCCCTGAACTTCAGATTCGTGGGCTCCGATATCCTGTACGCAGCAGAGGTCTGTAGCCCGAAAGTCTTCATATTGGGCTCCGAGTTTCTCCCGGTGGTTCAGCCGGTTCAAAAAGATCTCACCACCATTGATGCTTATATCTGCGTGGGTGATACTGTGCCTGCTGATATGACCGACTACAAGACCATCGCCGCCTATGATGACATTTCAGAAGCCCTGGTGAACGTGGACGACCAGCATGCCATTGCCATGATGTTCACCTCGGGAACTACCGGCAAACCAAAACCGGTCCTGCACACCCATTTTTCCCTGAATAATACCGCCATCGGCATTGGCATGAGCTATTTTGTGCAGAAAAATGATAATTACGTCTTTTTCCTTCCCCTCTATCACAGCGGAACCATGTTCCTCTGGGGTCCCTTTTATGCCACCGGGGCAACAGGTACCATCCTGAGAGAGTTCAAGGATCCCAAGTGGATCATTGAGGCCATCGCGGAGGAAAAAGGGACCGATGTTCTCGTCGTGGTTCCGATTGCCGTGGCCCTCTTGAATGCCATCAAAAACGGTGAGATCAACCTCGCTGACTATGATCTCTCAAGCTGGAAGTATCTGGAAATCGGGGCACAGCCGGTCCCCTTTGACGTTATGAAAGGCCTCGTTGAGACCTTTCCTGTAGGAGTATCCAATATTTACGGCATTACCGAGGGGGGAGGAGGCGGCACCTTTAACCTGTACCCCGAAGATGTCCTGCGGAAGCCAGGGTCTATCGGCAAGCCCACATTCGGGGTGGAAGGCAAGGTCGTTGACTTCCAAGGCAAGGAAGTCCCCCCCGGAGAAGTGGGCGAACTCATTTTCAGCACTCCCAGGATGATGCGGGAATATTACCAGAACCCGGAGATGACGAAAGAGACCCTCAAGGATGGATGGCTTTATACCGGTGACCTGGTAAAGCTGGATGAGGAGGGATTCTTTTACATTGTGGACCGAAAGAAGGACATGATCACCAGCGGGGGTGAGAATATTTTCCCGGTTGAAATCGAAGATGCGCTCATGGATCATCCCAAGATAGACGACGTGGCCTGTATCGGCTACCCGGATGACCGCCTGGTGGAAATCGTCCTGGCGATTGTCCAGCTGAAGGAAGGGGAAACCTTGACCGAGGAAGAAGTGATCGAGTT
>JAFDGR010000355.1 GCA_019309145.1 Deltaproteobacteria bacterium | reverse complement strand
CAACTGCCTGCTCGATTCTGCCCTGGAACCTGTAATAGCAAGGGCTCTCAAAGAACCTGATCCTGAAAAGGCCCTTCTCGATCTCAAGGTGGTTGACCCTGCATGTGGTTCCGGTCACTTCCTTATTTCCGCCTCACACCGGATAGGCAAGCACTTAGCCATGATTCGAACAGGCGAGATAGAGCCGCCACCTGAGCAGCGCCGAAAAGCCTTACGCGATGTGGTATCCCGTTGTATCTATGGTGTGGATGTAAACCCATTGGCTGTAGAACTTTGCAAGGTGGCTCTATGGATTGAAACCCTGGATCCTGGTCGTCCATTAGGATTTCTGGATCACCATATCAAGTGCGGGAACTCCCTTATTGGGGCTACCCCTGAGTTACTGGAAAAAGGAATTCCGGATGACGCCTTCAAGCCGGTGGAGGGGGATGATAAGAAGATCGCCGCTGCTATCCGAAAGAAAAATAAAGAGGAACGGAAAGGCCAGCAGGATCTATTTGCAGAAGTTGCTCCAGAAAGTGAGTGGCAGGAAGCGGTTGAGGATTTTCAGGAATGGGGCAGCATGCCTGAGCATTCTTTTCATGAGGTGTGCGACAAGGCCGCTCAATATGAAACTTTGCAGGATAGACCTGCTTACCGGCATGAAAAAGAAGTAGCTGACCTCTGGACTGCCGCATTTTTTTGGCCCTTAACTGAAGAAACAGGCACCACTGTACCCACTGAAGATATTTTTCGGCGATTTCAGGGAGGAGACTATGAACTAAAGGATGAAGCACGAAAGCGAATGGAGTCTATTGCTACCAAACACCGGTTCTTCCACTGGCACCTGGAATTCCCCGAAGTATTCACCAACATTTCCTTAAAAAGATTCCCTCCCCTGGCGGGAGGGAGCGAGGGAGGGGGTTCAAAAGGATTCGACTGTGTCCTCGGAAATCCCCCCTGGGAACGTCTGAAACTTGAAGAAAAAGAATGGTTCTCTTCCCGAAATCCTGAAATAGCAAATGCTCCAAAAGCCGCCACCCGCAGAAAAATGATAGAATCGCTGAAGAATTCCGATCCACATGCTTATTCTGCCTATAAAGAGGCTTTGAGAAATTCTGAATTGGCCCGTCTATTTGTTCGGAGCTCAGGTCGATATCCGTTATGTGGTCGAGGCGATGTAAATACTTACGCCATTTTTGCTGAAACTAAACGATTTGTTATGGGCAAGACAGGCCGTATCGGTTGCATAGTTCCTTCCGGGATAGCAACTGATTTGACCACAAGACTCTTTTTTCGGGATGTGATGGATGGCGGCTTTCTGGTTAGTCTATTTGATTTTGAAAACCGGAAGGGCATTTTTCCCGACGTTCAAGGTAATATCAAATTCTGTCTTCTTACAATATCCTCTGAGAAACGGGAAAGATTCTTATTTTGCGCTCAACTTGATGCCCTGTCCTTAGTCGGTGATAGCACAAGGAGATATTTCTTAACATCAAATGACATAAAAAGAATCAACCCGAATACCTTGAATTTTCCAACGTTTTTTAGTGCAAGGGACGCAGAGATCAATAAAGTCATATACGATAGCATGCCTGTGATAGTTATGGAGGATGAAACAAAAGAAAGTAATCCATGGAAGGCCACGTTCCTCGCAATGTTCCATTTAACAAATGACTCGCAACTGTTTCGTTTGAAAGATGAATTGGAATACGAAGGATGGTTATTAGAGGGAAACATTTTTCGACTTGACGGCGAAGTCTATCTACCATTATACGAGGCTAAGCTCGCTCATCAATTTAATCATAGAGCTTCCACTTTTGAGGGCACAGAAAGATCGGCTCGTTACAGAACTCATGCCGGGACCAAGGGCTCCACAATTTCCGATCTCCTTGATAGCTCTTTTTCGCCGATACCAAGGTATTGGGTGCCAAAAGATAAGGTCCGTGAAAGAGCTTCTGACGCTCGATGGTTTTTGGCTTTCAGAGATGTCATAAGCGCCGTTGCCGATTCACGCAGTCTAATTGCAACATTCCTGCCCCCATACGGCGTTGGTAACACTTTGCCGATTTTACTGACAGAAAAAGGCGGCCCTATGGCCTGTTGCTTGCTGGCAGCATTAAATAGCTTCGTCCTGGACTATGTGCTCAGGCAAAAAGCGAGTGGAGGCCACTTGAATTTTTATGTCTTCAAGCAGCTACCTATCCCTTCCCCAGAATCTTTTGGAGCTATCTGCCCATGGGAATCTGATTCGAAGATTGTCAAATGGGTTTTTCCGAGAGTGCTGGAACTATCATTCACGGCATGGGATCTTAAAACGTTAGCTGAAGAATGTGGTTATGAAGGTCCACCATACCGTTGGGACGACGCAAGGCGATTTATGCTTCGATGTGAGCTTGATGCTGCATATTTCCATCTTTATTGTATCATCCGAGAAGATATGGAATACATTATGGATACATTTACAATCGTAAGGCGGAGAGATGAGCAAAAATATGGAGAATATCGTACAAAACGGGTTATCTTGGAATGTTACGATACCATGGCAGAGGCGATGAAAACTGGTCGGCCTTATCAAACAATCCTTGATCCACCCCCAGCCGACCTCGGCGTCG
>JAFDGR010000094.1 GCA_019309145.1 Deltaproteobacteria bacterium | reverse complement strand
GACATCCACGGTCCCTTCTTCCAGGAGCTTCTTGGCAACGGCCCTGATCTTTTCCGTATACTCAATCATTATGCTACCTCGGCTCGTTTTTTTATCAGGTACTTGGCCGGCCCCCGTTCTCCGACAGCAGCGCTCACCTCCTTGGCCACTTCAACGAACTTGGTGGCCTCGGCTGAACTGATCCAGGAAAAATGAAGCCTTCCGGGTTCCAATCCCACATGTTCCAGGAGATTTTTCAGGAGGGCGAATTTGCGTCTTGCGTAATAATTACCTTCCAGGTAATGGCAGTCTCCCGGGTGTCACCCCGAGACCCAGACACCATCCGCGCCGTGTCGAAAGGCCGCGAGGATGAACTTCGGGCTTACCCGGCCGGAACAGGGCACCCTGATAACCCGGAAATTGGGCGGGTACTGGAGCCGGCTGACCCCGGCAAGGTCTGCCGCACCGTACGTGCACCAGTGACACAAAAAGGTGGTGATTTTCGGTTCCCAATCGCTCATTTACCTTCTCCTCAGTCAACTAATTCAAAAAAATGAAATTTATATTTCACAGGGGTTCAACGTCCACGGTTCCCGATTGGAATTCCCTAACCTTTGAACCGTGAACCCTGAACATGGAACCATTCACTTTACATCTCATTTATCATTGCCATAATCTGCCCTTCCTCGAATCCCCGCAGGTTGAGGGCGCCGGAGCGGCATGACGCAACACAAAGCCCGCATCCCTTGCACAGGGCAGCGTTAATCTGGGCCTTCCCGGCAAAGGGACCTTCCTCTATGAAAGAGGGTGCTGAATAGGGACAAATGGCCACGCACACCCCGCAACTGCTGCAGTACGCGGGATTTGCGTATGCCACGGTGCCGCTCACCTGGACGGTTTCCCTTGCCAGGAGTGTTACGGCCCGTGATGCCGCCGCCTGGGCCTGAGCAACCGACTCGTCAATGGGCTTGGGATAATGGGCCATCCCGCAGAGGAAAACACCGTCTGTGGCAAACTCCGATGGAGCGAGCTTCGGATGTGCCTCCACGAAAAAGCCGTCATCATTCAAGGTGATCTTGAAATGCTGGGCAAGTTCCTCATCCCTGTACGGCACGATAGCGGAAGCAAGTCCAAGCAGGTCCGCGTGGATGATCAGCGAGCGCTGGAGAATCGGATCAACCACCTGGATTTCCAGTCCCTGTTCCGTGCTTTTAACCTGCGGTTTGCGTTCAAGACTGTAGCGGACAAAGATAACCCCTGCTTCGCGGGCCTTTCTGTAGAGGGTCTCCCGCTCCCCGTAGGTCCTGATATCCCGGTACAGGATGTAGACATTCATTTCCGGGTTCAGTTCCTTCAACTGGAGAGCGCTTTCCATGGAATGGGTACAGCAGACCCGTGAGCAGTAGGGCCTGTCCGGTTCCCTGGAGCCCACACACTGGATAAAGACAGCAGTGTCCACCCCCTTCAATGCGGAAGGATCATCCATGAATTTTCGATCCAGTTCCAGGTGGGTCATGACCCTGGGGTCTTTGCCGTACAGGTATTCGTCCGGTTTGTATTCCTCTGCGCCGGTGGCAATCACTGCGATACCGTGCTCAAGCGCCTCTTCCCTGTCACCCGATTTCAGGGTCGTTTTGAAATTGCCCACAAAGCCGTCCACGTGGCTCAATACCGTATTAAGGTGGACTTCAATATTGTCATCCTTTTCCACTTCCCTCACGAGCGTTGAGAGATTTTTCTGGACATCCTCGCCTTTCCAGGTCCTGAAAAGGCTCAGGGCCTGGCCGCCCAGGGCGCCATTTCTTTCCACCAGTGCAACCTGGTATCCCTGCTTGCTCAGGGTCCTCGCGGTCACCATGCCGGAGATACCACCACCCACCACGAGGGCCTTCTGGTTGATGCCCAGTTCTGTTTCCTTGAGCGGCTCCATCAAGGCCACTTTGGCCACGGCCATGCGCACCAGGTCCTTGGCTTTCTCGGTGGCGGCCTCGGGGTCATCCTTGTGCACCCAGGAATCCTGGTTCCGGATGTTTGTCATCTCAAATAGATACTTGTTCAAACCCGCGCTCACCATGGTCTCCTGGAAAAGGGGTTCGTGGGTCTTTGGCGTACACGCAGCCACCACAATTCGGTTCAAACCTTCCTCTTGTATGACCTTGGCAATGGTATCCTGGGTATCCTGTGAGCAGGTATAAAGGTTATCGGTGACGTATACCACGTAAGGCAGGTTCGCCGCGTAGTCCCGGACGGCTGGAACATCCACAACACCACCGATATTTATCCCGCAATGGCAGACAAAGACCCCGATCCTGGGGCGTTCACCCACTACATTCTTTTCTTCCGGGAGTTCCTTGGTCCTGGTCAGGGTATTACGGCTGGGGCTGAGAAGGGACCCTGCTTCCGCCGCTGCCGAACTGGCTTCAACAACGGATTGCGGGATATCCTTGGGTCCCTGAAATGCCCCGCAAACGTATATGCCGTCTCTGGACGTGGCAACAGGGTTAAAAGATTCAGTATGGCAAAAGCTGCCTTCCGTCAGATCGATATCGAGCCTTTCGGCCAGCGCTCTCGTTTCGGACGGGGTCTCGAGTCCCACGGAGAGCACCACCAAATCAAAGCGCTCTGCCTGCAAGGTACCATCTTCATTAACATACTGGATGGTCAAATCATCTGTCCCCGGAGCCGGGGAAACGGAATGCACGCGAGACCGGATAAATCGAACCCCGTGTTTTTCCCGGGCATCATCGTAGAACCGCTCAAAGTCCTTTCCATGGGTCCGCATATCCATATAAAATATGGTACAATCAAGATCTTCTCCGCCGTGTTCCTTGGCAATGACCGCCTCTTTTATGGCATACATGCAGCAGACCGAGGAGCAGTAGGCGTTGTCGCAACGATTCATATCCCGAGAACCCACACACTGTAACCACGCTATCTTTCTGGCTTCCTTGTGATCAGACATCCGAACAAGGTGTCCCAAGGTGGGACCGGATGCCGAAAGGATCCTCTCGAACTCCATCGAGGTCATGACATTGGGATGATTTGCATAGTTGTAGGTATCAAAACGCGAGGGATCAAATGCCTCAAATCCCGGCGCAAGAATAATCGAGCCTACCTGCAGGTCAACGGTTTCCGGTTGCTGGGCATGGGTGGCAAGCGTTACGGCTTCTGCGCCACACGCATTCACACACTGATAGCATTCGCAGCAGTACCCGCAGTTGAGGCAACGGTCCGCTTCCTCACGACCGGCTTCCTCATCATATCCCAGTTCCACTTCATTGAAGTTGCCTTTGCGCTGATCAGCAGGCAACTCGGGCATCCTGGCCCTGGCCTTTTTCTGTGCGTCAGCCGGAATCGGGCGATAGAGGGGATTATCCTTATTGATGGGTTCCCGTCCTTCAGCCAGGTCTCTTCCATCGAAATACCGTTCAATGGACTCGGCCGCCTCCCGACCGGCCGCGATGGCGCCGATGGCCACCCAGGGCCCCGTCTGCGCGTCACCGCCTGCAAAGACGCCTTCCCGGCCGGTTGCATACGTGGTTGCGTCCACGTCAATGGTCCCCCAGCGGGTGAAATCAAGGCCCATAATGTCCTCAATGGCTGAAAGGTCCGCCCTTTGCCCGATGGCCGGTATCAGCTGGTCGATCTCTATCTCGTATTCGCTGCCGGGGATGGGGACCGGTCGTCTTCTGCCGGAGGAATCCGGCTCTCCCAGTTCCATGCGGATACAGCGAATCCCCACCACGGTTCCGTCCCTGGTGAGGACCTCCTGGGGGGCGGAGAGGTAGGTTATATGGACCCCTTCCTCTTCCGCGGCACTGATTTCTTCTTCCCACGCGGGCATTTCCGCCCGTGTGCGACGATAGATGATGTTTACATCCTCAGCGTCCATCCGCACGGCCGACCGGGCCACATCAATGGCCACATTTCCACCGCCGATGATGGCCACTTTTTTCCCGACCTCCACCTTGCCCTGAAGATTAAGTTCCCGCAGGAAATCAACACCCTGGCGCACACCTTTTGCCTTTTCTCCGGGGACCCCCAGCTCAATGCCTTTGTGGGCACCGATTGCCAGATAGATCGCCTTGTAACCATCCTCAAAAAGGGTATCGATCGTCATTTCAGGGCCAAGAGGGGCGTTTGTCCTGATTTCCACCCCAAGGTTCTGAATCAATTCAATTTCCCTGTCGAGGACCTTCCTGGGGAGTCGATGTTCGGGTATGCCCACCCGAAGCATACCCCCCGGTTCCGGCAGGGCCTCGTATATCACGGATTGTATCCCTTTCCGTGCCAGGTGGTATGCCGCTGAAAGACCGGCCGGTCCCGACCCGATTATGGCCACCTTTTCGTCTCTCCTGGGCGCGCATTCTATCTCAATATCACGCGGATCAAACTGGTCCGCTGCCAGCCGTTTCAGGTCACGAATGGCCACCGGGTCATCCACCTGGGCGCGGCGACAGGCATCCTCGCAGCCGTGGGGGCAAATCCTCCCGAGCACCCCCGGCAGAGGAAGGTCTTCCATAATGATTTCCAGTGACTCTTTATACTTGCCCTCTTTTACCATCTGGACATACCCCTGCACGTTCAAACCCGCAGGGCACGCCAGTCGGCACGGGGCCTTGTCTGCTTTCTGGATAGCGAAAGCACCCGGTATGGCCTGAGCATACTTCTTATAAGTGGCCTTCCTGGTCACCAGGCCCTGATCGTATTCGCTGGGCAGGATCACCGGGCATACTTCGGCGCAATCGCCGCAGGCAGTGCACCGGGACTCATCGATGTACCGGGGGGTCTTGTTGAGGGTAACCGTGAAATTTCCTTCAGTCCCCTCGATTTTTTCTACTTCCGCACAGGTAATGAGATTGATATTCAGATGCCGGCCGACCTCGACCAGTTTGGGCGAGATAATTCACATGGCACAGTCATTGGTGGGGAAGGTCTTGTCCAGTTCACTCATAACCCCGCCGATCGCGGAGGACTTCTCAACAAGATGAACCAGGTATCCGGAATCGGCAAGATCAAGGGATGCTTGCATTCCAGCAATCCCTCCGCCGACGACCATGACAGATCCCACGGGTTTGTCAGGCATGACACTCTCCTTTATAAGTGGAAATTTTTGGCAGATTCGCAAAGAAAAGTCTCTTTTTATATTTCGCATACAGGGAAATTGTCAACCAAAAACCGAAAACATGACCAAGCCCGCGTATATCTCAACCTGTTTCCAGGGCCCGCATTTCGCTCAATATCTTCTTGAAAGGGTATTGGTGACATGGTAACCTTTCAAGATTAAACCTCAACAACAATATTCGAGACCCGATTCTATGAATGTAAAGGCGGAAGAAATTATCAATATCGGCATTGTGGGCGGTGGCGTGCTGGCCAGGGATGTCCTGGAAAAAACCTATGCCGATTACCGCAAAAAGGACGTGCGCGCCAAGATTATTGCCCTTGCGGACAATGACCTCACCAGTCCCGGGGTCACAAAGGCCAGAGAGCTGGGGCTGAAAGTCACAGAGGATTATCGGGATTTCTTCCTTCCTGAGTACGATATTCACCTCATCATGGTGCTGACGCCGGAAAATAAGATTTTCGATGATATCCTCGGGTCAAAACCCGACCATATCAGGGTCCTCGCGTACCATGTTTTTGACATGTTCTGGCGGGCTACCAACGTTGAGGAAAAAAAACTCAGAAACCGAACGGAAGAATTCGAGACCATTTTTAACGCTATCCAGGATTTTATTGTCGTGATTACCCCTGAGCATGAAATCGTTGAGGTCAATGAGGCCTTTTTGAAGACCATGGGGTACACCCGTGAGGAAGTCATTGGGCGAAGATGCCATGAAATCTTTCAAAATTTTTCTGAGCCCTGCAAGAGGGGCGATTTTGTCTGTCCGCTCGAGCAAGTCATAAAAAACAGGCTGGCAGATCAGCAAATCCTCACCCGTGTGGACCACAAAGGACGACTCCGGTATATTGAAGTCACCATGTTCCCGATCTGGGGCGACAAAGGAAAAATCTCCAAGTTCATTGAAATCAGCAGGGACATTACAGACAGGAAAAAGGAGGAGGAGCAGATACGGCAGCGTCTGGAAGGAATGGTTGAAGAGCGTACCAGAGAGCTCAAAGAAACCCATGAAAAACTCCTCCATCAGGACAAGATGGCCTCCCTTGGCAAGCTGGCAGCCTCTGTGGTGCATGAGATAAATAATCCCGTTGCCGGCATGCTCAATTTTATCCTCCTCATGCAACGGATCATAGAGGAAAAAGACCTTGACAGCCGGACTGCCGGCCAATTCGCACAGTACCTTGGACTCATGGAGACCGAAACACGCCGCGTCAGTCGAATAGCCTCCAACCTCCTGGCTTTTTCAAGGCAGTCAAAGCTGGAATTGAAACCTGTTGATATAAACCGTCTGGTAGAAAAGACCCTGCTCCTCAATGGAAACTTGTTGAAAATCAACCGGGTAAGGGTTGAGAGACTCCTTGATCCGGAACTCCCGGAGATCGTCGGATCCGAAGATCAGCTCCAGCAGGTCTTCATGAATTTGGTCTCGAATGCGGCAGAGGCCATGGACAGTAGTGATGGCGGTATGCTCACTATTGAAACCAGGCACCTGTTGGAAGGCAACCAGATCATGATCGCTTTTACTGATACGGGGCCAGGGATTCCGGAAGAAAACATTTCGAAACTGTTTGAACCTTTTTTCACCACCAAGAAAAAGGGCAAGGGGGTTGGCCTGGGGCTCTCAGTGGCGTATGGCATTGTAGAAGAACACGGAGGAACGATCCAGGTCGAATCGGCCCTGGGGAAAGGCACGACGTTCCGCGTGCTTCTTCCCGTATCTGCCGGGAATGGAGGCCTTCATGGGGACCGCTAAAATTCTCATTGTTGATGACGAGCTGATTATGAGGGAATCCCTCGCCGGATGGCTGGAAAGGGATGGCCACCAGATAGACAAAGCCGCCAGCGGAGAAGAGGCCCTGGAGATGCTGGAGAAAACCCGGTATGATATCCTCCTTCTGGATATCAAGATGGACGGCATGAGCGGCCTGGATGTCCTGAAACTGGTGCATGAAAATGACCCGGATGTGGCCGTTGTCATGATCACGGCTTATGGTTCCGTTTCCACGGCCATCGAGGCCATGAAAAACGGGGCTTTTGACTACCTGATGAAACCCTTTGATCCCAATGAGCTGGGGCTTCTGATCGAAAAAATCATTGATCGGCAGGCACAGGACCGGGAAACCCTCTTCCTGAAAGAAGAATACCGAGAGCGGACCAGGTTTGAGAGCATGCTGGGCCAATCCAGGGCGATGCAGGAAGTGTTCCGGTTGATAGAAGATGTGGCCTCCACCGACTCCACCGTGTTGATCACCGGGGAAACAGGGACCGGCAAAGGACTGGCGGCAAAGGCAATTCACAGTAAAAGCCCGCGGTGCGACGGTCCTTTTGTGGCGATCAATTGCGGGGCTTTCCCCGAACATCTCCTCGAAAGTGAACTTTTCGGGCATCAGAAAGGTGCCTTTACCGATGCGAAGGCCAGCAAGAAAGGGCGGTTGGAGCTGGCACACGGCGGGACCCTTTTCCTGGATGAAATAGGCGAGATCAGCATGAGAATGCAGATCGATCTCCTGCGTGTCATGGAAGACCGGGTGTTTTACCGGGTCGGGGGAACCCAGCCCATTGAGGCCGACTTCAGGGTTATCGCGGCCACCAACAAGGACCTGGCCCAGGCGATCCGTGACAGAACATTCAGGCAGGACCTTTTTTATAGGCTCAATGTGATCTCGTTTGTTATGCCGCCCCTGAGAGACAGAAAAGAAGACATCCCCATTCTCGCGGAGCATTTTCTCCACCGGTTTTCCCAGGAAAGCAACAAGAATATAGACAAGATCAGCAGGGAAGCCATGGATGAAATGATGCTGTATGAATGGCCGGGGAATGTCCGTGAACTGGAAAATGCCATAGAACGTGCCGTTGTTGTGGGCAAAGGGCGGACCGTACAGCCTCAGGATCTCCCCATTTTTTCTCCGGAACATCGGACCATCGCCGCTGCCAGATCATTGCAGGAGGTTGAGAAGGCTCATATCCTGACCATCCTGGAAGAAAGTGACTGGAACATCAAAAAAAGTGCTGACATTTTGCGGATCGACCGTTCCACCCTGTACAGCAAAATCAAGCGATATGGAATTCGCAGGCCAGATTGAATACCCAACCGGCACATACCATCATTCTTTCCCCCATTGAAGTCCTTGATACGGCACTTCTGGACCAAATCATTGGCGAACTGATGAGGGTATACGGTTATCCTGTTGAAATCATGCCGCTCCTCGACAACCTGGACTTCGCTTTTGACCGGCATCGGCGCCAATATCACTCCACACTCATCCTGGAGGCCCTGGACCGAAAGGCCCCCTCAAATGCCTTGAAAATATTGGGCATTACAAGGCAAGATCTCTTTATCCCCATCTTGACCCATGTGTACGGAGAAGCACAGTTAGGGGGAAGGGCTTCCATCATTTCCGTTCATCGGCTCAAGGAAGGAATCGGCTCCGGGAGCCATGACAAGGAGTATCATGCGCGGGTGGTAAAAGAGGCGGTCCATGAACTGGGACATACATTCAACCTGCGTCATTGCAAGGACCCCGGATGTATCATGCATTACTGTCACTCGGTTGCTGATGTGGATCGGAAGTCCAATAACCTCTGCAGATATTGCAGCACCCTGCTCAAGGATGAATTAGAAAGGCTGATGAGCGGGTAGCCCATCAGCCCTGCGGGGAAAAGGGTGCAGGTTCGGTGCGAAGGAAAAGGCGGGCAAGCCTTTCCCAGCCAAGTTTCGGCATCATGCCAAGGAGATCACTGCCCAGGGTACCTCCATCGGTACCGAGCGGTCCTTCCACTTCTTCAATGATCTCGAAAAGTCGCTTCACTTCTTCTCTCATAAAATCTCTTGATTCCTGGTTAATGGTCAAATTCTTCAGGTCTTTTCTGAGATGAGGAGAATGAACCGTCATGATCCATCCCCCGGCGTACGGATCTTTATTGGCCAGCCAGCCCTGTTCACGCACCCCTGTGTTCAAGGAAGTAACAACACCGGTAACAGGCGAGAGCATCTGCGCTTCCTTGTCACCGCGAATGATGGATATCGCCCCTCTTCCCTGCTCTACCTCTTTGCCCATGAGTGGGGATTCAATACGGTCAAACGGCCCCAGGACCTTGAGGGCAAAATCATCAATGCCGATTCTCACGGACGGACCCTCTTCAAGTTTGGCCCAGGTATGCCCCTCATAAAAATAGTAGCCCTGCGGTATCTTGAATCCGCCAACCTCGAAAGAATCCACCGGGCTCACCACGGCATGAACCGTGTACTGGTCCTGGAAATACTGGTCAAAGTCGCAGTGACCGCAATGGTAGTCATTGGTACACGACCGGTATTCAATAGCACCTTTCATGTGGTGAATGCACGGCCTTTGCCACTGGGGCCGTTCGCGCAGCCTGTCCTGCCAGGAGACGATGCCGCTTCTTTTTGCACGGGCAGCGCTTCGCAATGCCTGATCGAAGACGCAGTCCCTGCACTGGTAGTCCCGGTGGCAATATTTCTTTCGGACCACTCCTGCCTGCATCCAGATGCAACGATCTTGATCCCCTGCAGTCTGCTTTTCCATTGTTCTTCGAGGCATCTTGCGTTTCTCCGTCCGTAACGACTCAGGTCCTCATGTTCAGGGCTCAAGCCTTTTTCCTTTCTCCACAAATCAGGTCTTGAGAAATGTCCTTGTCAGGTTTCCCCAACCCAGGTCCGGCAGATTGCCGAAAATATCATTGGCAAGATGACCACCGTCCGCAGCCAGGGGACCGGCAACCTCCTCAATCATGCCTTCCAGTTTGGCCACCTCGCTGTCCATCCATGCAAGACCGGTTGTGTCATCCATGAGGTTTTTCATGGTCTTCTTGAGGGCAGGATTGCGAAGCACAAAGAGCCATCCGTCACCATAAGGCTCCCGATTGGTCAGGCCGGAGTCTTCTCTCACGCTGGCATTTACCTCGACGATAACCCCCCCGACCGGCGAAAGCACATCGGCCGCGTTATTGCCCCGTTGCAATCCCCAACCGGGGGTGTCCTGATCCAGTTCTTTTCCCATCAGAGGGAGATCAAATCCGTCTGCTTTTCCCAGGAGTTTTAAGGCAAAGTCATCCATCCCCACCCGGATATAGCCACCGCTTTCGATACGGGCCCAGGCATGCCCGTTGTGGAAGTAGTAGCCCATGGGAACCTCAAAGCCCTTGACCCTGTGCACCTCGGTCGGCAAGGTCCTGGTCTTGGTGGTCCACACATCCTCAAAAAACTGGTCAAAATCGCAATGGGAGCATTCATAATCATAGGCACACTGCCGTTTCGCGATTCTGCCGGTCAGGCTGTGACGGCAGACCCTTTCCAGGCCTGAACGTCTCCTCATGGCATCCTGCCAGGTCATCTGCTTTCCCTGTGCTGCCTTCTTCCGCATCCCCAGATCGTACTTGCAGGTGGTGCAGTCATAAAAATTGTTACAATTCTTGAAGTCCACCACCCCCGCCTGCATCCAGATACAGGGATTGGCGCTCTGTCCTTTTTTATCAGGCTTCACCATCCAGACCTGACCGCCCAGAACCGCCCCAATCTCCTCTTTTCCTTTTAAATCGTGGGACGCGCCCTTCCGGTAAGAAGAGCCATATCCGATTCGATCCCGCACTTTTTCTTTCCTCTCTTTTGCCATTTCCCCCGCTCCTTTTTTCAAGAATGAATGTTTGCCTGATTAGAGAGCAAGATGAATGCCAAAAGGAGACCCATATTCTAACGTATTGATATCATGCACCAATTATCCTTCAAGGTCTGGTGCGCATAAAAACAGTTGCTGCTTCGTGGGGCATTTCAAGACAGGGCGGGGCTTATATACCGCTTTTCGGGGGTTTGTATCCTAAATTTTTCTATAATATTAGATGGATAATCCTATGTTGTGATTTTCTACATATGAGTCGTATAATCCAACAGGCTGTTTCGAGACCGGGAAAGGCTTCGGAAGGCAGGGATTCGAACCATTGTCTTTTACCAAGACGCAGGATACAGAGGATATAGTGAAAAGGATAAGAATAACGCATTTTGATACTATTTTTGTGACGAGTCAAGCTTAATCCAGCAAGAGCCAAGAGGTTTGCGTCAAGGAATGGCAGCTGTTCGTTGACCTTGGATGTGGGGAAAAGCGGGATCTGGCAATTTGATGCATAATCAGGTATTCTAAGAGCATCGTAAAACATTCCACCATGGAGCAACGCTCCGGGGAGTGGAGAGGGAGATGGGAGTACGAAACATCATTCATCTTGACATGGACGCCTTTTACCCGGCCGTTGAGGTCCTTGACCATCCGCAGTTGAAAGGAAAGCCGGTCATCGTGGGAGGGATCAACGATCGGGGGGTGGTTTCTTCGGCTTCGTACGAGGCCCGGAACTTCGGCGTCCATTCAGCCCAGCCCATGGTCACCGCAAGGCGTCTCTGCCCCAAAGGCATATTCCTCCCGGTGAGAATGAACAGATACCGCGAAGTATCTGCACAGGTTTTTGAGATATTTCATCGCTTCACCCCGCTGGTGGAACCCTTGTCCATTGATGAAGCGTTCCTGGATGTGACAGGGTCCATCCGCCTTTTCGGACAACCGGAAGCGATCGCACAGGAGATCAAGTCACTGATTGTACGGGAAACCGGGCTGACCGCGTCCGCGGGGGTTGCCCCTTCCAAATTTGTTGCCAAGATCGCCTCGGATATGGACAAGCCGGATGGGCTGACCGTCGTTCCCCCTGAAAACGTCAGGGCGTTTCTCGATCCCCTGCCCATAGAAAAAATGTGGGGCGTGGGAAAAGTGACCCGGGAAGCCCTGGGCCGGCTGGGGGTGCGCACTTTCAGGGATTTGAGCCGGATACCGCTCAAGGTCCTTGAACAAAGATTTGGAAAGCAGGGGCTCAAGATGCATGAGCTGTCCCTGGGCCTGGATGAAAGGCCGGTGGAACCGGGCCGGGAAGTGAAGTCCGTTGGCCACGAAGAGACGTTCGCGCGGGACATTGAAGATATGGACGAGGCCCGGAAGGAAATCCTGGCCCTTTCGACCAAAGTTGCCCGCCGGATGCGCCGCAAGGGAATGCAGGGAAAGACCGTTACGCTCAAGGTGAAATACAGCGATTTTGTGCAGGTAACTCGTTCGACCACGCTCCCCCATGCCACCGATGACGCCCTGGAGATATTCTCCAACGCTTCCCGTCTTCTCCTGGATACAGAAGCGGGAAACAGGCCGATCAGGCTCCTGGGAGTCTCTCTGTCCCAGCTTGAACATCCCTGGCAAGAAGAGCAGTTGTCACTTTTTCACCGGGAAAATGAGTCGCGAAAGAGGCGAGACCTGAACAGGGCACTTGATTCCGTCTTCGAAAAACACGGGGAAAAGAGCGTGCGCCCCGGTTCTCTCCTCGCTCCATGATCACGAATATGGCCGAAATTCCGTATGACCCATGAGATGAGAGAGGGGAAGGCCACGGCGTATGTCTGCACCAACACGGCGTGTACATCGCCGGTTACTGAAGCAGAGGCCATGCTCAACCTATTGCAATGAGAGGGTTTTTCGTGAATGAACAACAAAAGAACAAAGTGGGAATCTCCGGTCTCGTGGATACCCATGCGCACCTGTGCGACACATCCTTTGATGGAGATCTCACTGCGGTCCTCGATCGGGCGAGTGCAGCCGGTGTTTCTTCCATCATAGCAGTGGGAGAAACACTTGAAGACGGTGAGAAAAACCTGGCCATGGCGAGAGAATATGCTCAGGTGCAGCCCGCGGCAGGCCTCTACCCCACCCATCTTGATCCGTCGGCCGCGCAAGAGGTGATAACGTTCATCGAAAGAGAGCGGGACCACCTCGTTGCCATTGGTGAGGTGGGGCTTGATTTCTGGGCCGTAAAGGAAGAGCGGGAGAGAGAGGTGCAGCGGGAGATTTTCGCCATGTTCATCGAGATGGGGAAAAAACGTGACCTTCCCCTGAATGTGCATTCCCGATCAGCGGGAAGACACACCATAAAGCTCCTCCTCGAAAAGGGCGCCACCAAGGTTCAGCTTCATGCCTTTGACGGCAAGGCGAGCACGGCCCTGCCGGCGGTGGAGGCAGGATATTTCTTTTCCATACCGCCGTCCATCGTCCGTTCCCGCCAGAAACAAAAACTGGTGAAGAACCTTCCCCTTTCCTGCCTGCTCCTTGAAACGGACAGCCCGGTCCTGGGGCCGACTCCGGGGGAGCGCAACGAACCGGCAAACGCGCTCGTCTCTCTTCGTGCCATTTCAGAAATAAAAAAACTCCCGCAGGAAGCGGTGATGGAAGCGGTTCTCGAAAACACCCGGCGTCTGTATGGATGTCCCTGATTATTGCCATCCAACATAGTCTCTCCTGAGAAAATGACCGATGTTCTATCAGTGTGGGACGACTTGAGATCGCTGCTATGAGATGCAGCACGGTATCGAAAGAGACTCTGGAGGCAGGGAATCGGCATATTCCCCGCCCTCCTGGAAAGACCGGTTTTGGACAGAGTTAACCCTACAACGAGAGTTGGGTATAATATGCAAGTTTTTTCATGCGTCTTCTCCTGTGGGAGAGGTAGGCGCGATGGTTTCTTTCCTGAAGCCAAAGGATCTGTTCGAGCAGGCTT
>JAFDGR010000093.1 GCA_019309145.1 Deltaproteobacteria bacterium | reverse complement strand
TGTGTACCAGTGAATCAGGGGCAGGAGTTCAAGTGACCTGGTCTACCCGAATCCGGTCATCCTTGGAACTGTTGATTGACGCCAATATGGTTCGGCTCGCAATTTACCAAGCCTGAAACGAAACAGCAAGACAATCAGAATCAGGAGAAGAAGCGTTAGTATGAACATGTCAGGGGATACCGTTGCGTTCAGGCGCTATTGAGATTGTTTTTCATATGGTTTTTCAAAATAATCCACCTTATATTGGGAACGATCCAACGTTCCCGGTGGGAGCCACTTAATGACAGGAGTAAATACCAGCTTTTCCCGGATGGCCGTTCGGACTTTTTCTCCCAGTTTTTCTAAATCCTCTTTCTTGATATTTTCAGCATATTCAACTTTTAATGTCAGATTTTCACCAAAAGAAGGCCCTGGGTGAGGGAGAATAATTCGAAATTCTCCGGTAGTCTCCGGCGCAAAACTTTGAATAACCCCCTTGACCGCAGATGGAAACACATTCACCCCTTTTACCTTGATCATGTCGTCGGTCCGGCCGATGACCTGGAATCGAAAGCCGGTGCGTCCGCATTGACATGGGCTGGTAAAAACCCTGACCATATCGCGTACCCGGTATCGTATTACCGGAGTAGCCTCCCGGTTGATTGTGGTAAAAACAATTTCTCCTTCCGCGCCGTCTTCCATAGCAATCGGTTCCAGAGTTTCAGGATCTATGAGCTCCGGGACCAGGGCGCCTTGGGCACAAAAATGAAGTCCTACTGATTGCCCACATTCAGCAGCGATATCCGCCGCCACATCGGCAAGACCATAGAAATTTCTGGCCGTAATATGCCAGGTTTTTTCAATCCTTGCTCGTTCGTCTTCACTCAGGGCCTCTCCAGCGAGGAACCCTTTCTTGAACCCGAGTTCAGAGGGTTCTACCTGGAGAATTTTTCGAACCGCTTCCTCAATAAAAACCGTTGCTGAGGGAGTTGAAAACAGGATCGTTGGCTTGAACGTCTGGATAAGCATCATAAATTTATCAGTGCTCGTGCTGACAAAGGGAGCCGGGATGACCGTGACCCCCATGTGTTCAGCCCCGGAGCATTCAGAAAGTCCGCCCACAAAGAGGGTAAAATTTGCCGGGTTGATCATGACATCTTCTGGACGAAGACCGCCGGTCCAGGCGTGACGGGCAAAGAGTTCATTCCAGGTGTGAACATCATTTCGAGTGAGCCCAATAAAGAGCGGCCGGCCGGTTGTCCCGCTGGTTCCCTGAATCCGGATGATATCCTTTATTCCGGCACACTGATGTCCTCCCAGTCCGCCGTACTTTTCCTGTGTTTCCCGGAGTTCATCCTTCGTGGTATAGGGAAACCTCCTCAGATCCTCCAGGGTCTTCAGATCATCCGGGCCTACGCCGGACCTTTCAAATTTTTCTTTATAAAAAGGGGAATTTTCAGAGACATATGTCAATTGCCTTCTCAAAGCATCCAACTCAAGCGCCTTCAGGTCTTCATCCTTTATTGTTTCCAGCTTTCTGTCCCAGTATTTCCTGTCACGCATTGGCTCAGTTTCCTTTCTTTTTCCTGGAGGGATTATTTACCTGAAAAAGTATCTTCTCTATCCCGGAGAACGTGGTGAGGAGATCATCTTACACAGATGCCCCGGGAGAAGTCCCCGAATCGTGAACGCCGGGGTATTTAGCTCCTATTTTTCAAAGCATGCAAAAACCTCTTTGGAAGGTTGTCAAATCCGCCGTTCGACATGAACAGGACTACATCGCCTGCATGTGTGTCGTCAAGCAGGCCCTTCAGGAGCGCGTCAGTGGTCTTGAAATAGGAGGCTCGAATTCCCTGTTTTTTCAGATCACTGACAAGACAGCGGGAAGAAAAGCGCTCTCCCTCGGGAACCTTTTTCATGAGTGGAGGTTCGGGCACCAGGACCCGGTCGGCCAGGTTAAACGATTCTGCATAGCGCTCCTGAAAAATTTTCCGCCTGCTGGAGTTGGAACGCGGTTCGAAAACGGCCACAAGGCTCCTTCCGGGAAAGCGCTCTTTTACCGCATGGACGGTTTCGCGGACCGCGGTGGGGTGGTGCGCGAAATCATCGATTAGCAGGACTCCCCGTGGCTCTCCCAGTATTTCCTGCCTGCGTTTGATACCGCGGAAACTGTTCAGGGCATCGGAAATCGCATGTGGCACTATTCCGAGGAAATGTGTCAGCGCCACGGCCGAGAGGAGATTCGAGATATTATGTCGCCCGTAAAGACCCGTTTCGAGCGTCAGAAAGTGTTGACCTTCCTTTGATACGGTCAAACGGGTTCTTGCTTTCTGAGAGGATATATCTTCCACCCGCCAGAGGGGTTTTCCGGAAAGCCCATAGGTCCAGACCGGGCACTTGGCACGGTCCAGTTCATCTCTGATTCTTGCATCATCAGTATTGGCAATGAGGAGCCCCGTGGCTGGAATCAGGTCAATCAATTTTCGGAAACTTGCAAGGACATGTTCCAGGTTCCGGTAGATATCGGCATGGTCGAATTCAATGCTGGTGAGGATGACTATCCACGGCCTGTAGTGAAGGAATTTGGGACCTTTGTCAAAGAAAGCGGTATCATATTCATCACCTTCAATAACGAAATAGGGGCCGTGACCGGCCTTGAAGTTCTGTTGAAAATTGAGCGGAATTCCGCCGATCATGAACCCGGGATCAAGACCTGCCTTTTCAAGGATCCAGGAGACCAGGGAAGAGGTGGTGGTTTTGCCGTGCGTACCGCTGATTACAATGGATCTTTTTCCTTCCAGGGCAAAATGGCCTAAGGCCTGGGGAAGGGAGAGATAGGGGAGTTTCAGTCTGGCAAGTTCTACGGCTTCAGGGTTCTGCCGGGTAATGACATTCCCCACGATGACCAGATCAGGAAACGGATGAAGGTTCTCGGCACGGTAGCCGGTCAGGACGGGAATATGCAGGGATTCCAGGAAATCGCTCATGGGAGGATAGATGTTTTGGTCTGATCCGGTAATTTGGAATCCTTTACTGTTGAGGAGTCCTGCCAGGGAGGCCATCCCGGTCCCGCAGATCCCCATGAGATGAATGTGTTTCAATGGAGATTTGATGATATTGATCTCTGGTAAGAGCAAGGCAGCTTGGTCCTTTGGTGTCCGGGAGGAGAGGTGTTTTTCCATAGGAACCTGATAAATTTTCTTGCTTTTCATTTGCAATGGAAGTATTATAAAAAATTTGAATTGCTAACAAAGTCCCTGCGTGGATTTTTTATAATGAGTGAGGAGAACGCGAATGTCAAGAGTATGTGAGATCTGTGGAAAAGGACCGACCGTTGGCTACAACGTCAGCCATGCCCATAACAAGACCAAAACTCGATGGTATCCAAACCTTCAAAAGGTGCGCTGCGTCCAGAACGGGCGAACAAAGAAAATCAGGGTGTGCACGAGCTGCATCAAGTCAGGGCGGGTTGTAAAGCCATAGCCCGTTTCCCCTGTTACACCCGTTCCACCATGATAACATTTTTGATTCTTTTTATGGCCCCCATTATTTCCTGCAGTTGCCGGTAATCGGCTACCTCGATGGTAAAGAACAAGACTCCTTTCCTGTCCACCGTGGTCTTGATCTCCGCATGGATGATGTTGGCGTCTTTCTGGGCCAGGACTCCGGTTATATCTGCAAGAGTCCCTTTCTTATCGAGGCTGGTTACCTTGAGTTCCGCCTGGTAGGATTCATTTCCCTCAGCCTCCCATGTCACATCCACCAGCCGCTCTTTATTGGCCTTGAGGACATGCGGGCAGTCCTTTGTATGGATGGTCACGCCTCGCCCCCTCGTGATGAAACCGACCACTTCTTCTCCCGGCAAGGGGTGACAGCAATTGGCAAACCGTATCAGCATGTCACTGACTCCCTTTACCTGAATGCCTTTTCCCGTCTTTCGGCGCTTGATTCGGTGAACCATCTTGCCGACGAGCCCGGGAGCTTTTGCATCTTTCAAGCCAAGCTTGGGCTTGAGTCGGCCCACTACCTGTCTGGGAGAGACTTTTCCGAAGCCTATCCCGGCAAGGAGGTCTTCTACCGAATGAAAAGAGAGGTCCTTGGCAATAGAGGTAACCTGGTCGCTTTTGAGGATATTTTGGAAGGTTATGTGTTCATGTTCCAGGAACCTCTCCAAGATGTTCTTGCCAAGGGCAACGCTTTCATCCCGTTCCTGGTTCTTGATCCAGTGCCGGATCTTGTTGCGGGCCTTGGGTGTCTTTACGAATTCGAGCCAATCTTTGCTCGGGTGGTGTCTTGAAGAGGTAATGATCTCGACAATATCACCATTTTTGAGCTCATACCGCAACGGTACCATCTTCCCATTGACCTTTGCCCCCATGCATTTGTTCCCAACTTCCGAGTGAATGCTGTAAGCAAAATCAACCGGTGTCGCCCCTTTTGGGAATTCCTTTACCTCGCCATTGGGGGTGAAGACGTAGACTTCATGGGGAAAGAGATCCATTCTTACGGATTCCAGAAACTCCAGAGGGTCACTCAGGCTTTTCTGCCATTCGAGGAGCTGGCGCAGCCACGTGAACTGTTTTTCGTCTGTTTGTTTGCCTCCCAGTCCCTCCTTGTATTTCCAGTGCGCTGCAATCCCCTCCTCCGCGATCCTGTGCATGTCCCAGGTGCGGATCTGTACTTCCATCCGTTGTCCCAGAGGACCGATCATGGTTGTGTGCAGGGATTGGTACATATTTTCCTTCGGCACCGAGATATAGTCTTTGAAGCGGCCGGGGACCGGTTTCCACATACTGTGGATATGACCAAGGATCTCGTAACACTCCTTGATGGTGTCAACGATGACCCTGAAAGCCATGATATCATACACCTGGTTGACCATCAGGTGCTGGGTCATCATCTTCTTGTAAATGCTGTAAAAATGCTTGTGCCGTCCCTCTACTGTTGCCTTGATCCCAACTTCTTCCAGTTTCCTGGTGAGAAGTTCGCGAACGTCCTGTATAAATTTTTCCTGTGCCCCTTTTCGCTGGGCGATTTCTGTCTTAATTTTCTGGTAGATTTCCGGTTCCATGTAGTAGAGACAGAGATCTTCGAGGCTTGACTTTACCCAGTAAATGCCCATCCTTCCGGCGAGAGGCGCGTAAATATCGAGGGTTTCCCGGGCAATCAGGCGCTGTTTCGGTTCCGGGTGATATCCGAGCGTCCTCATATTGTGGAGGCGGTCGGCAAGTTTTACCAGGATGACCCGGATGTCATTGGACATGGCGAGAATCATCTTGCGAATGTTCTCCGCCTGGCGCTGTTCACGGCTGGAAAATTGTATTTTGCTGATCTTGGTCACGCCATCCACGATATCAGCGGTTTCCTGCCCGAAGAGTCTCGCAATGTCGGAGAGTTGCGCGTCGGTGTCTTCAATCGTATCGTGGAGCAGGCCGGCGGCGATACAGACGGTGTCCATTTTCATCTGGGTAAGGATGTAGGCGACTTCCAGGGGATGGGAAAGATAGGGTTCCCCGGATAGTCGGATCTGGCCCTGGTGCACCTTTGCCGAATAGACATACGCCTTTTCCACCAGGGTGATATCCGCCTTGGGATGGTAGGTCAGAATCTGGGAAGTAATATCATTGAGTCGAATCATAAAGCAGACGTACCTGTTTCATGATAAAATCAGGAGCATCCTGGATTGGGATGGAGTGCGGGTCTTTTTCCGCCCTTATTTTGACTTCAACCTCCCCATTTTTCACCCCGCGGGTTCCAACAGTGACCCGAAGGGGAATACCAAGGAGATCCGCATCCATGAATTTTACCCCTGCACGTTCATTACGGTCATCCAGCAGGACGTCTCTGTCGTTATCCCGCAGGAGGCGGTAAATCCGCTCGGCGGTATCAATGACGGTCGATTCATGCATCTGCAAGGGAAGGATGATGACTTCAAAGGGTGCTATCTGAATGGGAAAAATAATACCTTCCTCATCATGGTTCTGTTCAATGGCGGCGGCCACGGTCCTCCCGACCCCAATTCCGTAGCACCCCATTACCATGAATTCCTTCCGTCCCTGTTCATCCAGGTAGACCGCGTTCATGGCCCTGGAATACTTGGTGCCCAGTTTGAAGATGTGTCCCACCTCGATGCCCCGCTTAAACTCGATGCCTCCCCCGCATCTGGGGCAGGTATCCTGCGGCGTAATTGTTCGAATATCCCCGAACTGTTCTACCTGGAAGTCGCGGCCAAGGTTGACATTCCTGAGGTGAAAATCCTCCCGGTTTGCACCGGCAACGAAGTTTTTCATCTTCTTCACGGCCTGATCCGCCACCATGCGGACCTTGAGCCCCACGGGGCCGGCAAAGCCTGTGGGGGCGCCGGTGGTTTGATGGACGGTTTCCGGATCGGCCATTTCAAGGGTTTCGGCGCCCAGAAGGTTTCGGAATTTTGCCTCGTTCAACTCATGATCTCCCCGGACGAGTGCAGCCACAATTTCTCCGTCGTCCACACGATAGATCAGGGTTTTCAAGAGTTCCCCGGGTGACACGGAAAGAAAGGCCGCCAGGTCATCTATGGTTTTGATATCGGGGGTATGCACTTCTTGCATTTCCTGCAGCGTTTCCTCCTTGGAGGGGCCCCCGCCTTTCAGAGGCCTTATTTCCGCTTTCTCAAGATTGGCGGCATAACGGCACTGGAGGCAACTGGCGATCAGATCCTCTCCACTTTCGGCAAGCACCATGAATTCGTGGGAATAATTTCCTCCAATGGGGCCGGTATCCGCCTCGACAGCCTTGAACCTGAGCCCGCAGCGCTCAAATATTCTGGTGTAGGCCTCGTACATCCGGTCGTAGCTTTTTCCCGCACCTTCTTCATTCGCATCGAAGCTATATGCATCCTTCATGATGAACTCCCGGCCGCGCATAATGCCGAAACGGGGACGTATTTCATCGCGAAATTTGGTCTGAATCTGGTAGAAGTTCAAGGGGAGCTGTTTATACGATTGTACCTCATCCCGCACCAGATCGGTAATAACTTCTTCATGCGTGGGACCAAAGCAGGCGTCTCTGTTGTGCCGGTCTCTGAACCGAAGGAGTTCTCTGCCGTAGTAATCCCATCGCCCGCTTTCCTGCCACAGCTCTGCAGGCTGTACGGCCGGCATCAGTACTTCAATAGCGCCCGCACGGTTCATTTCCTCCCGGATAATCTGTTCCACCTTTTTTATGGATCTTAAGCCCGCCGGCAGGTAGGTATAGATGCCGGAAGTCAGTTTCCTGATCAGGCCCGCCCTGAGCATGAGTTGATGACTGATGACTTCAGCGTCAGCAGGAATTTCGCGGTGAGTGGGAATAAAATAGTTTGAATATCGCATGGTCTGTTGCTACTCCTTTTCTTTCTGGTGCGTGATGTTGCGGGTTTCCATGGTCGAAATTTTCTTTGTATCGAAGTGGTGGCCGGAAGGCAATATTTTTTACCTCACCATTTTTCGGACTTCACGGATCAATACATCGGCAAGCTCAGGTTCGGCTATCTTTCGAACGAGCTTTCCCTTCCTGAACAAGATACCCTGGCCCCTGCCTCCGGCCACACCGATATCCGCTTCGCGGGCCTCGCCGGGACCGTTTACCACGCATCCCATGATAGCCACTTTGGGAGACGCGGTGATATCTTCAAGGGCCTTTTCAACACGTTCCACCAGGCCGAACAGATCAATTTCACACCGCCCGCACGTGGGACAGGAGATGATCTCCGGCCCCCGCGCCCGGAGATCAAAGGCCCGGAGGATCTCGTAGGCAACCTTGACTTCCTCTACAGGATCGCGGGTGAGGGAAACGCGAAAGGTGTCTCCAATGCCCCTCCCAAGGAGGGAACCAATGGCAATGGCATTCTTGACGGTTCCTGAAATCAGCGTCCCCGCCTCGGTGACCCCCAGGTGAAGGGGATAGTCCACCTTGGCGCTCAGGAGTTCGTAGGCCCGAATGGTCATCTGCACGTTCGAGGACTTGAGGGAGATTTTCATTTGTTCGTAACCAAGATCTTCCAGGAGCCTCACGTGTCTCAGACCACTTTCCACCATGGCCTCGGGAGTGGGATGTCCGTATTTTGCGAGGATATCCCGATGGAGTGAACCGGCGTTTACTCCTACCCTGATGGGAACATGCAGCTTTCGTGCTTCCCGGACCACCTCTTCCACCGCCTTGCGTGAGCCGATATTCCCGGGATTGATTCTCAGCCCGTCGGCTCCTGCCCTGAGGGCGGCAATCGCGAGGCGGTGATCAAAGTGGATGTCGGCAATAAGCGGTACCTGGACCTGGTCCTTAATGGTTTTAAAACTCCTCGCGGCTTCCTCATCAGGAACGGCAAGCCGCACAATCTCGCACCCTGCCTTCTGGAGGTGGTTGACCTGGGCCACGGTCGATGCCACGTCCCGAGTATCGGTATTGGTCATGGACTGGACGACCACAGGCGCGCCCCCACCGATTGGCACATTGCCCACCATTATTTGTCGTGTCTTTTTCCTTTTCATGCGCTTTTCCCAGTCATCTCAAATAAAAAAGCCGGCCTGTCTTGATTCATTTTTCCCGCAAGCAGCCCGGCCCAAGCGAAACTGTTGAGGTTCATTTCGTGACTCCCGGCGCAGGACGGGCCGGGATGGGTTTAGTAAAGAAACATGGGTTTTCCTCCGGCATGCCGCACTTTCGGGCGATAGGCTTCCACGTCATAGAGTTCCCGGACGTCGACTCTTTTTTGGCCGGCGGTGATGGTGCTCAGGGGGATATCCGTGTAGATTCCCCTGCTCAGAGACACCAGGCGGCCGTAGGTTCCCTTGAGAAAGAGGTCGATGGCGATATTGGCAAAGTTGACTGCTACCATGAGGTCCAATGAATCGGGTGCGCCGCTTCTCATGAGATAGGAGAGCCGCTGGTTAAGGATGTCCTCGCCGGTGAGATCTTTCAGGATGGCCCCGGTCTGTTCACCAATGCCCCCAAGGCGTTTATGGCCGTAGGCGTCTGATTCCCCGCTCATGATCATGTCCCCGCCTGCCATTTTTGCCCCCTCTGAAATGGTGATCATGGCGTAATTCTTGGGGTTGGCCTTCTTGTCTTCCATGACCAGCTGCGCGAGTTTTTGGGGATCAAAGGGCACCTCTGATATGATGGCCCGATCCACTCCTGCCAGGTAAGCGGATATGAGGGATGTCTCTCCGCAGTAACGACCGAAGAGTTCTATGACGGCTATTCTTTCGTGTGAGCCGGTACAGGTCCGCAAGGCATGAATAAAGCTGACTCCCCTGGTAACGGCGGTTGAAAATCCAATGCAGTAATCCGTTCCAAAGACGTCATTATCCATGGTTTTCGGGATAGCGATGACCGGAAAGCCCTCCCGGTGGATTCTCTCGGCAAAACTGAGGGTGTCATCCCCTCCAATGGGGATAATGGCATCAATTTCAAGAGATTCCAGGTTGTCCATCACCCGGCCGGTAAAATCCTTGATCTCATCCTGGGGCCCAAAGGCTTCCTGGAGGAAAGCGGGAACATCTTTCTTCTTCACCGCACTGGGATTCGTGCGTGAAGTGTGGAGATAGGTCCCTCCTGTCCGGTCGATTGTTCGGACATGGGGCGGATCCAGGATCTGAATGCAGTTCCCGGACGTCCCAGGATCCTCCTGATTATATTCCAGTATCCCTGCCCAGCCGCGCCTGACGCCCAACACCCTGAGCCCTTCGCTTGCCGCCCTGTAAACAAGGGCCTTGATGCAGGGATTCAACCCGGGAACGTCACCACCCCCGGTGAGAATGGCAATGGTTGCGGTTTTGGAAATTTTTGTCATGTTTTTTCTCCATTTTTTCCTGAATGGCAAGGAAAATGATCCTTTAAAAATAGGGGATTGGAACAAGCTCTGTCAAGGTGATTCTGGTTCGGCTCCGTGCCTTTGTCATGATCCTTTTCTGTTGACAAGACCCCTGAAAAAGGTAAGGTTATTGAGTGCCATCTTGTGTATGGTGACCTGAAACGGGAAAAGGAGGGTGAGGAATGTCAGCTTCAGAAAAAATCCGGGCGTCTATGGAGCGATCATCATGGATCAGGAAGATGTTTGAGGAGGGCATTGAAAGAAAAGCTAAATTTGGTGCCGAAAACGTATTTGATTTCAGCCTGGGGAATCCTGACCTTGAGCCCCCCTCAAGAGTGGCGGAAATCCTTGCTGAGCTGGCAAAAGATACCACGCCGCACACCCATGCCTATATGCCGAATGCGGGATTTGTTGAAACCAGGCAGGCCGTGGCTGATTATCTGAACACGTTCAATAAAGCGCAGTTTACCGCGGACGAGATTGTCATGACCGTGGGGGCGGGGGGCGGTCTCAACGTGGTGCTCAAGACCATTCTGAACCCTCAGGAAGAGGTGATCATTCCAAGCCCCTATTTTGTGGAATACAATTTCTATCTGGACAATCATCAGGGGGTCCCGAAAGTGGTCGCTTCCCATCCCGATTTTTCCCTGAACCTGGAGGCCATATCAGAGGCTGTTTCGGAGAAAACCAGGGTGGTGTTGATCAATTCCCCGAATAATCCCACCGGGCGTGTCTACACGGCAGAGGAACTGGAGGGTCTGTCCGAGATTCTCACCCACTACAGCGCCAAATTTGGTGAACCCATCTACCTTCTTTCTGATGAGCCATACCGGAAAATCGTCTACGACGGCATATCAGTGCCCAGTGTTTTTGATGCGTACCGGGAGAGCTTCGTGGTGACCTCTTTTTCCAAAGACCTGTCTCTCCCGGGGGAACGCATTGGGTATGCCGCGGCAAATCCGGAGATCTCTGAGAAGGCGGAGATCCTTGGAGGGATGGTGCTCTGCAACCGGGTCCTGGGCTACGTGAACGCCCCGGCCCTGATGCAACGGACCGTGCGTCACCTCTTGGAAGAGAGTGTTGATATCTCCATTTATCAAAGGAGGAGAGACCTTTTTTGTGAAGGGTTGGAGTCCGCAGGCTATGACTTTGAAAAACCTGAAGGGGCGTTTTACCTCTTTCCCCGCACCCCTCTGGAGGATGATGCCGCATTCGTCCGGGCCCTGCAGGAGGAGAATATCCTGACCGTGCCTGGGAGCGGCTTTGGGGGGCCGGGGCATTTCAGGATCGCCTACTGCGTCGAGGACAAGGTCATAGAGAAATCCCTCCCCGGGTTCAAGAGGGTGATGGAGAAGTACCGATGAGTGAGGCATAAGGCATATGTATTCCAAAATACTTTCCTTGAGATTTCCAAAGCAGATTGCCCGCGAGCCCATCGCGGTCAATCTTGTGCGGAAGTTTGATTTATCCTTCAATATCCTCCAGGCGACCATTTATCCAAGAAAAGAAGGATTGATGGTCCTGGAACTGAGTGGTCATCGGAAAAACTTCCAGCGGGGTGTCAGGTACTTGAAGGGGCTCGGGATCAGGGTTGAAAGCCTTGCCCAGGACATTAAACGAGACGAAGAAAAGTGTTTTCACTGCGGTGCCTGCACCGCGGTCTGTCCGACGGGCGCCCTTGCCATCAGCAGACCTGATATGCATGTCTTGTTTGACAAGGAAAAATGCAGCGGCTGCGAATGGTGTGTCCCCGCGTGCCCGGCGCGCGCAATGGAAGTGAGACTGAACAAGGCTCTCCTTTCCTGACCGGAGGTTTATTTCTCTATTGAACGGGCCTTTCGGGGTTCACCCGTCACTTTTCCCTCATTTCCATCCATGGACAAATGATACCAGAAGAGCCTTCAAAGGTAGTCGTTGCATTAAGCGGAGGCATTGATAGCGCCATGGCGGCCTCCATTCTCAAAAAGCGGGGATGGGAGGTCCATGCCCTCCATCTTCTCCTGCCCGGACCCGAAGAAATCCAGGAGAAAAAAACAAAGACGGTTCGCGCCATCTCCGGATTCCTGGATATCCCACTGCAGCTCGTGGATGTCAGGCCCTTGTTTGAACACCTGGTGCTCCAACCCTTCATGGACGCCTATTTCCATGGATGCACCCCAAATCCGTGCGTGTTGTGTAATGAAGTGATGAAGTTCGAGTATCTTTCGCGGGCCGCAAAAAAGCAGGAGATCCCGTTTGTGGCCACCGGACACTACGCGAGACTGCTGCGGAGCGCAAATCACAGCGGGGTATCCCTTTTCAGGGGCCGGGACGGGGGCAAGGACCAGTCCTATTTTCTTCATAGAATAGCACCTCGCAAGCTCCGAATGACCCTGTTCCCCCTCGGGAGAAAAATGAAATCATGGGTACAGGACAGGGCGCGGGAAGAGAAAATTCCCTGTCACTCCCTTCCCGAGAGCCAGGAGATCTGTTTTCTGGCCGGGGGCGATTATCGCCAGTTTCTAGAGACCAGAAGAGGCAAAAATCTTGCAAAGAAAGGGAATATCATTGATACATCGGGCACGATCCTGGGAGAGCATCAGGGTGCATACCGGTACACGATCGGCCAGAGAAAGGGCCTTGGAATCGCTTCTTCACGGCCTTATTACGTAAAAGAGATCCGGCCACGTGTAAACGAAATCGTGGTGGGACGGAAAGAAGACCTCTATTCCAGGGAAGTCATTGCCGGGGATGTCAAATGGATTGGGGAGGCACCTGTGCCGGGGAAGGAGGTTCTGGCACAGATCCGGTATCGGCACAGGGCAGCGCCGGGAGTCCTTGAGATTACCGGTCCGGGCAAGATCCGTTTCGTGTTCCATGAACCTCAGTGGGCGATCACTCCGGGCCAGGCACTTGTTTGTTATGAAGGAGACCGGGTTCTGGGTGGTGGATGGATTCGAAAAGACGATGCAAAAAACCTTTAAGATAGTAACCCTCGGATGCAAGGTGAACCAGTATGAGTCCGCCTATCTGCAGGGACGTCTTCAGGATGAAGGATGGAAACCTGTTTCATCCGGTGAATCAAGCGACGTGACGATCGTCAATACCTGTATTGTAACCCAGGCAGCGTCGCACCAATCAAGGCAGGAGATCAGAAAGGCAATTCGGGAAAACGAAAAGGGGACTGTTGCCGCGATCGGTTGCTACGGGCAGGCTTTTCCCGAAGAATTGAGGAACATAAAGGGGCTGCGGTTTATTGCCGGGAATGTGGAAAAGAGCAGGGTGCCCGACTTCCTCCTCTCTGCAGTTGATTCAGGCGACAGGGTGGATTTTTCGGTCCCGTTTCCCCGTGGCATGTGTTTTGAGAGGATGGATATCAAAAAATTTCCCGGGAGGAGCAGGGCCTTCCTGAAAATACAGGATGGATGCGAGTCCTATTGCACCTATTGTATCGTACCCTTTTCCCGGGGACCGTACCGGAGTCTGCCCCTGGATAATGTCTTGCGGGTCATGGAAAACCTGGCTCATGAAGGATATGGAGAAGTCGTACTGACCGGGGTACACCTGGGGAAATATGGCATTGACCTTGGAGGAGGCGAAAATCTCAAAACCCTTCTTCAAGCAGCCGCCGGGGAGAAGCTGCCCTTGCGGATCAGGCTCAGTTCGTTGGAACCTGGGGAAATAGACGAGGAACTTATTGGAATGGTGGCCTCCGAAGCCTTGCTCTGCCGTCATTTTCATATTCCTCTCCAGAGCGGTGATGATGGAGTATTGAAAAAAATGGGCCGGACCTATTCGTCCCACACATTCGCGGAGCTTGTAAAAAAAATACATGACAGCATTCCGTTCGCCGCTATTGGCGCGGACGTGATGACCGGATTCCCCGGAGAGGATCACAGGGCCCATGCAAATACCGTTGCTTTGTTGGAAGA
>JAFDGR010000354.1 GCA_019309145.1 Deltaproteobacteria bacterium | reverse complement strand
AGGATGATCTCAAATCCCTTGGTGATCATTTCTTCGGTGGCGCCGCCACCTACATCAAGGAAATTGGCGGGCTCCGCCCCTGCCAGCTTGATAACATCCATGGTCGCCATGGCCAGACCGGCGCCATTCACCATGGCCCCGATATTCCCGTCGAGCCTGATGTAATTGAGATTATACTCTGCGGCCATACGTTCGAGCGGATCTTTTTCCTTTGGATCATCGAGGGCCGCCAGGTCCTTTTGTCGAAACAGGGCATTGTCATCAATGGTGATCTTGGCATCAAGGGCAACGACTTGACCGTCCCTCGTGATTACAAGAGGATTGATTTCCACCAGTGAGCAATCAAGCTCCAGGAAGAGGTTCGAGATCTTCTGCATAACGCCGGTCAGCGCGCGCAGAACCGTGGGCTGCGGCACGGGATCAAGGGAAAAAGCCAGGTTTCGCGCCTGATACCCCATCCAACCGGTTCCTGGGTTTACATGCTCCTTGCGAATGAGCTCGGGAGTGGTGGCGGCAACTTCCTCTATTTCCATTCCACCGGCCTGGCTGAATATCATGGTGGGTGAAGCAGTGGACCGATCCACAGTCATTCCGAGGTAAAATTCTCTTTCAATATCCATGCCTTCTTCCAGGAGGACCTGATGGACGGTCACTCCTTCCGGCGTCGTCTGTGGTGTCACCAAGGGGGTTTTGAGCAAGGTATCCACGGCGGAAAGAGCCTCATCCAGGCTGTGGACGATCATGACACCCCCGCCTTTTCCTCGGCCCCCTGCGTGTACCTGTGCCTTGACGACCCACGGCGGCCCGGGTATGGTGTTTACTGCCTCCTCAACTTCATCAGAAGAGAGAACAAGACGTCCTGCGGGAACGGGAATTCCCCTGGTCCTGAAGAGTTCTTTTGACTGGTATTCGTGTAATTTCATGTGTTCATTGCCTCATGATTATCTCTTTTTTGGTGCGGACTTATTCGGCCTAAAGAGCCCACAAATACAGGCTGGTCTATATTCTTTTTCCTGCGAGATGTCAAGGCGGATTGTTTGGATCTGGGCTAAAGGTTAAAGGAGAAAGGTCAAAGGAGAAAGGCGAAAAAGCTAGGAAGTGAGGAGGTTGGGAAGCGAGGAAGCGGGAATCTATTGACAAGGCAATCAACCTTGAACCTTGAACCCCTGAACCTTGAGCCTGGGTAATTACACGTATTCTTCTTGAAAACCAGGCACAGGAAATGTAGATTTAACAAAAAAGATGGGAACCTTCAGTGAGCGAAGAATCTCCTTGGAACCGGGACCGGCGGTCCTGAAAGGGTGGCTTTGAAGATGATTTGGAGACGAAAACGAATCGGGGTCGCATTGGGGGGAGGAGGTGCGAGGGGCCTGGCCCACATCGGTGTCCTCCGCGCCTTTGAGGAGGAATCAATACCCGTAGATGTTATTGCCGGCACCAGCATCGGCGCGCTTGTGGGCGGGGCGTTTGCCAGTGGTTTATCGTCTGTCGAGATGGGTGAACTGGTGGACAGTTTCCTGGAAAGTCCGACGTTTCAGGATTCGGCCCTGAAGTCCATAAAGGAGGTGCAGGAAAGCAGGCGCCTCAGCCTCACGCAGAAGATCCAGGCCTTTTTTAAAAACAGGATTATTCTTGCGCAGGCCATGTTTCGGCCGGGGATTCTTCATGCCGAGGATTTCCAGGCCATGATCGACTACTTTTTGCCTGATATCGGGATAGAAGAACTCAAGATTCCTTTCGTGGCCGTGGCAACAGATCTGATAAGCGGGTATCCGGTTGCCATATCGCACGGCTCCCTGCGAAAAGCGGTTATGGCCAGTTGCGCGGTTCCGGGTGCAGTCCCGCCGGTGGAAGATAACGGCAAACTGCTTTCTGACGGCGGGATTGTCAATCTGGTCCCTACGTCAGTTGTCAGGCAAATGGGGGCTGAGTTCGTGGTTGGAGTGACCGTGGGAAGCGAGATCGAGACAGACGACGAAATGAAAACGGCCATGGACGTATACGTGCGAGCAACGAATATCATGGGTTTTCATCTGGAGCAGGGAGATCTCAAAGAGGCAGACGCGGTGATCCGGCCGGATGTGGGGAACCTCCATTGGACGGATTTCTTGCTGGCAAGGGACCTGATCCGGGAAGGGGAAAAGGCGAGCCGCGAGCGCATGGTAGATGTAAAAAAGGCTTTGCCATTTTTCAAACGGTGGTCTTCCCGTTTCTCCGGAAGCCGCACAGATGAAAACCTTTCTTAAATTCATACTTCTTGTCTCCATGCTTCTGGGGCTTCCCCTGCTCGGGGTTTTCGTTTCGGGTGCGCCGATGGAGCTGTACCTGGCTTTTCCTCCCAGGAGCGGAAATGTGCATCACGCGCCTTTTTCCTGGGTGGCCTTTGCGCTCTATAGTATGCTCATTGTGGGCATTTTAACGCCTTTTGTACTTCGGGGTCTGAAGAAAAGAGCACAGTACGGGGAACATGAAAGACAGGCCCGCTCTTTTCCCTGGTGGGGATGGACCGGCGTTTTGGCAGGCATTCTTTTCTGGTTGCTGGCATGGACCCGCTTCCCGTGGTGCAGGCCGCTTCAGCTCCACACCTTTATTCCCTTATGGCTCTCG
>JAFDGR010000092.1 GCA_019309145.1 Deltaproteobacteria bacterium | reverse complement strand
TTTTGGGTTTCCCGTTATTTTTGACGCGACGCACAGTGTTCAGCTCCCCGGCGGCGGAGGGCATTGCTCCAGCGGACAGAGAGAATACGTTGGAAATCTGGCACGGGCCGCCGTGGCCGCCGGCGCGGACGGCGTCTTTATGGAAATACACCCTTCCCCTGATTCGGCCCTCTGCGACGGGCCGAATTCTTTGCCTCTCAGCGATGTTCGCGATCTCCTGCAGGCCCTGCAGGCCATTTATCAGGTGGTACGATCCTGAAAGGTTGCAGAATTTTACGAAGTGGTGCCACAGGCTTGCCCGTGGGACTCCACCGGTGATCTTTGATGAAACAAGGGGATGTCGGGATATGAAAGTACGAAAAGACCGGAGGACAGAGGAAAGGGCAAAAGGGATTAAACTGCTGATGCTGGACGTGGACGGTGTCTTGACGGACGGGACGATTCATTTATCCACGTCGGGCGGGGAGACAAAGGTGTTCCATGTCAGGGACGGCTATGGCCTGAAACTGTTGATGGAGAGTGGTATCGATGTAGCACTTGTTTCGGGCCGGGAATCCCGGGTAGTTGAGAACCGGGCCGGAGAACTGGGCATCCGGTTGGTGTTTCAGGGGGTGAAGGACAAAGAAGCCGTTTGTCGCGAGTTGTTGCAGCAGAGGGCCCTGCAAAAAGAAGAGGTAGCCAGTATCGGCGATGATCTCCCGGATTTCTCCCTCTTTGCATTTTCCGGAGTCCGTATTGCGGTTGCTGATGCTGCCGGGGAACTCCTGGAAGCGGCTGACGTGATCACGGAGCGAAAAGGGGGATACGGTGCCGTGCGGGAGGTTTGCGAGTGGATTTTGAAACTGCAGGGAAAATGGTTCGAGGCGATTGACCGGAGTACCGGAAACCGGGGACCCGCCCGGAGGGTGGGGAGTCCAAGTGAAGCGCGGACAAAATAGTCTTTACATACTAAATGAGGCCTTGATATAATCATCCATGTCTATGGTTCGATTCCTCAGAAGGCAGTGGCCCCTTGTGGGCGTGGGAGTCTTGCTGGTGCTTGTAGGGCTTTTTGTCATCAGGTCCGGCAAGGATTTGTTTCGAGACTCCGCCCTGGAAGAAGTCATTTCCGGGAAAGGGATTAAACTGAAAGACATCCACTATACCCAGGAGGATCCCTCAAAAGGCATCAGGTGGGTTCTTGATGCCGAAGAGGTCCGATTCTCCGAAGACAGGCAGTCAATCTTTTTCCGCGGTTTTCGGCTGAAGGTCAAGCCGGCCGGAAGACCGGCGTTTCAGCTCACGGGAGAAAATGGCGAATATTCCCGGACCAGCGGAGAAGCAAAGCTCTGGGGAAATCTGGAAGGGCTGTCTGATGACGGATACAGGATACTGACGGAACGTATGGTGTTTGACGAAAAAAAAGGGGTGTTGATGAATGACAGGCCGGTTCAACTATTCGGCTCTTTTTTTTCTGTATCAGGGACAGGAATGTTTGTGGATCTCAGGAAAAAGAAGATGAAGATCCTTGCCAGAGTGAAAACCGTTGTGCGAGAGGGGGCCTCAGGAAGATGACAAGCCTGAAAATATTCTTTTCCGTGCTGCTTTTTGTGATCCTCCCGGGATTCATTTTTCCGCTTCACTGTTCTGCGGAAGCCAAGGAAAGCAGCAGCAGTGATGTTTCCACAAAGCCCATCGTGATCCTGTCAAAGACACTGGAAGTAGATAATGAGAAAAAGATCGTTACCTTTACGGGAGAGGTGAACGCGAAAAAGGATGATTTTGTGGTGGACTGCCAGAAAATGCTGGTGTATTACCGGACTTCACCCGATAAAGGTAAAAAGGAGGCCTTTGCACAAGGGATCGATCGGATTGTCGCCAGCGGGCAGGTCAGGGTGACCAGAAAAGAAGGAGGCTTGGCCACTGCAGACAAGGCCGTTTACTACCAGGACGATGATAAACTCGTCCTCACCGGGAACCCGTCCGTGCAACAGGGCAAAGACCTCGTCAAGGGCGAACGAATCATCATCTTTCTCCGGGAGAACAGGAGTATTGTAGAGAGCAGCGGGAAGGAGCGGGCCCAGGCAATTATCTTCCCGAGGGCCCGAAAAAGGGAGACCCCTTAAACGTGGGAGGGAAGACTCTTCAGACAAAGGGGCTGGTGAAGATCTACGGCGGGAAACGGGTCGTTGACGATGTGACCCTCCACCTTAAGCGTCGAGAGATCGTCGGGCTTCTCGGGCCAAACGGTGCCGGCAAGACAACCACTTTTTACATGATTGTCGGCCTTGCCCAGCCTGACGAAGGGAACGTCTTTCTTGACGATGAGGATATTACCAATGATCCCATGTATCTCCGGGCAAGAAAGGGGATCAACTACCTGGCGCAGGAACCCTCGATCTTCCGGAAACTCACGGTGGAGGAAAACCTGCTGGCCATCATGGAGCGAATCAACATCCCCCGGAACAAGCGAAGGGAACGGATCAAGGAACTCCTGGATGAATTGAACATTGGACACCTTGCCCGGCAGAAGGCATTGTCCCTTTCCGGAGGCGAGCGGAGGCGCCTTGAAATCACAAGGGCCCTGGTCACCGAACCCAGGTTCATGCTCCTGGATGAGCCTTTCGCGGGGATTGACCCGCTGGCAGTGAGTGATATTCAGCAGATTATTCGGCAGCTCAAAGGCAGGGGATTGGGGATTATTATTTCCGATCACAATGTGAGAGAAACCTTGAACGTCTGTGACGTTGCTTATATTATCAGCGAAGGAAGGATTATTGAGTACGGTGGACCTGAAAAGATCGTGGAGAGCAAAGTGGCCCGTGGCGCATACCTGGGCGACGATTTCAGCATGTAAATTTTCTCGCGCGATTTGTTGATTCGGCACCGGCTGAAAACGAAATGGCCCTGGAACTGAGACAATCACTGAGCTTAACCCAGCAGCTCATCATGACGCCGCAACTGCAGCAGGCTATCAAACTTCTGCAGCTCTCGAGGCTCGAACTGCTGGACACGATTCAACAGGAACTTGAAGTCAATCCCCTGCTGGAAGAACAGCCGTCATCTGAATCTGAGGAAGAAAGCCCGCCCGAGGAAAGGAAGGATCATCCCGAAGACGGGGTTCCGGATGTCCCGGAAGTGAAAGAAGTAAAAGTCGAGGAACATGCCCGTGATGATGTGGATTGGGAAAATTATCTGAACGAGTACAATACCGCATGGGCCGAAGTCCCTCACGAGGTAAGGGAACTCCCCCCGCTGGAGAACATCACCTCCAGCAAAACGAATCTCTACTCCCACCTCTTGTGGCAGCTCAACATGAGCCGCGTAGATGAAATCGCAAAAGAGATCGGATCGCACATTATCGGCAACCTGAATGATGACGGCTATCTCAAGGCCTCCCTGGAGGAGATTGCGGAGACTACCGGCTATCCCCTGGAACGGGTGCATGAGACCTTGGAACTCATCCAGAATTTTGATCCGGTGGGCGTTGGTGCCAGGGATACCAGGGAATGCCTGCTGATCCAGGTGAAATTTCACAAACTGGGTGGAACGATCGTAGAGGACATCATCAAGGATCATATGCGTGATCTGGAGGATAGGAAATATGAGCGCATAGCGAAAGACCTTTCCATCTCCCTCCAGGAAGTGCTTTCCGCCGTGTCCGTTATTCAGGGCCTGGAACCCAAACCGGGGAGAAGTTTCTCTGATGAGGAAACTATCTATGTGAGCCCCGATATCTATATTTTCAAGGTAGGCGATGATTATGAAATAACCTTGAATGAAGATGGGTTGCCAAAGCTGCGGGTCAACACCTATTACAAGGAGGTCCTTTCCAACAAGGATTCGCTTCCGGAGAGTGCGAAGGCCTATATCCAGGAGAAACTCAAGTCTGCCGCGTGGCTCATAAGAAGCATCCATCAGCGCCAGAGAACCATTTACCGGGTCACGGAGAGTATCGTCCGTTTTCAGCGGGATTTCCTGGAAAACGGGATCACCCATCTCAAGCCGCTGGTGTTGCGGGATGTGGCTGAAGATATCCAGATGCACGAATCTACCATCAGCCGGGTAACCACAAACAAATTTGCGTATACACCACAGGGGCTCTTTGAGCTGAAGTTTTTTTTCAACAGCGCAATAAACAGTGTTGAAGGTGATGCGGTTGCATCCGAAAGCGTGAAAGAGCACATCCGGAACATTGTGAAGAAAGAGGATGCTGCAAAACCGTACAGCGACCAGGAGATTTCAAATATCCTCAAAAAATTGAATATTCGTGTCGCACGCCGGACAGTCGCAAAATACCGGGAGAGCATGGGCATATTGCCCTCACGGAAACGAAGACAACCTTACGGAAATGCGGGATAGTGAGGTCTTCCAACAACCACCATTGTTGGCAGGAGGAGGAAATATGGATATTACGGTGACATTTAGACACACGGAACCAATGGAAAGCCTGAAGAACTATGCAGAAGAAAAGGTATCGAAGCTGAAGAAATATCTGGATTACCCAATGGAAGCACATGTTGTGCTGACCGTTGAAAAATTTCGACATCAGGCTGATGTGACCATCAGCGTGAACGGGACGAGGATTAAGGCGGTAGAAGAAACAGGGGACATGTACTCCGCTATTGATCAGGTCATGGACAAGATTGAAAAGCAGATCAAGCGGCATCTTTCCAAGATCAGGTCACGTCGGTCGGATAATATCAAGGGCGAGGATACGCTCGCCTCCGAGGAAGCAAATAGTACGATTCAGGAAGAACCTTCCATAGAAGTCGAAAAAATGGTGGCAAAGCCCATGGATGCGGAGGAAGCCGCAATGCAACTCGATGTGATGGGGAGGGAATTCCTGGTTTTCAGAAATGCGAAGTCATTGGAGATTAACGTGATCTATAAGCGCCGGGATGGCAATCTCTGTCTTATTGAACCGGCGAGTTAATGTGATGGTGCGATGAAATTTTCAGATATTATAACAGAAGATAGTATTATCCCTGAACTGGCGGCCAGAGATAAGGAAGGCGTGCTGGAGGAGCTTGCCCAGGCAATCTGCAATCATGCTCCTTCTGTTGACAAATCAGATCTGGTGAGGGTCCTTTTGGAGAGGGAAAAACTCGGGAGCACAGGCATCGGAGAAGGCGTTGCCATTCCACACGGGAAGATTAACACTCTCAGTCAGCCCATGATATCCTTTGGGCGGAGTAAGCGGGGGCTTGATTTTGATTCCATGGACGCGCAGCCTGCCTACCTTTTTTTCCTGCTGGTAGCTCCGGAAAATTCTGCCGGTCTTCATCTGAAGACCCTGGCGAAGATTGCCAAGATTCTTAAAAGCAGGGCTTTCCGCAAGAAATTGATGGAGGCAAAAACGCGGGAAGAAATTTACGAGGCCATTATCAAGACCGATGAAGAAGAGAACGGGGTCTGAGTGCCGTGGATAAAGGAACAGCATGATAGGATTGCTCATTATTTCTCACTGTGAACTGGGGAATGAACTGCTCAAGGCTGCTGAACTTATCATGGGGCGGCTTGAGAATGCGGATGCCATTGCCATAACCCAGACCTCCGGCAGCCAGGAAATGATAGATTCCATTTCGGAAAAAATAGAAACCATGAACGAGGGCGAGGGAGTTCTCATCCTTACTGATATGTTTGGTGGTACCCCCTCCAATCTCAGCCTCTCATTCCTGGGTGATGAAAAAGTGGAGGTCTTGACGGGGGTGAACCTTCCCATGGTTATTTCTGCGGCCCAGGATCGCCACCATTTCGCCCTGGGTGATCTGGGCGAGAGAGCAAAGGAGGCGGGGAAAAGGAGCATCGCCCTTGCGGGGCAACTGCTGAAGTCGGAATGATATCTTTGATCAGGGTCACCGCTAACAATTTTGATCGTTTTGCGCAAGAAATCCTTGCCATTGAAAAGGTTTCGTTTCCTTCTCCTTGGACGTTGGATGCGTTTCGCGAAGAGGTGCAAAGGTCCTTTTCCTCCCTCTGGGTGCTCCTTGATCAGGATGAACTTGTTGGATATCTCTGCTTCTGGTCCATGGCGGGAGAATTGCATCTCATGAATATTGCGGTGCATCCCCGAAGACGGGGAGAGGGCCTTGGGGGGATGCTGCTTGAGAAAATGATTACAACGGGTATCTCTGACGGCGCTGATTGCGCCCTGCTGGAAGTGCGACCCTCAAATAGGCGTGCCAGGGAATTGTATAAAAACGTAGGATTTCGGGAGATCGGCCGCCGCACGAGGTATTACAGGGACACGGGTGAAGACGCCATTCTCATGGCGTTGCAGTTGAACGTTGCAGGGAATGCCGGTGCGTGGCCCGCAGTGCATACCTCCCCCTGATGGATAGAGAGCGGATCTGCTGATTCTTTAGGTTTTTCGTTTGAAAACGCTGTGTTCTCTCTCCGAAGGCAGCGTCTCCGTGTGAGATATTTTGTCGGTTATCTGTGATGTGAATAATAGAGGAAAGAAGCACGAGGAGGAAAGAATGCCTTTGAAAGTTGGGATAAATGGCTTTGGTCGTATTGGAAGAATGGTATTCCGGGCTGGTTACCGGAACAATGGAATAGAGTTTGTGGCCATAAACGATCTGACGGATCCCGCGACCCTTGCCCATCTCTTGAAGTATGATTCAGTGCATGGGATCCTGGACGCTGAAATTTCCAGTACCGAGCATTCCCTTGTTGTAGACGGAAGGGAAATAGAGATTTACTCCGAAAAGGATCCCTCGAGGATCCCCTGGGGCGACACCGGCGTGGAGACGGTCTTCGAGTGTACCGGTCTTTTCAGGGATCGCGAAAAGGCATCAAGGCATCTTGAAAGCGGGGCCAGGAAAGTGATCATATCAGCCCCTGCCAAGGAACCGGATATTACGCTCGTCATGGGGGTAAACCACCATGAATATGATCCCCAGCGCCATCACGTGGTTTCCAATGCATCCTGTACCACCAATTGTCTGGCACCGGTCTGCAAGGTTCTGCTGGACTTTTTCGGGATCGAGAAGGGATTGATGACGACGACACACGCATATACCGGCGATCAACGGTTGCTGGATTTTCCCCATCGGGATATGCGAAGGGCACGAGCCGCAGGGCTTTCCATGATTCCCACCACCACAGGGGCAGCCAAGGCTGTTTCCCTGGTATTGCCCCAGCTGGAGGGGAAATTGAATGGGATGGCCATACGGGTGCCCACGCCGAATGTCTCGGTCGTGGACCTGGTGGTCCAAACGGCAAAGACCGTGACGGTGGAAGAGGTAAACAACGCGTTCAAGGAGGCGTCGGAAACCAATCTCAAGGGCATCCTGGATTATTGCGATAAGCCCCTCGTTTCAACTGATTTTAACGGTACCAGGGTGTCATCAACCGTGGACGCGCTTTCTACCATGGCCGTCGGTGACATGGTCAAGGTTCTCTCGTGGTACGACAATGAATTCGGATATTCAAACCGGATGGTTGACCTGGCCCTGTACATGGCTTCCATGTGACAGGCAAAGGGGTTTCAAGGAATCAAGAGGAACCGGGGAAGAGGAGACGGGATGGAAGAGAGAAAGCCCCTGATCGCAGGGAACTGGAAAATGAATCTCGATATCGGGGATGCCGTGAACCTGGTACGGAGCATTGGTGCCAGCCTGGCGGCGGGTGGAACAGACCGGGAGGTCCTGATTGCGCCACCTTTTACGAGCCTGCAGGCGGTAAAAGAAGCAATAGGCGACAGCAGGATATTCCTGGCGGGACAGAATATGCACTGGGAGATGAAGGGTGCCTATACCGGCGAGATTTCCGGTCGAATGCTGCAACAGGTCGGTTGTACCCATGTGATCCTCGGGCATTCCGAAAGAAGGACGCTCTTTAGGGAAACCAGCAACATGGTTGATCTCAAGGTGAAGTCGGCGGTGCTCCTCGGTCTGATTCCCATTGTCTGTATAGGGGAAAGCCTCGAAGAGAGGGAGAGTGACCGTACGTTCGCGGTGCTGGAAGACCAGTTGAACGCGTCCTTGCAGAATTTTCGAGCTGATGAATTGATGCCGGGGTCGACGATCCTGGCCTACGAGCCCATATGGGCGATTGGAACCGGCAAGACAGCCACTCCGGAACAGGCCCAGGAGGTCCACGCGTTTATCAGGGAATGGATCGAAAAAACGTTTGGTCAGGTCCCGGCCAGGGAAGTGAGAATCCTTTACGGCGGAAGCGTGAAACCGTCCAATATCGAAGAACTCATGTCCATGCCTGATATTGATGGTGTTCTTGTTGGCGGAGCGAGCCTCAAGGCTGATCAGTTTATTCCCATCATCCATTACGGGACATAGACTCCTGGGGCACATGGAGCCAGTTACCCTCTACCTTCAGTCTATGCATCTGAATAGTGACTTTTTTGTTGAAAAAAATAATTTTGCTGAATATTATAAAAAATTGTTTTGTAAATATATCGACGGAAAAGGGAATAAACGAGGTTACAGAATGAAACTTATCCTCATCCTTGTGCATTCAGTTGTTTGTATAACGTTGATTTTGATCGTCCTCCTGCAGAAGGGGAAAGGGGCGGACATGGGTGCCGCTTTCGGGGGTTCCAGCCAGGCGGTATTTGGCAGTACCGGTGCCATGTCGTTCCTGACCAAGGTAACAACCATTGTCGCCATCGTGTTTATGCTGACATCTCTGGGGCTCACGATTCTGTCGGGAAGGGGGAGAACGTCTTCCATCATGGAAGGCGTGAATCCGGCCGAAGTGCCCGCAGCACAGACGAGCGCTCCGGCAGCGCCTCCGGCCCAGCACGAGAAAAAATAAGGGAAGGTTCCGTGCCGAAGTGGTGGAATCTGGTAGACACGCTATCTTGAGGGGGTAGTGGGCCACGCCCGTGCGGGTTCAAGTCCCGCCTTCGGCACCATTCATCAAGCAGAACCTACTGTGTTTACAGTAGGTTTTTTTGTGAACTGATCGGAATGAAATTTTTTCGAAGTCTTGCACTCTCACTGAACATGCTTGGTTTTGGCCCGGGTAGGGGAAATAAGGAGGGGAGAGGGCGATGCAATTGAACAGAACCTCGGGGGACTTACAGGAAAATACCGGCACCTTTGAAAGTGTTGGCGGCCTGGAAATATTCTACAGAAATTATCCGGCGGAAGATGAACGGGCTCGCCTGGTGATTGTTCACGGCATTGGGGAACACTCCGGGAGATATGGCAACGTGTTCAGGAAGCTGGTCCCAAGGAATATTTCTGTTTGGGCCATGGATCTCCGCGGCCACGGAAAAAGTGGCGGCAGGAGAGGCCACATCCTGGCATTTGATGATTATATCAATGATGTTTCCTCAATGATGGATGTGGCGAGACAGGGAATGCAGGACCAGGGTAAAAGTTTCCTTCTTGGCCACAGTATGGGAGGGCTCATTGCCCTTGCTTTCGCGTTACGGTATCCAGCACGAATTGACGGTGTGATCGTGTCTTCACCAAGCCTTGGAATAGCGGTGAAGGTGCCCTTTCTCAAAAAGGCGGTCGGAAAAATCATGTCATATGCTGTCCCGGGACTCACGCTTTCAAATGGTATTGATATTACAATGCTCAGCCATGATAAAGAGGTCGTCCGTGCGTACGCCGATGACCCGTTGGTCCATGACAGGGTCAGTGCCAGGTGGTTCACTGAAATTGTGAAGACCATGGAAAAGCTAAGCAATTCCGCGTCCGAGCTCAAGACCCCGATACTGATGCAGCTTGCGGGAGATGATCAGCTCACCGATGTAAATGCTTCAAAGGAGTTTTTTGGTGCAATAACCGTGGATGATAAGGCAATGTATGTCTATGAAAGACTCTATCATGAGATTTATAATGAATCGGAGGAACGAAGAGCAGGGCCGTTACAGGATCTGGAGGAATGGGTCGAAGCTCATCTATGAGAGGGTATTGCTCGTGTTCCGCTCGGCGTGGCGGGATTCCCGCTGGCAAACGACTTTTTTCTCCTTGAGGGGTTGGTGGGCCTGGAAGGTTTCGAACCCTCGACCAATTGATTAAGAGTCAACTGCTCTACCAGCTGAGCTACAGGCCCACTCGATATGATATGGAGTATTTGGCGCGCCCGGCAGGACTCGAACCTGCGGCCTACGGGTTCGAAGCCCGGCGCTCTATCCAACTGAGCTACGGGCGCCAAGAAGGGTTCAATAATTAGCAAGAATCGGGTCTCTTGTCAACAGCTTTTTTGGAGAAATATCTTGACATGCCCGCGATTTTTTTTTAAAAAGAAAATTTCTAATTTAACTAGTGCCCATCCATAAATGAGATAGTTTGTTTGAGATCAAGGCATGCGAAAATTTTTACCGCAGGAATACATTTTGGTATTTCGAGGATTAAAATTTGAGCATAACGATGATATCGGGCAAAATAGCCATTTATGAATGGGTACTAACTAACAGGATAGTGACTATGAAGACATTTGTGGCGAAGGAACAGGAAGTCCAAAAGCGATGGTACCTGGTTGACGCGGAGAACAAGATTGTGGGAAGGCTGGCAACCCAGATTGCCATACGGCTGCGGGGAAAACACAAACCGATTTTCACCCCTCATGCGGATACCGGGGACTTTATCGTTGTGATCAATGCTGATAAGGTCTCTTTGACCGGCAGGAAGTGGGACAGGAAAACATATTATCGGTACAGCGGATACATCGGCGGCCTGAAACGGATCTCGGCCGGCAAGCTCAGGGAAAAGAAACCGGAGGACATCCTCCGTTTCGCGGTCAAGGGGATGCTGCCCAAGAACAGCCTTGGCCGACGACAATTGAAAAAGCTCAAAATTTATGCCGGTCCTGAGCATCCCCATCAGGCTCAACAACCGGAGAAATTGGAGATCTAGATGGCGCAAGAAATGTACTATGCTACTGGGAAACGAAAAACGTCGGTCGCCCGGGTGTGGCTGCGACCCGGCAATGGAACAATGATCATTAATAAAAGGCCGGCACAGGAATACCTGAGCCGCGAAGCCGATCGGATCCTTGTGGAAGAACCCTTGAAGAGAACCGACATGCTGGACAAGTTCTCTATCCTGGTGAACGTAAAAGGAGGCGGTATTTCTGGGCAGGCCGGGGCCATCAGGCACGGAATCAGCAAGGCCCTGGTGACGTTTAATCAGGATCTGCGGGAGCCCCTGAAGAAGGCGGGTTTCCTGACGCGGGACTCAAGAATGAAAGAAAGAAAGAAATATGGGCAGCCTGGTGCCCGGGCGCGTTTCCAGTATTCTAAACGGTAAGTACTTTCTGGCTGGATAGACTGAGAGAAACAATCTGCAGGTGGTTGAGTCCCGGCGGAGTGAAGAGACCCTTCAGCCTTCAGTCTTCAGGCTAATCACCTTTAATACATGTGGGAGCTCAAAAGGGCTCCCATTTTTGTTTGTATTCATGAAACAAGCAGAACGTGAGGTGCTGCCTGTTGGATGAGAGGAACTGGTGGGGGAGAAGAAGATAAAACTGGTCATCGCGTACGATGGAAGCGCCTATCATGGGTGGCAGCGGCAGCAGAATGCGTTGACCCTGCAGCAGGTTTTCGAGGAAAGACTGGAAAAGATGCTCGGAGAGCCGGTCAGCGTCTTCGCTTCAGGAAGGACCGACGCGGGGGTTCATGCCCAAGGGCAGGTAGCCCATTTTACGACCAGTTCCCAACTTGATCCCAGCGTCATAGCGAAAGGCCTGAATTCCCTGCTCCCCGATGACATTTTTGTGCGAGAAGCCATGTATGTTGCTGAAGACTTCCATGCCAGGTACAGCGCCAGGCGCAAGAGTTACGAATACCGTATCCTGAACACCATGGCTCCTGATATTTTCCAACGCAGATACGTGTGGCATATTCGGAAAAAACTGGATAACGAAGAGATACGCCGGAGTCTCTCCCTGGTCCTGGGGGAACATGACTTTTCGGCTTTCCGGTCCTCGGGAAGTGGAAACAGGAATCCCGTCAGAACCATGTATCGTGCTGATCTCATTGAGCAGAAAGGGGGCCTGATAAAGATATTTATGGAAGCGGACGGGTTCCTCAGGCACATGGTTCGAAACTTGGTCGGCACCCTGGTAGAGGTGGGGCTGGGGAAAATGACCGCCGAAGGATTTGGTGCGGTCCTGAAATCAGCGGACCGGCGCATGGCAGGGCCCAGGGCACCTGCCCACGGACTGTTCCTTGTCAAAGTCCACTACTGATGTCTTCCCATTGCGTCGGAATGACGAAAGATGAAGCGCAACGCCGCTGGACTTTTTACGAAGCCCTCACTATTGATGATCATCATTTGTCGGCTTGGGGGCCTTTTCCAGCGATCCTTGAATAGTACTGTATATGTGCTGCCAGGTCTCAGCGAATGAACTGACCGATAATCTGCCAACTTCAATAAACTTCACCACGATTTCTTTGGTCGCTTTCAGGACAAGTTCTCGTTCGTCTTTCATTGGAAACTCCCTGTTCAACTCACCGTTCGGTGGGAGGCATGTGGCCTCATGAACCCCCGCCGGATGGAAGAAGGTCAAAAAGGCCGACGGGGATTCACGCGAAGAAGAACCCAGGTAGAGCCCTCCCTCATGCAAACCTAGCAGGGGAGACTGAAAAAAGCAATGGGCTAGTCCCACACGCCGGGGATGTTTTCTCCGCACTGGGGGCATTGATGGTCACGGATCCTGTTCTCGCGCACTGAAAAGCCAAATCGATCGATCAGCAGTTCCCCGCAGTGGTGGCAGAATGTTTTTTCCCCTTCATCACCCGGGAGATTTCCTGCATAGACATATCTCAATCCCGCCTCATAGCCCAGATCACGGGCACGATGGATTGTCTTGGCCGGCGTAGGGGCAATATCGAGCAGTTTGTAGGTGGGATGAAACCGGCTGATATGCCAGGGGATATTGGGATCGAGATCAGCCAGGAATCGTGACAGCATTTTGAGTTCATCAACCGAATCATTGAGACCGGGAATGAGCAGGGTGGTCACTTCCAGCCAGACACCCAGTTCCTTCAGGGTGGCAAGGGTCTTGAGTACGGGATCCAGCTTGGCACCGCACTGCTCCTTGTAGAATTTGTCGCTGAAGGCCTTGAGATCGATGTTGGCGCCATGCAGGTTGGGATGAATCTGTTCAAGGCATTCCCTGCTCATGTAGCCGTTTGAAACAAAAATATTCCTGATCCCCTTTTCTACCGCCAATCTTGCGGTATCAAGGGCGAGCTCAAAGTAAATGGTGGGTTCGGTATAGGTATAAGCGATTGTCGCTGAACCGCCGCGCATGGCCTCTGAAACAATCATTTCGGGAGTCATTTCTTCGCCAAAGATACGGTGCTGGTCAGCGGGCATCTGTGAGATATCCGCGTTCTGGCAGAAGAGGCATCTGAAATTACATCCCACCGTGGCAATGGAATAGGACCGGGTCCCGGGAAGAAAATGGAACAGGGGCTTTTTTTCAATGGGATCAGTGTGGGCTGCGATAACCTGGTCGTAGACGAGGCTCATAAGCCTTCCAGCCCGGTTTTCCCTGACGCCGCAGATGCCCTTGTCTCCGTCTTTGATCAAACAGCGATGACTGCAGAGAAAACAACGGACGCGGTTGTGGTCCTGTTTTTCATAGAGGTATGCCTCTTTCATTGCTGTCTCCTCCTTCTAAGGGTCTCAGGTCCTGGAAGGCCTTGGCACCTATCACCCCATGGCCCGCTTCTTTCAACCTGGTTTTGAGGGGCATATTCTGGGTCTTGACGGTATAGACCAACGTTGCCGAGAGGCAGAGAAAAGAAGCAAAGGGAAGGTATTTTCCCGCGAACATGCTTGCCTGCCCGGGAGATGCCCCGTGA
>JAFDGR010000353.1 GCA_019309145.1 Deltaproteobacteria bacterium | reverse complement strand
TCAAACCGCTGCCCGGAGTTGCTTTCCAACCACTCCCCGCCAATGTACATCAGCTTATCGGTGCTCATCTGATTCACCTCCTTGTTAAGTACGTGCCCTGCTGCCTCTTCGCGACAGGCGTGGGAATACCGGCTGGCCAAACCAAGGCGAACCTCGTGACAGCATCTTGTACCTGTACACATGAGGCCGGTAAGCCAGCCGCCACGCTACTGGTGATGATATATCCACAACTGGATGAAGAGCTGGGCGTCGTAGATACCAATAGCGCCATCAGGCGTAGATACGACATCAGGGACATTACCAGTATACGGATAAATGTCACAGCGGGGATCAACCTGCGGCGGGTCTTGATGCGCCCCTATCCAGGCCTGGATGAAGATAGTGGCATCGTCAATGTCCAAGTCCCCATTCCCGTCAAAATCCCCGGGGCCTGCTGGCTCGACCTGCTGGGTATAGGAGGCTGTCACTGACTTCGCTTCGCTACAAGTGACAGTAACGCTGATCTCATACTCCGCTACCTCACCAGTGCTATTTGCTGGCGCCGTCCAGGTTGGATTCTCCAGGCTATCAGCGTCGAAGCTGCCCGCATCACCCTCTGCACTCCACTCATAGCTCAAGGGATGCCCGCGACTATCCTCAGCGGTTACACTGCACTGGACCTGGCCGCCTGGCGCCACTGGATTGGGATCACCAGCGGGGCCGGCGGTGATGGTGACTTCATCAGCTACCGGATTAACCTGCTCGGTATAAGAGGCGGCAGCCGATTGCGCTTGGCTGCAAGTGACCGTGACGCTGATCTCATATTCGGCCACGTTGTCAGTAGTATTCTGTGGTGCGCTCCAGGTGGGGTTCTGGGTCGTAGCATCGTCGAAGCTCCCCGCATCACCCTCTGCACTCCACTGATAAGTCAAATCGTGCCCGCGGCTATCTTCTGCCTCCACGGTGCACTGAACCTGGCCGCCTGACGCCACTGGGTTGGGATCGCCAGACGGGCCGGCGGTGATGGTAACCTCATCAGCTAACGGATTAACCTGCTGGGTATAAGAGGCTGTTGCCCACTCCCCTTCGCTACAGGTAACCGTTACGCTGATTTCGTACTCGGCTATGTTGTCGGTAGTATTCTCCGGTGCCGTCCAAGTCGGATTCTGCTGACTCGCGTCGTCAAAACTCCCCGCACCACCCTCTGCACTCCACTGGTAGCTCAAGGTGTGCCCGCGGCTGTCTTCTGCCTCCACGGTGCATTGGACTTGGCTCCCAGAGGCCACTGGGTTCGGCGTACCTGTGGGACTCTCAGCGATCATAACCCAGCAGGGCCCAGGACTTTTTGACGCATAGGCAGTATTCCCGTAAGCACCCATATTGATTCGTCCGCCATTAGGTGCGGGCTCAGTTGAGAAATCCGAGGCAGGGTCGCCAGCATCAACGCAAAAGCTTGTGACCGAGTCGAGAATCCATACCTCTGCAGTTGGGTCCCACCGCCCTGCTTGCGACTTCAAGTGATAATCGCCCTGAGCAGAATCAGCGAACAGTGGATCTACCGAAATATTTCCGTCAGTGCCGGTGGGGTCCGAGATACCGTGATAGTTGCCCCCGCCGTTATCGTAGACATTGCAGTACGAAATCGCCGCTGAATGACCAGCATACAGATGATATATACCTCCACCACCTTGTGTAGCTGAATTCCAGGCGACTATGTTGCTTATTATGATTGGCGAAGTGGTTGCACACGCGATACCACCACCCCACTCTGCTATATTGCCTACGATTGTGTTGCTTGAGATTTCTCGAGGCGTGTTTAGTTCTCGTACAAATATCCCTCCTCCGCCACCAAGGGGTGCTTCGTTCCCAGCGACGAGATTATTTCGAATGACACAAGCCCCGTTAAACACGCAGATGGCTCCCCCATCGGTGTGCGCTTCGTTGTCACAGATATCATTACCCACAATGGTAACGGCCGCCTCCTGAGCCCAGATTCCGCCTCCCTGTCCGCCGGCCCAATTGCGGGCGATAATATTACCCGAGATAGTAGCATCAGGCCCGTCAAAGCACCGAATGCCTCCTCCTTCATAGTTAGTGACATTACCAACTATTCTGTTCTCTGTGATCACGGGGAACCCGTAACCATTACAGTCAATCCCACCACCACTATGCCCAGTAGCATTATTATCGTTGATAGTGTTGTTATGGATGACGGGCTGTCTAGGAGAAAAAAATGTACTACTACAGTGGATTCCGCCACCAATCCCGGCCTGGTTATTTTTGATTACATTGTATGATATGGTTGGAGAACCCCAACAGGATATGCCTCCGCCCTGGGCACTTTTGCCATTGGTAATAGTGAACCCTGTAAGCACAGAAGATGGACCTTCGCCAGAATGGAAGACTACCACAGAGCCCGCCTGCTGCCCGTCAATAATGGTTGCAGCTACTACAGCCGAGTCGTCCGGGTCAATGCTGCGAACCGTTATGGCCTTGCCTTTGAAGTTGATGTTTTCGTAGTAGGTTCCTTCTGCTACTACTACTTCGTCGCCGTCGGCAGCCGCATCAATGGCCCCCTGGATAGAATCGTACTCAGCGGGGACGTGCAGCGTGGCGGGCTGAGCTGGGATGACGCAGTAA
>JAFDGR010000091.1 GCA_019309145.1 Deltaproteobacteria bacterium | reverse complement strand
GAAGGCCGCACGAACAGCAAGGGTGAATATTCATTTCAAGTACCTGGAAAGAGCGACCTCAGGATCGTGGTGAATGCAAGCATGGGGCACCGAGGCGAGTATGTGTTAAAGGCTGAAGAGCTTGGGGGTGTTGCTGCATCGGAAACCAAGAAAGAACAAGCAGAGACTGTCACGAAGACGGGATCTCAGTCATTACGGCAGGTAGATATGGCTCAGCTTCGGAAAGTAGTTGAAGAAATTTTTGATTCCCGGCTGCGGCCCATTGCCCGATCCATCGCGAAACTGCAGGAAGAAAAAGGACCCGGACTTACGGAGATCGTCGGAGGCATCGGGTATATTTTCGGCATCATGGGTCTGCTGCTCTATTTCAGGAGCAGAAAAAGATAAATATCCCGACAATCCTGTTATCCTGTCCAATAAGGAAATGAATGAAGAGGCCACGAAGGCCGCAAGGGGCAGCAGACCCTTGGAGATCTTTGTGGCCTTTTTTGCGGCCAAAATCAATTGAGTGAATTGAGAGATGAAAATGAAGGAGGAGGAGAAGAAGATGATGAAAAAAGTGTTTTTTCTGGGAGTGATGGTTTTTGTTTTGGCTTCTTTTGGGAACATGGCTTTCGCGCATTTCGGCATGGTAATCCCGTCGGACACCATGGTGATGCAGAGAGATAACAGAGTGGTCAGGGTGGTGGCCTCTTTTTCCCATCCCTTTGAAGGAAATGGGATGGAGCTTGTGAAACCAGTGAAATTTGGTGTGCTGAGCAGGGGAAAGAAACAGGATCTTCTCACGCAATTGAAGGGAATAAAGGTCTTTGGCCACAAGGCCTGGGAATTGAATTACCGGGTGAAACGGCCTGGAGTATACGCTTTTTACCTGGAGCCGAAGCCTTACTGGGAGCCCGCTGAAGACAAGTACATCATCCACTACACAAAGACCATCATCTCCGCGTTCGGCGACGAGGAGGGTTGGGACGAGCCGGTGGGACTGAAGACCGAGATTATCCCCCTCACGAGGCCCTTCGGGCTGTATGCCGGAAACGTTTTTCAAGGGGTTATCCTGTTGAACGGGAAACCTGCTCCCCACACCGAAGTTGAAGTGGAATATTACAACAAGGACCACAGGACAATCGCCCCGACCGACTACATGGTTACCCAGGTGGTGAAAGCGGATGGAAACGGGGTTTTTACGTATGGGGTTCCTCACGCGGGGTGGTGGGGATTTGCCGCTCTCAACGCCGCGTCTTCGAAAATGAAGCACAATGGAGAAGAGAAAGAAGTGGAACTGGGGGCAGTGCTCTGGGTGCGGTTTCTTGACTGGCAGGAGAAATAGATATGCGAGTGTGAGAGCAGGGCGGAAAGCCGCCAAGCTTCCAGCCGCCCTGCCCACCGGCATCAACCATAAGACAACCTGCAACGGAAGTCCTGTTGGTCCGGCAAGAAAAGCCTAGCACCAGGCTTCCGGCAAGGAAAGAAGGAGGTCATGAATGAAAAAATTTGCGGCCGTTCTAGCGGTGGTGTTTCTGAGTGGCGCGGTGTTTTGCCCGGCCGTGTTCGGGCAGGAGATGACAGGAGAAGACATTGTAAAAGAATTGAAGGCCCTTAAAGCGAGGATCAATAAACTTGAACAGAAACTTTCCACAAAGGACCGGGAGATCGAGGGGCTGAAGGCGAAGGTCGAAAATGTACCCGAGGCAGCGGCGTCCGCTCAAGAAGAGAAAAAATGGACCGACCGGATCGAGCTGTCCGGCGCGGTGGAAGTGGAGTATGGGAGCGAGAAGCACCGGGTGAAAGACCCTATTACAGGAAAGGCCACAAGTACCAGGGATGAGGACATCACTCTCTCCACGGTGGAATTGCACACGGATGCGCAGATCAACAAATATATCAAGGGACACGTGGTGTTTCTCTACGAGGAAGATGAGGATGAGGACCGGGTGCGCATTGATGAAGGGACTATCCGGTTGGGTGGTATTGAAGAAACCCATAGTCTTTATTTTCAGGCAGGGAAGTACTATCCCCATTTCGGGGAGTTGAACTCCTGGTTTGTCTCCGACCCCCTGACGTGCCAGGTCTTTGAGATTCAGGAATCAGCCGTTGAGGCGGGATACAACGGAGAGTGGGTTTCCGCGGGAGCCGGGCTGTTTCATGGGGATATCCAGAAGACAGGGGATGATGAAAGCCGGGTTAAGGGGTTTCTTGTTGATGTCAATATCCATAACCCGGAAGATACCCTGGGAGATGTATCGGTGCTGGCCGGGGTATCATACCTGGGCAATATTGCCGATACCGATACGCTCCAGGACGAGGTGAATCAGATGAGGGATTATGTGGCAGGAGTAGCCTTGTACGTGGTTGCTGAATACAATAATTTCGGTTTCGGTGCCGAGTATATCACCGCCTTGGATGATTTTCATGCCGGGGAGATGGGGTACGCGGTGGACCGGAACGGGAATGCGGCGGAAACAAGACCTGCCGCCTGGAATCTCGAACTGGCGTACCGCCCCATGGATCCTTTACAGCTCGCGGTGAAGTATGAGGGAACAAAAGATCTTTTCGGACTGTTTCCCGAAAAGCAGTATGGCTTCGCGGTCAGTTATGACCTGTTTGAATCCACCACCATATCCGCCGAGTACCTGCACGGGGACTATGATGACAACAACCGGAATAGCGACGGGAACGTGGAGGATTCCCGTGATGCAGTAACAGTCCAACTGGCAGTTGAGTTTTGATCAGGTTTCTGGTTTCAGTATCAACCCTCCTTCTTTCCAGAAGGGGGGTTTTTGTTGCAAGGTCGGCATTTTCGCTGTAATAATGAAAAATCGAATGGATATACTTGTTGGAAGGGAAAAGCGTGGGATGACAGAAGATCAGCCCCAAGGGTATTCATCTTTGTTCGTTATGATTGTCGCACTGTTTATTATCTGCCTCGTCGCGGCCAATATCATGGCGGTCAAGATCGTAAGGGTGTTCGGGCTCATATTACCGGCAGCTATTGTCATTTTTCCATTGAGCTACGTTGCCGGTGATGTGCTGACCGAGGTGTATGGGTACAGGGTTGCAAGAAGGGTGATCTGGCTGGGATTTTTCTGTAACCTCGTCGTGGTGGTCGCGTTCTGGATCGGGAAGATCATGGAGCCTGCACCTTTCTGGAAGGGTCAGGAGGCCTACGAACAGATCCTGGGATGTACTCCTCGCATTCTTGCGGCCTCTTTTCTGGCCTACCTGGTGGGGGAGTTTTCCAATTCCTACATCTTGGCAAAAATGAAGATCGCCACAAAAGGACGATGGCTGTGGACCAGGACCATCGGATCAACGCTGGTGGGAGAGGGGCTTGATTCCCTCGTCTTTATCACGGTTGCGTTCGCGGGAATAATCCCTGCATCCGTCCTCAGCTCGGCCGTCATAACCCAGTGGCTGGTCAAGTGTGCTTACGAGGCCCTGGCGACCCCCTTGACTTATGGCGTGGTGGGGTTTCTGAAAAGGCGGGAGGGGTTGGATGCGTATGATTATGATACGCGGTTTAACCCATTGCTGATCGGTAACCCTGGTGCTCAGGGGGCGAAGGTAAAAATGGGTTGAATTTTGCCCTTGAATGGGGTATCCCGAAATCGCGTAACCGCACCTCGTCTGATAAATCGTCCAGCTTACGGAAGACTATTGAAGGAGGAAGGAATGGGAGATGAGAAAAAGGTAAAAGATATTATGGTTCCCATTGAGGAATATCATACCATTGATCAAAATGCGGAACTTCGTGTTGCCATGAACATAGTGAAAAAGGACAACGACGATCTGAAAGCAGGCAAGATCAGCAGTTTTCACAAGACCCTGTTTGTCACCGGTGAAAACGGGAAAATCGTGGGAAAGCTCTCCATGCATGACTTTGTCCAGGGGCTTATTCCGGAACAGGCAAAAGCCCCGGAACTTTCAAGGGCCTATTATTCCGTTCTTTCCTCAAGGGCTATGGAAGTTGAAGAGGAGATCCGTGATTTCCAGCAGCGGTTTGAATGGCTCCATCATGGTTTCCTGGAACTGGTGAAACAGGCGGCAGGCAAGAAGGTGAGGGACGTTATGTCCCCGGTGCACCCGGTTTTGAAAGAAGAAGATAGCATAAACCATGCTATTTATGCCATGTTCAAAGAAAAAATTCGCCGTCCCCTTGTTATTCGGAATGGGCAGATTGTGGGAGTGGTGGATTCCATCCACATTTTTAACGAATTTATCGAACTTGTTGGCTTTGAATAGGGTCATGCCCGCCTGTGCGTGTCCGCATGCAGACAAGTGCCTGGACAGGCAAGAGGGGGCGGTAGAAGGGTTGCCTCTGCTTGTCCCATACCTCAAGACGCTTCAGAAAAGCCTTGCGAAGAAATTTTCTCTATGGTCTAATAATAACAGTCATTTTGATTTGAAAATCCTCCGGCGGCTCCGGTTATTGCTCATGAAGGCTCTTCACATTTCTCTTTTTGGTGCTCTTCATTCGCGTACAATATCATCCTGATCTCTGTTTCCGAAACAAAATCAAGCTGGTGCCCATCCTGTCTGGCGTCCTTAGAAGGGCGTACAAAGCCGAGACGTGGTCACAACTTTTTCATTAGTGTTGCCCAGCATTTGGAAAGGAGGTGGGATTATGAAAGCAGGGATTATTTTTACGGGGACAGGCCCCATCCTCATTTTGACCAGCTACGAATCCTTTGAAGACCCCAAACTGGTGGCAAAACTGGAGGTGAAAGGAATAAAGAAGTTCATCGCGTCAGAACTACCCCTGGAGAGGGTACAAGAAAAATACGGGAACCAATACAAGGTGGTTATGGGAGACCTTTACCAGACAGATGACCTACGGGTGCTGGATTACAACGGGTACAATGTGTTTCACAGTTTCAGCTTCAAGGAAATGGGAAAACCCATCTACTACGAAGGATAGGGACAAAAAAATAAACCCTAGGGCCGCTCCACCTGGAGATAACGGTCGGGTTTTAAACGCGCGAAGATGGTAGCGCCGGGACATGGCGCCACCATCTTTTTTTGGTACCGGCCTCCCAGGACCTGGAAGAGCTCCAGGCAGCAGGAACACAGGTGGGCGCTCCGGTCAATAGAATAGGGAACAATGCCTTTTCCATCTTCAACAAAAAAGCGGGGGTGAATAAAATTTGCATGGTTGGCGGTGTGGGAAAGGTAGAGAAAGTCATAATTCTCAACTTCCGATCCAAGCCTTCTGGCCCACCGCAGGTAGATCCTTTTCTCTATATCTTCCACGTGTCTCCATTCGGCAGGCATCTTTTCCTGGAGGCGGGAATCCTGCACCAGCGCGTTTTTTTCTTCATCTGTCGCAAGCCGGGGAGGGACAAAATCCGATACGGTGATCATAGCCTCTTTTTTGTCCTGGTACTCTTCAAGCTCGAAGGAGCTGATGATGAGATAGAGGCCGTTCTTTTTTGAATGGCGATACCAGCTCCCCTGCCTGGAGCAGGTATCATCCCAGACCTCCGGAGCAACACTGGCGATTTTGTTGAGAGGATCGAGAGGTGTGCAGACAATACCTTTTGCAGATTTGAGTTTTCTGCCTTGAGCTGCAATCTCACTTTTGAGCTTTCTTTCCTCTTTCTCCGTGAGCCAATAGACATGTTTGATATAGGGTCTTGACTTTCTGCTTTCCATCGCCATTATACCAGTTCGTCCAATGTGGGAAGCATTTGTAACCTTTCATGGGTTCAAAGGTTCATGGGTTCAAGGTTTCATTCTTATCTTCGGACAGTGTTCAGGCCGCATGTTTACGAAAAATGCGCTATTTTCGTCAGGCTCAGTCCAAAATCTGGAGCCGAATTGGCACTTACTTGGGAAAAGGAGGTTTTTGATGAATTCTTCTGAGCTTCAATTCCTTCTTTGTTCTCAACCCTGAACATTGAACACTGAACCTGTGAACGGTTGCAAGCACTTTTGTGTTGCACCCTTATATCATTTATGACATATTTCCTATTGATTTGCAATCGCAGAATGTACCTTGGGTGCAAAGTTCCGAAATTCGTCACTCCCGCTGAAGCGGAAGTCCATCAGCATTGGACCGTTGAGACAGAAGGAAGGCTGCAGCTACATATGGAATCATTTTTCAAGGTCAAGAAACCTGAAGAAGTACTCTCACTGCTGGATCAGTTCGGGCCCTGCGGCGAGGAAGAGCTTCCCCTTGATCAGGTGTTCAACAGGGTACTCTCCAGAGACATGGTTTCACCGGAAGACCTCCCTGGATTTGTTCGATCCACCATGGACGGGTATGCGGTGCGGGCAAAGGATACCTTTGGCGCGAGTGAAGGTTTGCCTGCTCTCTTTGCCGTGGTAGGGGAGATTAAGATGGGAGAAAATCCCACTGGTGGCGTGGGACAGGGACAGGCAATGCGGATTTCCACCGGCGGCATGCTTCCCGATGGAGCGGACGGTGTGGTAATGGTGGAATACTGCCATTCCCTGGATGCCGAGACCATCGAAGTGAGCAGCGCCATATCGCCTCTTGAAAACGTGATTCAACCGGGAGATGACATCAAAAAGGGATCTCTGGTATTGCCGAAAGGGCACCGGCTGCGCCCCCAGGATCTGGGTGTGCTGGCAGGCCTGGGATTCGGCCGGATACCGGTCTTCAGGCAACCTACGGTAGCGATTATTTCCACCGGGGATGAGATTGTATCGGTCGGTGCGGACCTCGGGATAGGCCAGGTGCGGGATATCAACCGGTACACCCTGGGTGCTTTTTGTCGCGCCAATGGTGCCATTCCTGAATTTAAAGGGATCTGCCCTGATAGCTTTGAACGCCTGAGGTCCTTGGTCGAGGAGGGGCTGGAAAAGGCGGACGCGATCTGGCTTTCGGGCGGAAGCTCCGTCGGAACCCGTGACCTTACGCTTGCCGTCTTCGAGACATTTGATGATTTTGAACTCCTGGTTCATGGCATTTCCATCAGCCCGGGAAAACCCACGATCATAGCTCGTTCCGGCGGCAAACCATTAGTGGGGCTCCCGGGACATGTGGCTTCAGCGTTGATTGTTGCCGAGGTTTTCATGGCACCGCTTTTGGCCAGGCTTTCCGGGGCAAAGGAGACCGGAGGCATCCATGAGAGACACCTGGAGGCCCGGCTTTCCAGAAATATTGAATCCAAAAGTGGACGCGAAGATTATATTCGTGTCAGGCTCCGGAGAGAGGGAGGGGAGTGGCTGGCGGACCCCATATATGGGAAATCGGGCCTCATCTCTCCCCTTGTTGAAGGGCATGGAATGGTCAAGGTGGGAGTGAATACGGAAGGACTCTACGAGGGCGATCCGGTGGATGTTTTCCTCTTTCGTTAATATGCTGCCGCCAGGCAGAGATTTCCGCGCAGTTGCAGTTTATGGAGGAATGAGGTGAAAAGACAGGTCTACCTGGCCATGAAGAGTATTGAAGAGGCCAGAGGAATCTTTTTTTCCCGTTTTGGATCTGAAAGACGGACGGAACCGGAAATTGTTGCCACGGAAAATGGTCTGGGACGGGTGACTTCAGAACCGATTTTTGCCGTTCGTTCCACGCCCGGTTTTCATTCCGCGGCCATGGACGGCATAGCAGTAAAGGCCGGGGAAACGTATGGAACAACAGAAAGGAAACCCAAGGTCCTGCACATTGGAGATGAGGCCGCCTGGATCAATACAGGGCAGCCCCTGCCGTCGCCCTATGATGCGGTCATCATGGTAGAGAAATTGCATGTGCTGGATGAGGAGCATGTTGAGATACGGTCGCCTGCCTATCCGTGGCAAAATGTTCGAAAAGTAGGGGAAGACATCATCGCAACGCAACTTCTTTTTCCACAAAACCACCGTATCCGGGCTTATGACCTTGGGGCCCTGATCAGTGCAGGTGTGTTTTCGATTTCTGTTTGGAGTCGTCCAAGAGTGGCAATAATTCCAACGGGTTCAGAGCTTGTCTCCCACCGGGATGAAAAGGAAATATCTTCCCTGAAGCAGGGGCAGATCATCGATTCAAATTCATTAATTCTGGCGGGGCTGGTGGAGGAGAATGGCGGGATTCCCGTTTGTTATCCTATCGTCCCCGATGATGAAGGAAAAATCAGGCACAGCCTGGAGGAGGCGATCAAATCCGACGTTGACATGATCATGATCAATGCCGGATCGTCCGCGGGGAGCAGGGATTATACCGTCCATGTCATTGACAGCCTGGGAGAGGTACTGGTCCATGGGGTGGCCATGATGCCCGGGAAGCCGACCATTCTTGCGGCGGTGGAGGGGAAGCCCGTTATCGGCAATCCAGGCTACCCCGTATCGTCAACCCTTTCCTTTAATCAATTTGTAAGACCCCTGCTCTTGAGCCTCCAGGGATTGGGACGATTTCACCAGGAAACAATCATGGTAAAACCATCAAGGGATATTCCGTCCAAGCTGGGACTCGAAGAATTCATGCGAGTCAACATCGGGATGGTGGGTTCGAATTATGTGGCGACACCTCTGCCCAGGGCAGCCGGTTCCGTGACCACGCTCACCCGGGCAGAAGGAATTATTCGGATACCCTCTTTTTCTGAAGGGGTATCACAGAATGAAGAACTGGAAGCGGAACTCCTGGTTCCCCGGGAAGAGATCCTGAACACGGTCTTGATTATCGGGAGCCATGATATGACCATCGACCTGTTGGCTGACGAGATCAGGAGAGAAGGGGGCACGGTTCGAATTTCTTCGGGGAATGTGGGAAGTCTGGGCGGACTGATAGCGCTGAGAAAAGGGATCTGCCACCTGGCGGGCTCCCATCTCCTGGATACGCAAACGGGTGAGTACAATATTCCGTACGTGAAAAAATATCTGAAGGACATGCATGTGCACATTTATCATCTGGTATTGCGAGATCAGGGCCTGATTGTGCAGAAAGGGAACCCGAAGGGTATTCGAGGGCTGGAAGATCTCCCCGGGGGTGACGTGCTGTTTGTGAACAGACAGGCTGGTTCAGGGACTCGGGTCCTGTTTGATTACAAGCTGGAACAATTGGGTATTGAAGGGTCTTCAATCCGGGGATATGACCACGAGGAGTTTACCCACATGGCCGTGGCGGTGGATGTGCTGAGTGGTGCCGCGGATTGCGGAATGGGGATTTTCGCGGCTGCCAGGGCCCTTGATCTTGACTTTATCCCCGTGGAAAGGGAACAATATGATCTTATTGTACCTTCCGGGATGCTTGATCTGCCGGGAATCGGGAAAGTACTGGAAACGATCCGTACCGTGCATTTTCGGGAAAGGGTCGAAGCACTGGGAGGGTATGATCCTTCCGTGAGCGGGGAACTCTGGAAAGAGGTGGGATAGAAAACCTAAAAAAAGCGAAGGGCAGGAGACCACATGGCATCCCTCAGGATAAAATCAAGGCAATGGATCGTGGATGAAGATGATCATATTATTATTGGCGAGGGAAGAAAAGAGATCTTTGAACATATCCAAGAGACCGGCTCCATCAACCAGACCGCCAAGGTCATGCGAATGTCCTATAAAGGGGTTTGGAGCAAGATCAAGGCAACGGAAAAGTCCCTGAATATGAAGATCGTGGATACGGACAGGAAACGGGGAACCAGGTTGACAAAAGAAGGGAAAGAACTTCTGGAAAAATACAGCAGGCTGAAAAAGGCGTGCGTGAAACTGGATAACAGGGTTTTCGAGGAAATTTTCGGCCAGGTCGGCGACGAATCAGAAAAAGAATGAACAATAGGTCAGTGGAGGCATTATGGAAGCCATGAATAGTGGATCCAGCAAACCATTCTCCAAAAAGAATGGCATTCCCGTGGTAGCGATCGTCGGGAATTCCGGCTCGGGGAAGACAACCTTGATTGAAAAATTGATCCCGGTATTGAAAAAAAGAGGGATCCGGGTGGGCACCATTAAACATGACGTGCATGGGTTCGCCATTGATCGGCCGGGAAAGGATAGTTGGCGTCACAAAGAGGCAGGGGCACGCATGGTGCTGCTCTCTTCTCCCCGCCAGGTTGCCATGGTGAGAGATGTGGATCATGATACTCCACTGGATGAACTGGAATCCTATTTTTCCGGGGTGGACATTATCCTGGCTGAAGGGTATAAGCGGGGAAACAGGCCCAAACTGGAGGTTTTCAGGCCCGAAGTACATGATAAACCGGTGTGCGTGAATGATCGTAATCTTCTCGGCATGGTTTCTGATGCCCCTGTTGATTGCGGCGCACCTCGGTTTATGCTGAATGATGCAGAGGGGATAGCCGCCTTTCTGATCAGGTATTTTGACGTGGCCGTCTCCACGGAACAGGCACGGAAAAAGGCAGCATCCTAGCGGGATGATTCGGAGGGCTTTGAGAAAGGAAAAACCATGGGAAGCATACCATTTATCTTAGAGATTCCTATACATCTGCCGTTTGGCGGGTTTTATGGCAATGATATCGTTGAGATGATTCTTCATGCGGGACCAATGGTGAAATTCGTTCTGTTGATTCTCCTTGGGTTCTCCTTGGCCTGCTGGACAATTATCCTGATGAAATTTCGGTTGGTGCGTCGGGCACGGCGTGAGACTGAGACGTTTCAGGACATGTTCCTGGAGCCGACGGATTTGCGAAGAATATACGCCAGCTCAAAGGATTTGAGATACAGCCCCGTCGCGCGCTTGTTCCGGTCCGGGTATGGAGAATTTCAGCGGATACGGAAGATCCAGGCAACGTCGAATCCCGACCGGGCCGCCGGCACAAAGAGTCAGGAGTCTACCGCGCGTTCGCGGCAAATTATGATGGATAACCTTGAACGATCGTTGCAGAAGGCCGTCGTGGCACAGACTGACCGGCTGGAGCGGGGAGTGAGTTTCCTCGCGACGACCGGCAATACGGCCCCGTTCATCGGCCTTTTTGGGACTGTTTGGGGTATCATGCAGGCCTTCCGAGGGATCGGGTTGAAGGGATCAGCCAATCTTGCCGTCGTTGCTCCCGGTATTTCAGAGGCGTTGATTGCGACCGCAGCGGGGCTTGCCGCCGCTATCCCCGCCGTGGTGGCGTTCAACTACTTCACACAAAAAATTGCCGGACTTGGAGCAGAGATGGATATATTCAAATCTGATTTTCTTACGACCGTGGAACGACAATTGTTCAGGGGAGAGGGAAGGTCCGGGACAGGACGGGATTAAATCATGCAAGCAGGGAACCACCGAAAAAGTTATATGGGTGATATCAACGTTACCCCGCTGGTGGACGTCATGCTTGTCCTGTTGATCATTTTCATGGTGACGGCGCCCATGATGATGCAGGGCGTGAATGTCAACCTCCCCAAGACCACCACAAAATATATCAAGACCAAGGATGAGCCCCTGGTGTTGAGCATCAACAAGAAAAGGGAAGTCTTCCTGGAAAACCGTCGTATAGACACGCAACACCTGGAAGCGAAAATAAAGAAGATTTTCGAGAACCGGCGTGAGAAAGAAATCCTCCTGAGGGCCGACAAGGATGTGCCTTACGGTTTTGTTATAAAGGTTGTTGCCAGCGTGAAACGGGCGGGAGTCAATAAGCTGGGCATGGTCACGGAGCCGCTGGAGTAAGAGCTGTGGAAGCATTATGGAATGAAGATCTCCTGGACAAGGCAAACGGCCAACGCTGGGGGAAAATGCTGCTCGGATCGATCGCGCTTCATCTCGCCATTTTTTCCCTTGTCTTTTTGATCCCGGAATCCTTGCCGACGAGAAGATTCCAAGGGATCGTGTATGAGGTCAACCTGGTTGCATTGCCCACAAGAGTTGTTTCGAAGGGAGGAGGCAGGCCTGTATCCGGAAAAGGGAAGCGACTCCGGCGAGCCAGGAAATTGAAACCGGCCAAACGCGTGGGGAGGCTGGTGAGGAAAGAGAAAGCAGTGGTCCTCGCGAAACGGGTGGTGAAGAAAAAACACGCAAAGCGGATAAAGCCCAGGCAATCCCCTGCAAGGCTTCTCGATCAAGCGATTTCAAAGATCGAAAGAAAGGTGAAGACCAGGGAAAAGGATACCCTTCAAGAGGCTCTTTCCCGGATTGAGAGCAAGGTAAAACAGGGGACCGCGACTTCCCGGTCTCAGGCGGGGGCCCCGACAGGGATTGCCATACAGCTTTACAAGCTCGAAGTGGAGAACCGGATAAAGGACAACTGGGGATACCCGGCGGCTTTCATGGATCCTGAAAAAAGCAGGAATCTTGAGGCATTGGTTATTGTGAAAGTGAGCAGGGACGGAACCATCCTGAAGTCCTGGTTCGAAAAGGAATCAGGCAATGCCGGCTTTGATGAATCCGTCCGGAAAGCCATAGAAAGATCCAATCCTCTTCCTCCTTTTCCGGAAGGGTACGTGAAGAGGTATGAAGAGATCGAGATCAATTTTAACCTGAGGGAACTTGAAGAAAACTAGATCGCGCCATCCAGAAATGGCTCTTTTGTCCGATATCGTCGTTATGCTCAAATTTTAATCCTCGAAATACCTCACGAAGTGTATTGATGGTACTGATGAGATGAAGTTCGGATTGATGGGAAAGAGGCCAAAGGTGATCTATAAACGACTGAAAATGGTGAATTTTGTCAAAGGTTATCATGTTTTCATAGGGATATTGTTGTTCTGCCTTCTTTCCTCCTCCGGAGTGAGTTACGGCCGGATATACATAGATATCAATGCTCCTTCCATCCGGAAATTCAAGATCGCAATCCCTGATTTCAGGAAGTTCAAGGGCGGGGGGAAATGCGATCAGCTTTCCACGAAACTTTCCGCGGTTATTGCCAATGACCTTGATTTGAGCGGGTTTTTCAGCCCCATGGATAAGGCTTCGTTCATTGACGAGATTTCGCCGCTGACCCGGGAAGATATCCGGTTCAGGAACTGGTCGGTTATCGGCGCTGAGCTGCTCTTGACCGGTGGGTATACGTGTATCGGGAGCAGCGTGGAAGTGGAGATCAGGCTGTTTGACGTGTTCCTCGGGAAGCAGATCCTCGGGAAAAGGGTGCTGGGGGAGATCAAGGACTATCGCTTCCTTATGCATCGCCTGGGGAATGAGGTGATACGAGTCCTTACGGGGCACGAGGGGATGTTCCTCACCAAGCTGGCCTTCGTGGGAAATGGGACCGGACACAAGGAAATTTACGTGTGTGATTTTGATGGACACAATGTGCGGAGGGTCACCAGGGACAGGAGTATCGCTTTGCTCCCGCGCTGGTCCCCTGACGGGAACGGGCTCCTCTACAATTCGTACCGGGATGGAGGCCCTATGCTCTATTTCAAGAATTTCCGGAGTGGATACGTGAAAAGAATTTCCGGCAGGAAAGGGCTGAATATTGGAGCGGCATGGATGCCTGACGGAAAGCGCCTGGCCCTGACTCTCAGCTACCGGGGGAATCCAGATATTTTTCTTATTAATCTCCAGGGGAAAATTCTCAAGAGACTGACCCGGCATTGGGGAATTGACGTCTCCCCTTCTTTTTCCCCTGACGGGAAAAAAGTGGCGTTTGTTTCAAACAGATCCGGATCACCCCAGATCTACATCCTGGATTTGGTCAAAGGAACCGAGGAACGGTTGACCTTCGAGGGAAAGTACAATACCTCTCCTACCTGGTCTTCCCTCAATAGAATTGCCTTCACTTCATTGAATCATGGTCACTACAATATTGTCACCATGGATCCCTCCGGGGGGCAGCCCAGGCAGCTCACTGAAGATCAGGGCAATAACGAAGATCCCTGCTGGTCACCGGACGGGCATTATCTGGCTTTCAGCTCAAACAGGGAGGGACGATACCACCTGTATATTATGACGGCGAATGGGCAAAATCAGAGAAGGGTAACTTCTCTGAAGGGAGACCAGACCGC
>JAFDGR010000352.1 GCA_019309145.1 Deltaproteobacteria bacterium | reverse complement strand
CATTTCAAATATACGAAAGTGAGTCCCTTTTTCCTAGCACTTTCTTCAACTTATCTCACTATTTATTCATCCTTTACATCTTTTCGGCTTGGGGATTTTGGGGGATGGCCTCGAGTATTTTTCCTAAATAATAATTTCTCTCTCTCTTTTGCTTATGGAATTCCACGGAGCTCAGCTCCAGAACAGTTCATTCAATTACTTATAAAATTTTTGTTTCGAATGAGGTAACAATTCGTTATGAAGACAGTGTCCTTCTTTCGTCGTTTCCCCTTTCCTTTTTTTAATTTATACACTCTGTTTTTAGCTTGACACGCAAGATACTCCTGTATTAATTGAATACGTCAGCGCCTTTTCTTTCCGCTCCTTTTATTCAATGCACAAAACTACTCTAACCATCACTTTTAACGGTAAAACTATTTTATCGGATGGAACCTGATTTTTCTCTCGATCAGCATATTTTCTGGGATCGTTTCCTCGAGGTCGTCAAGGAACGGGTCAATAACCAGAGCTTCAACACCTGGTTCAAACCCCTCGGTATCGTCGATCTATCGGAAGATTCCCTCGTCATTTCCGTTCCGAAGTCCTATTACCAGAGCTGGCTCGAAGAGCATTACCTTTCACTCCTTAATTCTGCTTCCCAGCAGCTTCTCGACCGGAGCGTATCGATAACTTTCATCGTTACCGACACCGGCGACGCCGTCGACAAATCACCCGTTAAAAAAGTCCCATCATACCCCGCCATTCCTCAAAAAGATGTCGAACAGCAGTATTTCTTCGAACAGCAGGTCATTAATCCCAGGTTCACATTCGATTCTTTCGTGATCGGCAATTCGAACCAGTTCGCCCACGCCGCATCGAAAGCGGTCGCCGAATCCCCCGGTACGACCGCGTTCAATCCGCTTGTCATCTATGGCGGCGTCGGTCTCGGCAAGACCCACATCCTCCAAGCCATTGCCAACCATTGCCTCCACTGCAACAACGGTGACAGGAATCGCGTCATCGTCGTTTCCAGCGAGAAGTTCACCATGGATTTCATCATGTCCATCCAGAACAATCTCACACACCAGTATTCGAACTACTACCGGACATCCGATGTTCTTCTCGTGGACGATATCCAGTTTTTCAACAACAAGGAGCGGACCCAGGAGGAGTTCTTTCATATCTTTAACGCTCTTCACCAGAGCGGCAAGCAGATCGTCCTCACCATGGACCGCCCGCCGTCCCAGCTCAAAGGTCTCGCCGACCGCCTCATCAACCGGTTCCAGTGGGGCCTCGTCACCGATATCCAGCCGCCCGATTTCGAAACCCGCGTCGCCATCCTGAAAAAGAAGGCGGATGTGGACGGCGTTTTCATCGAGAACGCCATTTTTGACTACATCGCCGAGAATATAACCTCGAACATCAGGGAGCTCGAGGGATCCCTCATCCGCCTTCTCGCCTACTCATCCCTCCGCGGACAGGACATATGCCTCGATATGGCCAAGCGCGTTCTCGGAGAGATGTTCATGAAGAAAACGAAACCCATCACTATCGAATCCATCCAGAAAATCGTCTCGGACTACTTCTCAATAACGAACAATCTCCTCATGGGCAACTCGCGTCGAAAGGAAGTCGCCGTCGCCCGTCACATAGCCATATACCTCTCAAAAAAGCTGACCGACTCCTCGCTGAAAACCATCGGCCTCCATTTCGGCGGCCGCGATCACTCGACCGTTATCCACTCCATCAACAATGTCGAGAAAAAATACATGAAGGACGCCACCCTCTCGAAGCACATCATGAATCTCACCGATAAAGCGCGCAACTCCTGATATGATTTCCTTTCTCTTTCGTTACATAGAGGAGGCTTTTTTTTCTTTTTATGCCATCGTGTGGTGAAAAAATTTCCAATAACAGAATAATTCCTTTATCTTTTTTATAATAACATGTAAGTATCTAATAGAAACCTAGTAGAGATAGTAGTTATGTTGAAAGTGTTGAACGATATTGTAAATTCAATGAAATTAGGACTTTATTATCCTATTAATATCAACATCATTCTGTTGTTCCGTGTATCGAAGTCCCGTGAGGGAAGCGGTCCGTCGTTTACCCGGGCGTATGGCTGTTGAAAAGGGCCTGTTTCTCAACAGGTTTTACCCTCTGTTTTCACCACGTTTTGAACATGTTCCAAAAGTGAAAAAATTCGGCCTATACGTCATATTTTGCTTGAATTATGATATAGTATACAATATATTGTATCAAATCGATATTCAGGAGGGATGTGCCCGTGCGAATCGTTATTGAAAAGAACGACCTGTACGAGGGTCTTCAGCGTGTTTTTAATGTCGTTCCGCAGAAACCCACGCTTCCCGTTCTCAGCAACTTTCTTCTGACCGTTTGCGGCGATGAAAAGGCTCCCGGTCTCTTGATATCGGGAACGGACATGGATATGTCGATCACCACCAGGCTTGCCTGTGATGTCACGGGGGAGGGATCGATAACCGTAAATGCCAAACGGTTCATCAGTATCATAAGGGAATTGCCGGATGGCGAGGTAACCGTCAATATAGACGGTGAGAAGATACGGGTCGATTTCAAAAGCGGGCAGTCGAACATGATGGGAATGTCGGCGTCGGATTTTCCGCCG
>JAFDGR010000351.1:2642-5018 GCA_019309145.1 Deltaproteobacteria bacterium | reverse complement strand
GGTGTTCATCGCCTGGGTACCCGAATCGATCGCATCGAGAATATCTTTCTTGTCTTTGATGAGTGTCTTTTCATCTCCGAATGGCATGATGATATCCTTTCTACCGAATTTTGAGCTTCTTGTATTGTGACATGATGTAGCTTCTCTTTGACTTCAGTTCATTGATCGCGTAGTCGATCACCCTCGCGAGTTTTTGATCCGTTAACACGATCTCCGACCTCTCCATCTGGAGATTCGACACGGCTTTATCGATAGAGTCCATGACTGCGATTTCACTCTTTCTCAGAGCCTTGACATCGGAGTATTCCGGCTTCGCAATGGCTTCTTCGATGGTGTCGTTAAGATCTTGTACAAGGCTCATGATTCACCTCTTGACTTCAGTTTCACTTTATGGCAAAATTCGCGGAATTTCGTTTACGTAATCCCACGAAACTTACTCGAACTTCCAACCTGAGTGTTTACCATCAAGAATAAGTTCGATTTGCTCCTTAGCTGCTTTCTCGCTGGCGGCATTCGTACTGATTTGATAAACGTTCGTCGGTCCTCCTTCATCATCGTTCAGGTCAATTTTGACATTGAAACTAAACTTGAGAAGCTTGGCCTTAGACTCGTTACATGCTTTCTTGATGTCATCCAGAAATTTCTTCGCAATTCCCATGACTATCTCCTTTACGAACACATATTCAAAAGACGATCTGCTTTCGACTCCGCTGGCTTGCCTTCGAAGTTCTCGACGAGTCTTGGCATCTTCCTACCAAGCTTATTGAACTTGGACTCCGGTGCAATGGTCAGATCCGGTGACGCGACCGACGACAGTCTTTTCAAAGCGTCTTCCAGTTTGTGATCGAGTAGATAATGGGAGATGATCAACTCTCGCAGATGTGCAAATGAGAACCCGTCGGTGCGCTCAGAGAGTGCCTTGATCTGATCCGGCTTCTCGATTCCCTTGAGCTTGTGCTTGAGGTAGATCAGACGACCTTCTATCGGAGGATGTCCCACGTGAATGGTGTAATCGAATCTACCGGGACTCTTGACCCGTTCCGGGATCCGATTCAGATAGTTCGTGGTCGCGATGTAACAGACTCCGTCTACTGACATGTTCCCATCGAGAAGCTGAAGGATCTCGTGTTCTCCATATTGCACCAGCTTGTCGAGATCTTCCATGATGCAAAGAAGCTTACGATCCGGTTCGACTTCCTTGAACATGCGAATCGCGTTGATTGTGATCCCGAGAGACTGGGTATAGAAAACGACGTCGTCCTTGGCGAGTGTGTCCTCGACGAGAATCTTGATCGCCGACGATTTACCGGATCGATGAGGTCCTTCGAGGAGCATTCCACGGTTATGCAGATACCCGATGTCGTGATACTTCTTTCCCTTCTTCCAGAACTTTTCGATCTGTGTGAGGATTTCGACATGTTCTTTCATGGGAAACCGGAGAAGCTCATCGCTCTTCAGATCCATTTCCTGGAAATAGACTCCCGCTTGATTACGAGATGGAACGTAGACACCGGGTTTCAATCTCTTGATGATCTCGATGTCCTCGGGAGCAGGTTTGCTCATACTCCCCTGTTGAATGTATTGTACGAGTTCACGCTTTTTCTCTACAGCTTCGCACATACTGAGGAGTCTATCCGCTTTACCCATGAGAGATATCCTTTCAAACCAAGATGATATTTTGGGCATACCTTTTACGATATACTTGATTGGTTTCCGTCGTTGATCACGTACAATGTCAGTTTTCCTGGTCCAACGGCTGCGCCGTAATACTGTGCAGCGATCTTGGCCAAGTTTTCCTTCGGGAAACCTGAGATCTCGACCCTATAGAGACCGCTCACGGTAAACTTATAGTTCGGTAGAAGAGTCACGATACCAGTCGTCTCGTCTCTCACAGACGGATCATATTCGTTGGTGTCATCGTCGACGATCATCTTCTTGAGCTTGATCTCAAGACCCGTTTCGTCACCCTTCGTGTATTCAACGTAGAGTGCCATTTTCTGGGTGTTGAGTGTGTTGAACTCTCCCTCGTTGCCAGCGAACGCGCTTGTGAGTAGTACGTCGTCGAAGATCTTCACGGTTCTCTCCTCAATGTTTCCCAAGCCACTTCATCAGTTGATTGAGCGCCTTAGACATCTGTGGTGCAATGGTATCGGTGTCATTTTCCGAGCTTCGTCATGACAGCGTTCTTGTTTGCGTCCCACTCATCCACGAACCACTTGACCAGCTCGGGATCCTGATCGTAGTTTTTGGAGACGTACTCGACGATGGAGTCCTTATTTTCGATGTCGATGCCTTTGCCTTTCGCGTGTTCGATCGCCGCGAGAACGACAGAGAGGAAACTTTCGTCCATCTCGTAGAGTTTGGATTCGTTGACTA
>JAFDGR010000351.1:0-2628 GCA_019309145.1 Deltaproteobacteria bacterium | reverse complement strand
ATTTATTGATCAAAAAGCCTTGACTTCTACTTCATCATTCTATTACATACCGTCTGCACCAACGACAGACGACGCAAATTCTTCAAAGCCCCACCACACATCTTCCTAGATTCACATCACGTTCCTCTTCGTCGTCGTCGTGTGTAATCTTACTTGTTCTCAAGTCGAAAGATGAGATCCCTGCTTTGGATCGTCCCGACCGAAATGATATCCATGGACTGAAGATTTTTCAAAGCAGTCGCATCTACTCTGAATGCTTTCTTACCTACGATCTCCAGCATGAGTGTCGGTCCACTCTTCAAGACACGGTAGTATTGTTTCTTACCCCAGAAGTTTTGAAGGTCTCTGATGTTCTTGTCGTTGATACCTTCGATGTCTTCTGCTTTGACCATGTCGTTGGATTCTTGAATTGAATTCAAAAGATCTTTCGCGATACCCATGACAGTCTCCCTTACTGTGATTTTTCTGGATAATGTCTATCCACGAAAAGCCATGCCGCTTTGACATTCTTCCCGGTGAGACTCTCGATTCTCACTAACTCCTGCCATGCCTTGATCTTGTCGTCTTTATATTCGAGAGAGAATTTCAAAGACGAATTCCATCTTTCTCTGGTCTGACTCGGAAGACGGCCGAGTAGGTCCATGAGATCGTGTTTGTCTTGTATGGACAGAACCGGTGTTTTCACTTTCTTTGCTTCTCCGATGGCATCGAGTAAGTCTTTCATGATACTCATGATGATTCCTTTCACGACTCCATTTCGTTTGTTTCGTCTTCTACCTTGATCACTCCAGTCAAGCCGATCATGTTGAGCTGTTGACCGAGGAATTTGGCGAATGCTTCCATGTCGACTTTCTCGGCAAGGGGAGATTCTTCGTCTTCGGTGAGGTTGTTCAGGAAGTCATTGATATTACTCAACATATTCACGGACGTGTCTAAAAACTCGAGTTTGTCGATATTGTCTATCTCGATGAGCTTGTTCCTGAAGTCAACGACAATATCATCATCTTTCGCGCCTATGCCTTTATTCGCCAAATGAATCTGACAAACACGTCTGACACCATCCCGAATAGCTCTTTGGATATTTTTTAGACGACGAAGATACCTGGCATAGCGTCTGAGGATCTCGCCTTTATCCATGCCTTCCGAAAGGAAGATGACCTCATAGAGTACACCGATAGAAGAGCAACACACCTTTCTGAGATCTTCTATAGACGCGAGTAAATCGTCGGGTTCGTCGGATTTGTAATCCATCTTGTTCACGGTACCCTTATCACCAAAGATAGGAATACACTTGAACTTGCCAGCGGTACCCAGAACGTTTTCGAGTGTCATCTGACCTTGGCTGACATCGATAGCGATCTTCTCGTTGATGATGCCTTCGAGCCGACGACAGACTCGTGTGGCTTTGTCGAGATCATACCCAGGAGGAACCTGGATACTGAGGATCGTTCCGCTAGTCATCTTCTGAAGCTTCGTCGCTGGGACAAGCTGTTCCATCAATTCCAGCTCTTTGAACTTATTGATCACTTGATATATGACACCTTTACCCACACGAACGAATCTCGGGATATTAGCGAAGCATGTCTCAGGGTCTTTGACACCATAATGCTTCTGGATATCGATTCTGATCTTCTTACCCGGGAGTGTGAATATCGCGTAGTCTGAACTATCTTTCAACTTGAGTGTGTACCCGTGTCGACCAGCCGCAAGTTCGATGTACCCGTCGATCTTCCTACCTTTCGAAACCGCGAGTACGGTACCCTGTTCAACACAGTCGATAAGTTCTTCGAGACCACCTTTATTCGAGACCTTCGGCTTGAGGATGTATTCGCCGTAGCGGAGCACGTCCGGTAGGATATCGAGAATAAGCGTATCGAATCCAATCCGCTCGTCGAGGATCTTCAGCTCTTTGTTTATATGTTTGTTTTCTGAAGATACCGACAGGACTTCCCCGCTTGAGACTTCCGGAGTAAGCGCGTCTTCCACCATCTGATCGATGATGACATCGACGAGGTAGAAATCAGAGATCCTGTCGATCTCCTTGATGATGTTTTTTCGGAGACGAGATACTCTGGTGTACGCGGCAACCATTGACGTGGACGCGAACTTGTTCTTCATGAGACTGCGAATGTCCGCGAGACTTTCAGCGAGAGATCCATAGTCGCTGACATTGAGAGTCGTTTTCAGGATATCCAGTTGTGATTCGTTGAGACTACTCAAAGACTCGATGACCGAGTTGACCGGACTAGAGAGATCCTCGTCTCCAACGACATCTGTTACCGCTGCAGTCATAGCACGAGTTCTCGTATCAACTGGTGTCTTGGATTTCTTTTTACGTATAAATGGCATTAGACGTCCTTGTTCAATTTGGAATTATCGTCGTGACAAACGTAGTCGGGAAAACGTGTCCGTCTACAATCTTCGATTTGAATTCACCCGTCATCTTGTAACCGATCATGTCGACAAGTTTCTTGAGTCTCCTGGTGTACGCCTTCTTGTCTTTTTCGATGTACTGTTCCAGGGTCTTGTACTCAACAGTGATTTCTTTTTCTTTCTCAGTGGTGTTGAGAAGTCTCGCTGCTTTCACCGCTGTGTATCCAGACCCAAAACTCAGATCACGATCTTTGT
>JAFDGR010000090.1 GCA_019309145.1 Deltaproteobacteria bacterium | reverse complement strand
CAACAGTGAGCATTCTTATTTCCGCGTTTAAGGATACCTCCCTTGTGGTGATCATCGCCCTGTGGGATCTGCTGAAGACAACCCAGTCTGTTTTGGCGAATCCGGAGTGGATGGGTTTCAGTGCGGAGGCATATCTTTTTATTGCCCTTCTCTATTTCGGTGGCTGTTTTTCCATGTCAAGCTACAGCCGGAAGCTGGAAAAAGAGCTGTCCGCAGGTGAAGAACATTGATGATGTATTTTGGCTGTATCAGGTTCGTTGCGAGCCACATCCTGGCAGACAGTATGAGGAATTCATGAAAGAAGAAGAGACAAAAAAGATGCAGAACGGAAATTTTGACAATGCAATGGTGGAAATTATTGACATGCACAAATGGTTCGGGGACTTTCATGTGCTCCAGGGGATCAATTTGCGCGTGGAAAAAGGTGAACGCATTGTCATTTGCGGTCCGTCCGGTTCCGGAAAGTCCACCCTGATCCGCTGTATCAATCGTCTAGAGGAACACCAGAAAGGCCGGATTATCGTAGATGGTACCGAATTGACCAATAACATAAAGAATATTGAAAAGATCCGTGCCGAAGTAGGCATGGTATTCCAGCACTTCAACCTTTTTCCGCATCTGACTATTGTTGATAACCTCACGCTCGGCCCCATATGGGTACGGAAGGTTCCGAAGGCGGAAGCGGAAGAGACCGCCATGTTTTACCTGGAGAAGGTCCATATCGCTGAGCAGGCGCGGAAGTATCCGGGCCAGCTTTCAGGGGGGCAGCAGCAGCGTGTCGCCATCGCCAGGAGCCTCTGTATGAAACCGAAACTGATGCTTTTCGACGAACCAACATCCGCCCTTGATCCGGAAATGATCAAGGAAGTGCTGGACGTGATGATTGAGCTTGCCCAGGAAGGGATGACCATGCTGGTGGTGACCCATGAAATGGGGTTTGCAAAGAGTGTGGCCCACCGGGTGCTTTTTATGGACTTTGGCCGAATCGTCGAGGCGAACACCCCGGATGAATTCTTCGATAATCCACAGCATGACCGGACCAAACTCTTCCTGAGCCAGATTTTACATTAATTCTGTCCCGGTGGCTGTCCCTTCGGACACCATCCTTCGACCCTTAAACCGGTTCCGTGCAAATGGGAAATGGCAGCAGGTCATTCTGTGCGGAGATCATCGGAAAAGAGAAAGGAGATTGAAATGGACGAAAAGCAACCAATTCACCCTGCAATTCCTGCATTGAAAAAGGACATGGAAAAAGGATTGCTCACGCGCCGCGAATTCTTGCGGCACGCGACTCTCCTGGGGATGTCCGCCGCCGCCGCCAGCCAGCTGATCGGGTTCACGTGGCCCAGAAAGGTCATGGCCGCAAAGATAAGGCGAGGAGGAGTGCTCAAAATCTCCCAGCAGATCCAGAAGATCGATCACCCGGCTCGCTTTTCCTGGCTCATGCCCTCCAACTCCATGCGCATGGTCTTCGAATACATGACCTTGACGGACGCCGATAACATCACCCATCCGTATCTGTGCGAGAGCTGGTCTGCCAGCACTGATCTGAAGACCTGGACCTTCAACGTCAGGAAAGGAATAAAATTCAACAACGGAGATCAATTTACCGCAGATGACTGTATTTTCACCATTACCCAGTGGCTGGATAAGAACGTAAAGTCTTCCATGCTCGGCCTGGTGGGCTCGTATCTCGATCCCACCGGGATTGAGAAAGTCAATGATTATCAGTTCAAGCTGCACCTCAAACGGGCGGAGATCGCCATCCCGGAGCATTTCTTCCAGTACACGGCCCAGGTATTGAATCACCGGACCTTTGAGGGCGACATGAAAAAGGCACCTCACGGCACCGGTCCCTTTACCCTGGAAACGTACAAAGAAGGGGAAATCTGTGTGGTGAAGGCCCGGAAAGACTACTGGCAGAAAGGGTTTGACGGGAAGCCGCTGCCCTATATTGATGAGATCAGGTTTATCGATATGGGGAGCGAGTTGGCTCCGCAAATCGCGGCCCTGAAATCGGGAGAGATCGACTTGATTGATGCCTCTGATAATCCGGGACCCCAGATCATGAAGGCGGTGAAAAATGACAAACACATTAATGTCCTGCCGATAGCCACCGCGACCGTGCGCGTGCTTCGGATGCGAGTCGACATGAAGCCATGGACCGATAACCGGGTCCGCATGGCCCTGAAACTCTGCCAGAATCGGGAAAAGATTCTCGCACTGGCCTACCAGGGAGAGGGCTTGGAAGGCCAGGATTTCCATGTGTATCCCAAGCACCCGGAATACTGCAAAAAACCCATCCCGGCCTATCAGCCGGACCGGGCCAGGAAACTCCTCGCTGAAGCAGGTTATCCTCATGGCATTGACGTGAACCTCGCGGTGGGATCGGAATGGAGCGATGTGGTTCGGTACGCCGAGGTCCTCAAGCAGGATGCGGCCCCTGCCGGCCTGCGGATAAACATCCAGACTATGCCCACCAGCCAGTACTGGGAAAAGTGGACGGAAGTGGACCTGGGCATTACCCCCTGGACCCACCGGCCATTGGGGACCATGGTACCAAATCTCGCCTATATTGCGGACGACAAAGGAAAACCCGTGCCCTGGAACGAGAGCCGGTGGGTGGACAAGGAGTTCAGTGAGCTCCTTGCAAGGGCGAGCGGCATCCTGGACGTGGAAGAACGCCGCAAAATCTTCTGCAAGCTGGAGGAAATCCAGATGACCCGGGGCTCTGTCGGTATTGCCTACTGGATGAACACCTGGATGTGTCCCAATAAGAAGCTCATGAACGTCAGGGCTCATCCCAACCTCATATTCCTGTTCAATGAAGCCTGGCTGAACGTCTAATCACCAACTTTTGAAGATACCCTGCGGTCCGGTAGTTTCCCGGTCCGCAGGAGTGCACCTGCATGGGAGCCTCCATGATTACATTCATTGTCAGAAGGATTCTCCTGCTTCTGCTGACCATGATCCTTGTTTCCATGGCTGTTTTCCTGATTACGGAATCTTCCCCCGGAAACGTGGCCAGGAATATCCTGGGCGCATTTGTCACCCCTGAGCAGGAGGCCTCTTTTCTGGCGCAGCTGGGACTGGATAAGCCGGCCTGGCAGCGCTACCTTTACTGGCTCGCAGGGTCTGACTGGAAGGCATCCCGCAAGGTGGGCATGCCCCTCAGGCGGATCCTGACCAAGAAAGGCTTCGAGGAATGGTGGGCCGTGCAGCCGGACGGAAGCCTCGTGCGATGGAAGCTGGATGGTGATGATCTGATTGCCGTACTCCGGAAACCGGACGGTTCCTGTGTTGAAAGGAAGGATAATGTCCGCTGGAAAACCAATAAAAAGGGCGTTTCCACCTTCTGGGGGCTGGACAATGCGAACCACGCGGTGAAATGGGAAAAAGGTGCCGATCGGAAGGTGTGGACGTTTATTATGGGCTCCGGATGGAAAGAGACATCAGGAGGGCCCGTGGAATACATTCCCCTCAAGAAAGGATTCATCAGGGGGGATCCTGGGGTATCGCTCCGGACCGGGAGGCCCGTCGCCAACAGCCTGTTTCTCCGGCTTCGCAACTCCCTTGTGCTTGCCGGGAGCGCCTTTGTCATTGTCATGCCCGTGGCCCTGGTCCTGGGCCTCATCGCGGGGCTCAAGGAAGGGAGCCTCCGGGATCGTGTCTTGTCCATCGGCGGGATGATGTTCTCCGTCATTCCGGAATTTGCAACGGGTATTTTTCTGATCCTGATCTTTGGCGTCTGGTGGGGGATCGTACCGGGAGCCACGGTATTCGGTGAAAAGGCTCCCTGGGAACGTCCGGACATGCTCATTCTACCGATCCTGACCCTGACCCTGATCGAGTTGGGATATGTACTTCGCATTACCCGGGCCAGCATGGTGGAAGTGATGCGGGCCCCGTACATCCGGACCGCCTTCCTGAAAGGCCTTCCCTACTGGCGGATTGTGGTGAAGCACGCGGTGCGAAATGCGCTGATGGCGCCCATCACGGTGATCATGCTGCATGTGAACTGGCTCATGGGAGGTATTGTTATCGTTGAGGTGGTGTTCGGCTATCCGGGCCTCGGCAAATATCTCTTGGATTCGGCCATGTACAAGGATATCAATGCCCTGGAGGCCGGGGCAATGATCCTGGTGACCGTGGCGGTGGGGACCCAGCTCATCGCTGATATTGTGTACACCTTTCTGAACCCGCGGATCCGGTATTCCTGATGACTCCATCCTGCATTCAAGGGCTCCCGGTGTTGGCTGCGTCGCAGGCTCCTCGACGTACCGATTTGGTACGCCTCGGTTGCCTCCTCCTTGCCGCCTTCGTATCATCTTGCATGCAGAATGGGATGATGAGGAGCAAATAGATGACTTTTCACCAGACCAATACGGAGGGTTCAAGGTTGAGAGCATGGAACAACGGTTGATGCGCATCAATGAGGACCTTGAAACGGACGGCACCGACGCGGACCGGACCGGCAGGCCCCGGAAGATCCTGGATGCATTTTCCGTCCTTTTTTCATCCAGGATTGCCATGGTGGGACTGGCGATCGTGCTTTTTTGGGTGTTCGTGGCGGTTTTTGCCCCGGTTTTGTCCCAATACACGGCACTGGAACAGGACTGGAAGGCCCCGAACCAGGGACCGTCCAGGAGCCACATCCTGGGGACGGATGAACTGGGCCGGGACTTGTGGGCTCGTTTGATCTACGGCGCCAGGGTGGTCCTGGTGATCCTGCCCTTGTCCGAACACACCTGGATTCCCGGCGGCACGGCCCTCTGGGGCGTTTTTGTGGCTCTTGTGGTGGGGGCGAGCCTTGGTCTTCTCGGCGGATATTACGGCGGCTGGCTTGATGAAATTGTCATGCGTCTCCTGGACGCCATGATGGCCATTCCTATCATTTTGCTTTTCCTGCTCATTATGGCCGCCCTGGGGGCGTCGGCCGTCAACGTGGTCATTGCCATTACCATTGTGGGAGTCCCGGGGATCGCGCGCCTGGTAAGGAGCCTGACGCTTGACATCCGGACAAGGGAGTATGTCCGGGCTGCGGAAACCCGAGGAGAGAGTCCCTGGTACATCATGTTCGTGGAGATCCTGCCCAACGCGCGCGGACCGATTATTGTGGATGCCATGCTCCGCGTGGGATATGCTATCTTTGCCATGGGGACCCTGGGATTCCTGGGTCTCGGCATGCCGCCACCGTCACCTGATTGGGGCAGCATGGTGGCAAAGGGTCGGGAATTTATCCTCCAGGGCAGCCCATGGGCGGCCCTCTGGCCCTGTGTGGCCATTGCCTCCCTGGTGGTGGGGTTGAACCTGCTTGCCGACGGTCTGCTGGAAGAATCCATGCGGTATCAATAAACAAAGGATCTGAGAACGTTGCCATGAGCCGATTTGAAAATGCGAAAACCGTCCTCACCGTGGACCACCTCTCCATCGCCTATGAAACACGAAATGGAGAGGTGATGGCCGTCAGGGACGTCTCTTTCCTGGTGCGAGAGGGAGAAACGGTCGGCCTGGTGGGAGAATCGGGGTGCGGCAAGAGCACCATCGCCTATGGAATCGTCAATTTTCTCGGGCCGAATGGGAAGATCATCGGGGGGAACGTCCATTTCCAGGGAGAAGAACTGGTGGGACGTTCGGAGCATGAGCTCAAGAAACTGAGGGGCGACCGGATTGCCATGGTTTTCCAGGACCCCATGCAAGCACTCAACCCCTCCGTCCGTTTGGGCGACCAATTGACGGAGGTATTGACGTTTCATCAGGATATGCAAAAAGGCGAGGCGTGGGAACGTTCCGTGGAGATGCTGAAACGGGTGCACATGCCTGACCCCGAAGAGATGATGAATCGCTACACCCACCAGATTTCGGGCGGGCAGCAGCAGCGGGTGGTCATTGCCATGGCCATGCTGAACAATCCGGCGCTCCTGATCATGGATGAGCCCACCACCGCCCTGGATGTTACCGTTGAGGCGGCGGTACTGGACCTGCTGGAAGAGCTCAAACACGATTTTCAGACGGCCAATATCTTTATCACCCACAACCTCGGCGTCGTGGCCCGGGTCAGTGACTATCTCTGTGTGATGTACGCGGGGGAACTGGTGGAACGCGGTGAAATCAGTGAAATCTTCCACCACCCCTGTCATCCCTACACCATGGGCTTGCTGGCAAGTGTTCCACGCCTGGGAGAAAGCAAGCTGGATTCCGTGCTGCATCCCATTCGGGGCCGCGTGCCCGCCCCTGCACTGCGGCCCGACGATGAATGTATCTTTGCCCCCCGGTGTGATTATGCCACGGAAAAATGCCGCGAGGAACGCCCGTCCATGCAAAAGATTGCCGGGGGACATTTTTCCCGGTGTGTTTATGCCGGCGAGATTGAAGGCCACCTGCGCACCGGGAAAAGTGAAGAGAGGACCTCTATGGGTAAGACCATGGCAGAGGGTCCTGCAGCGGTGGAAGAAGTGCTCCTCAGTTTGGATAATCTGAAGGTCTATTACCCCCAGGAATCCAATTCCATCGTCAGGATGCTCGGTTTGGGCGAGAAGAAGTACGTCAAGGCCGTTGATGATGTGAGCGTGCGGCTGTCCAAGGGACGGACCCTGGGTGTCGTGGGCGAGTCCGGCTGCGGCAAGTCCACTCTGGTGAAAGGCCTTATCGGGTTGGAAAAAGTCACGGATGGGAAAGTGGAATTTCTTGGTGTTGATGTAACCGATGAGGTTTCGAGCCGCGATACCAGCCTGATCCGGGAGATGCAGATGGTCTTTCAGAATCCGGATTCTACGCTCAATCCTTCCTATCCTGTGGGGAAACAGATCGCCCGACCGATCAGGAGATTCAAGACCGTTCCGAGAAACCAGGTGAAAGCGGAGGTCGCGCGGATCTTAGAGGCCGTGCGTTTGAGCCCGGCCTACTATGACCGCTTGCCACGGCAGTTGAGTGGCGGGGAGAAACAGCGCGTCGGCATTGCCCGCGCGCTTGCCAGTCGGCCGGATTTGATCATTTGCGATGAACCGGTCTCCGCCCTGGACGTGTCGGTGCAGGCGGCGGTCATCAATATGCTCCTGGATATTCAGCAGGTTTACGGTTCGTCCATGATCTTCATTGCGCATGACCTCAGCGTGGTTCGCTATTTTTCCGATGACATCGCGGTCATGTATCTTGGGCAGATCGTGGAGATCGGGCCGGCCGAGGCCATCTACGATCCACCGTACCACCCCTATACCGAGGCCTTGTTGTCAGCCGTTCCCATCCCTGATCCTGAAGCGACACAAAAAGAAATTCGTTTGGGAGGCAATGTCCCCAGTGCCCTCAATCCCCCTTCGGGCTGTCGCTTCCATACCAGGTGCCCCAGACGACATGAAATGCTCTCTGGCGGCGGGAAGATCTGCGAGGAGGAACGGCCGCCCTGGCAACAAGGAAACAGGGGGCATCGAATCCTTTGCCATATTCCCATTGACACACTGAGCACAATAGAGCCGGTGGTCCATCGGAAAACCTAGCCCGGATTTCTCATCGATTTTCGTCGCGAGATGGTGACAAACCCGGGCGAGTAGTGGATACCGAAATTTTGCAGGGTTTTCTGTTCTGGGATGCCGTTACGGTCCCAGCCCATAACGCGGTAGAAGTCCTGGACCATGGGTTTCAGCCAGTTCGTACCTTGCGACGGTTCTCCAGTCTCACTTGCCTTTTCAAAGAAGATCTCCGGGAGCCGATCATCAGTCCCGGTCAAACCATGCCGGATGTTGAACAATCTTTCCAGGTGGGCAATCCTCTCCGCCATCCTGAAGAGTTTTTCGGGCGTAAGGTCCCACCCCGTCATATTGGAAGCCAGGTCAGATTCGATCTTAAGGTCATTCCCGCGGGTCAGACCCTGGGAGGGAACCTTGCAGAGGCCCAGGCAATCCAGAGAAATGTTCACCAGCAGCGCCCGTTTTACCAGTGCCCCCTTCCCGTGGATGGATGAGAGTTCAACGGCACTCGCGTTTCCGAGTTCCGCCATTGCCCGCTCCGGCGACCAGCCATACTCAACGGAAGGAAAGAAATCGTTGAAATCTCCCCCACGGGTTGAAACCGCGTAGCTCAAAGCCGTACCCATGATATAGTACGGGTGATAGCCCGAGAGCTCAAGGCCCTTCACCTGGAAAGCGTACCGATCAGACCCTCGGCCGATGATCCGGGCGGCCCCACGGGTACCGCGGGCCAGTACGGCGCCAAAGCCTTTTCGAGACGCCATATCTCTGAGGAGCTTTTCCATGACCGCGGTATCTCCCCACCGGATATCCAGGCCCCCTGTATCTTCCCTTGTCAGGATGCCCCGATCGAAAAGATCCATTGCAAAGGCGATGGCTCCACCTGCGGATATGGTATCAAGACCCAGCCGACAGCAGAGGTTATCCAGCCTGACAATATCCTGTGGATCGTTCACGCCGCATTTTGAACCCAGGGATACCATTGACTCGAATTCGGGGCGAATGCCGGATGTCCTTTTGCCCTTTCCATTGGGAAAGAGGAGTTCCGCCTTGCACTGGACCGGACACCGGGAACAGCCCAGGGATTTTTTCTTGTATGGTGAAAGATTCCTGGCGTCGATCTTCTCCGCCCCCGCGAAATGATTCGATCGGTAGTTAAGCGTGGCGAGAATGCTCATGTCATCAGCCCACTTCACATACCCGGCGCCACCATGTCGGGATGTGGTCTCAAATTCGGGGGAGTTTTTCACTTCCTGAACGTAGCGTGCGATTGCGGCGCGTTCCCGGGCGGTATGGGGCCTGGGGACAGGGGCGGATCGCTTTACGACGATTGCCTTCAGATGCTTGGATCCCAGCACCGCTCCCATCCCGGTCCGGCCTGCGGCATGTTCCCTGTCCGCCATGATGCAGGCAAAGGGGACCATTTTCTCACCGGCAGGACCGATGGACAATATGCTCAGCTTTTCGTCTCCAAAGGCCTGACGTACCTTTTCCATGGTTTTCCAGGTATCCAACCCCCATAAGGTCTCCGCCTCTCTGATTTCCAAGGAATTTTCCTGGATCAGCAGGTAGGAGGGTTTTACTGCCTTTCCCGTGATGATGAGGGACTGGATGCCGGCAAGCCGGAGATGGAGGCCCAGGTTGCCACCCACGTTTGAACTTCCGAGGAAACCTGTTTGAGGAGACAGAGCGCTGATGTGGCTTCTGGAAGCGGAAGGTGCAGCGGTCCCGGTCAGAAGGCCGCAGGATATAACAAGGATGTTTTCGGGACCCAAGGGATCGGCCTGCGGGGGAAGGTGACGCAGGAGATAGGCGACGTTGAATCCTCGGCCATAAAAAGTTGTTTGCAAATCCTTTTCCGGGGAGGGGGACCTGGACTGGATCTTGCTCGAAAGATCAATATGAACGATATCACCCGGTGTGATCATCGTGTGCTCCTTTGCGCTTGGGGATATTGTGAAAGCGGTCATAAGTCTTGAAGCATTTAAGCGCAAAAGTCTAGCTTAAATATGATTTCAGGGTCAAGGCTTGGGCATCAGGGCTTTCAGAGGACGAATTGAGTGCCGGTGGTCCCCTTAACGCACGCTTGGATGGATGCGGTGGAGGTGATAATGGCTCTCCTCGAGGTGTTCCGGACGAACTGAAGCGCGGCTTCCACTTTGGGTTGCATGGACCCTGGAGGGAAATGCCCTTCCTGCAAGTATTGCTCCGCCTGTGCAGGGGTCAGTCGGCGAAGCAATTCTTGCCGGGGGGTCCCGAAGTGTACCATGGCTCCTTCCACGTCGGTAGCCATGATAAAGAGGTCCACGCCCACTTCCTGAGCGAGGAGCGCGCTGGCCAGATCCTTGTCAATGACCGCATCGACCCCGCAGAAACTCCTCCCTTCCCGGATCACCGGGATGCCCCCGCCGCCGCAGCAGATAACAATGAATCCCATGTGAATGAGCTTGGATATTTCACGTTTTTCAATGATGGTCAATGGCCTCGGGGAGGCGACCACCCGGCGATATCCCTTTTTGGTCTCCCGGGTGGGGAAAGGCAGGCGGGCCGCTTCTTCTTTCGAATAGACAGGTCCGATTGGTTTTGACGGGCTCATGAAGGCCGGATCATCAGGGTCCACGACCACGTAAGTGATGAGGCTCACAAGGGGTTTCTGGTGGATAATCCCGAGGGCCATGAGTTCGCTGTCCAGGCTGGATTCAATCATGTAGCCCACCTGGCCCTGGGTCTGGGCAACCAGGATTTCCAGGGGCAGTTTCGGGATGTCACGGCTCAACTCCTGCTGAAGCAGCAGGTTCCCCACCTGGGGGCCGTTGCCGTGGGTGATGATCATGTTGTATTTTTTGGAGAGCCTGGCCAGTTGCCTGATGGGCACCTTGAGGTTTTCGAACTGCTCATCCACGGTTCCCCTTTGCCCTTTTCTGATCAGGGCGTTTCCCCCGAGGGCAACGAGCAGGGTTTTCTTTTTTCCTATCTCATCCATGGTGCACACGATTCTCCATCTGTTCCAGGAGCGCTTCCTCCAGGAAGGGCGGCTCACTGTCCTGATATTCATACCGGACCCGCATGGCGGGCTTGGTAATGTTCAGAATGCGGGTGAGATGGATCGGAGTGGCAAAGAGGATCAGGTCGCAATGTACCCGGTTGATGGTCTTTTCCAGGTCGACGATTTGTTCCTCTCCGTATCCCATTGCCGGGAGGACCGGCCCCACATGAGGATAGAGGAGGTAGGTGTCCTTGATGGTTCCCACTGCGGCGGACCGGGGATCAACCACTTCGGAAGCACCATACTGCCTGGCGGCAATGAGACCGGCACCATAGGGCATGCCACCGTGGGTCAGGGTTGGTCCGTCCTCCACTACCAGGATGCGTTTCCCTTTGACGAGATCGGGCTGACTCACAATAGCGGGCGATTTCGCCAGCACGATTTGGGCCTTTGGGGCGTTTTGTTCGATATTCTTGCGCACCTGTTCCACCTGGGCCAGGGATGCCGTGTCCACTTTATTGATGACGGCGATATCCGCCATGAGCATGTTGGTCTCGCCGGGATAGTAAAGCAGTTCATGTCCGGCGCGGTGTGGGTCAAACAAGACGATATGGATATCGGGTCGATAGAAGGGGGTATCGTTGTTGCCACCGTCCCAGACAATGATATCCGCTTCCTTTTCCGCTTCCGAAAGGATCTTGCCGTAATCCACCCCGGCATAAACCACAATATCCATGTCCACGAGGGGTTCGTATTCTTCCCGTTCTTCTATGGTGCATTTGTGTTTTTCAAAGTCATCGTACGTGGAAAAGCGCTGGACCACCTGATCCAGCAGGTCGCCGTATGGCATGGGGTGCCTGACCACGACCACCTTTTTCCCCTGTCCGCGGAGGATATGGCAGACCTTCCGTGTGGTCTGTGATTTGCCGCACCCTGTCCGCACGGCACAGACCGCCACCACCGGTTTTTGGGCCTTGAGCATCGTGTAGGGCGCCCCGATGAGAATGAAATCAGCTCCTTCCGCCATGGCAATGGATGCCTTGTGCATAACATTCACGTGGGGGACGTCACTGTAGGAAAATGCCACCAGGTCCACCTGGTGGTCCCGGATGAGTCGGGCCAGCTCTTTTTCCGGGTAAATGGGCACGCCCGCAGGGTAAAGCTTTCCGGCAAGTTCGGGAGGGTACAGGCGGCCTTCTATCTTTGGTATCTGCGCCGCGGTAAAGGCAACAACCCGGTACCGCTCGTTGTCCCGAAAGTAGACATTGAAATTGTGAAAGTCCCTGCCCGCAGCCCCCATGATAATGACTTTTTCAACCATGATTCCCTCCTTTTTTCATATTATGGCATTTCAGCCTGATTCATTCAAGGTATTGAAAAACGCATTCTGTGCGCTGCGTTTTCCGCCCGGATCGAGCGGTGGTCTTGAAGGTGCGTGAAGCATTTCTTTCCGGCACGGGTTGGGTCTATGGGCAGGATCACTTTGGTTCCACCGTGAGCGTTGCGGACCGAGGGGGCTTGTTGGTCAGGTAGATCCCCAGGCAGACAAAGGCTGTCCCGAGGGCCAGGAAGAAAGTGATGGGCTCCCCCAGGATGAGGAAAGCGAGGAGAACGGCGCTGATGGGGACAAAATTGATAAACTGGCTGGCTTTTGTCGCGCCAATGGTGTCGATCCCTTCATAATACCACACGAACGCCAAGACAGTGCCGAAAAAGCCCAGGTAGAATATGCTGAACCAGGCTCTGCCCGAGTAATGAGCGAAGGAGGTTATCATCCCCTCGGCACATGCCGGGATGAAGAGAGCCACGGTTCCCACCACGCAACCGTAAGTGGTGGCAACCAGAGGGGAAAGGCCGTTCATGGCCGCTTTCCCGATAAGGGAGAAAGCAGTCCAGCAAAGGACGCAGAGAAAGATGAAAAAATCGCCCCATCCCAGGGCTCCGTGCAGGATGTCAGCGGGGTTTCCCTTTGAGATCACCACAATGGCACCGCAGACAGAGAGGATAATACCCAGTATTTTTATAAGCCCGAGTTTTTCCCGGAATAAATACGCCGCAAACACTGCAATAGCGACCGGGTTATTGGCAATGATGAGGGATGCCCTGCCCGCGTTGATCAGCTTGAGCCCTTTGAAGAAAAAGACGTTGTATGCGAAGACGCCGGTGGCGCCCAGGAGGATAATCGGAAGAATCTGCACCTTCCTGAGGCCGGGAAACCGCCCGTTTTCCCTCCGGGTCAGGAACAGGAGGAAAAGAGAAGCAATGACGAAACGAAAAAAGGCGGTGGAATAGGGGCCCACCTCCCGGGCGACGACCCTCCCGGCAATGAAGGTTCCGCCCCAGAAGACGGCGGTGAGAAAGAGTTTGACATAGATGATGAGCAAAGCCTTGCTGGGTATGCGGGACGACATGGTTGCCTGTTCAAAAGATCCCTTGTCAGGCATTGCTTGCAACGCGGTTGACCAAATCGAGGCTTGAGGCCAATAGGGGGCCTTTGAACCGATCTGAGAGAGCTGCCCGAAGCATATCCGGCGTTATTGCCCGTCCCAACTTGGCAAGGATTCCCAGAGAGGCAAGCGCCCGGTCCGGTGCCTTGATTCCCTGCGACTTGAAATCCACCGTGTGGATGGTGGCCTTTGTCCGGGGTAAATCTATATCACCGGCCCGGATGACAAGGGTTGCCTTGTGCAGGGCATTGAAAAGGCTGGATCTCCGGTTCACCCCTTCCTGGCCTATGGCAATGACCACCGTGGGACTTTCAATACCCGTGTAACGGATCTCTTCCGGGGAGAGGATCACCTCGCTTATGGAGGGACCCCGCAGGACGGTGATGTTATACTCGTTTTTCTGGGTTACCCGGAGTCCCGCGGAAAGCCCGGCGAAGCACAGGATATCTCCCGCGGTGATGATGCGCTGCCCGGCCTCGCCAAGGAGAATGATCCCGTGTCTGGCCTTTTCCGGGGGGCTGCAGTCGGGTACAATACCCTGCGGCACGGAAATCACCTCCCGGCTCCCGGCTTCTTGCCGGTAATGGGTCCCGTATTCCTCTCTCTGGTTTTCCTCCACAACACCTTCCCTGGGGGGCAGCACTGCCAGGGATTCATCGATTTCTCTGGGGGTCAACCTGTTTTTCTTTGCGTATCTCCCGACACAGATTCCCCATATATCGATGACCGAAAAGCCCTTATGCCTGATAGCCCGTTCTATTTCCTCGGCAAGGTCTTTTCGGTACGCAGAACATCGGGTCACATAGGTTGCCCCGGCGGAGGCGGCCACCTTGCACACATCCAGGGGACGTTCCAGCCGGTTGAGAAACCCGGAACCGACCACCGCGTCGGGAGGAGTTGTTGCCGAGAATTGGCCGCCGGTCATGCCGAAGTTGAAATTGTTGAGGACCAGGAGTGTCAGATC
>JAFDGR010000350.1:1022-4556 GCA_019309145.1 Deltaproteobacteria bacterium | reverse complement strand
TGCTTCGATAAACTGATACGTTTGTTTACAGAACCCGGCAGCAGCTTACCCCGCCCCCAAGAGGTAAATGGGACCCCGCAGGCGGCTATACCCCGCAGCATTAATACGAGATTGGGGTAAGAGCAGGGAGTTGGTTACGAAGGAAATGGAGTTCAAGCCTTATTCGAGGGTTTGTTTATTTCCTCAATTTGGTGTGTGAGATATTCAAGCTTTTGTTCTATTGTTAGGATACGCTGGTGGAGGTTCTGGTTTATGTCGAAAGCCCTGATGTCAGGTTGTGATGGGACAATCGAGTTGAGGATGTCTCCAAGATGCTGGGGATGGTGACTGCCCTCTTTGACGAGTTCAGGCTCTGAATGGGTTGGCATGCTTGTCCGGTAATTTTCCAGAAAGCGGATAGTGTTCACAAAGTTCGTTTTTTTGACCACCATCACCAGGTCAATGGTATTGAAGTTTTTTTGGCAGCCAAAGCACCTGGCCAGATTGGTTTTAGGATTAACGGCCGTGTTATATCCATTGCATAAGGGACAAAGGAATCGGAAAACACCTTCGCTCGTCCGGGTAGGAATCCCCAGGACCTTTTCAATCAGGATGGCAACCGGGATTTGATTGCGCAAGGCGTAAAGCTCCTCATGAGAAAAACGCTGTGTGTTCATCCCGGAACCTCCTCAAGCCTGGTTCTTAAACTGACGCAGTTTCTCATATTGATCACATGGCTGTTTTCCGTCAGACGATCCACCAGGGCTGCGGTCAGGTGCTGGTTGTTTAAAAACGACGCCCATTGGCTGAAACCGAGATTGGAGGTAATCAAACTGCTCTTTTTTCTGTGCCGCTTGTGCATCAGGGTAAAAAACAACCCCACCTGAATCGGCTCCACCTCCACATATCCGAGCTCGATAAACCTTCCATTGTATCCCTTGTCGATTGCGTGGGTCAGAAAAGCTGTAGCCAGACCGGTTTTCCCTGTGCCCGTGGGGCCTATGAAAATGATATTCCGGGACTTGCTCATATAGTCAAAGGCATCATAGAGATTTACGATCTTTTTGCGGTTCAGTTTTGGCTGACGCTCAAAGGGAAAGGTCTCCATCACCCATGGCTCAGGGATCTTTGCCCGGGAAAGCTTGGCCTTGCGGGAGTTTTCCCTTTTGATTTGATACTCCTGCTCAATGACATATTCCAAAAGCCGGGCATGAGAGAAATTGCCCTTTTGTGCCATCGTCAAGCAGTGATCCCAGTTGGCCAGCAACCACCCAAGGCGGATGTATTTGAGCTTTTTGATGAGTTCTTCATCCATTGTTGTCATCATCACTCAATCGGTCATATACGCTCAGGTCGACTTCATCTGCGATGGAGCCATCCAGATAAGCGGCCCTGTTTTGATATTCCTGGTCAATTGCCGGCATCAGCGATTCCCTATCCCCGCTTGTTAATTGCAGCACGGCAATCCGTTCAACGCTCCGGATGTCGGCAACCCGGTACGTTAATGCCCGCTGGACGGTTTTGATAAACACCGGCAGGGCAATCTTGCGGTATAATCCATAGAGGCCCCGGATAAATCGATGTTTCTGCCGGGCGCCCGAAGGGAGGGCAAAATTCAAATAGGCATTGATCTCTTCGGCGGCCTGCCGCATTGTTTGTTCCTCTTTGGCCGTGGGCTTTTTGCGGTGCCTGGGCTTTTGTGAGGGCCGGGGGCCGCCTTGGGGATAAATCAGTTCATTTTTCAGCCCATCGGCCGGCAGCTTGTATTGCCCCAAAAGCTGCCGCCGATGATAGATCTTTACATGATCACTGTATTGAAGGAGCTTGACATCATGGCGCGTTGTGCCGGGCACCCAGTAAAAATTGCCATCAAACGAGGCATATCCATATTGGTCAGTGCCCCTTTTATGCTCCTGATAAGGGGGCTCGATATAGGGGGGCATGGGGATCAGATACGGCTTTTCCTGCTCAAAGGTGTGAGCCGGGATCAAGCGGGTTTTGCCTGTGGGCCGGTTTGCCATGCGCACGGTGGCCCAGTCAACCGCTTGATGGTTCATATCCTCAAGGCTGTCAAACTGGCGGCCAGGGAAAAAATTGGTCTCTACGGTATAAAATCCCCGTTCGTTGCCGGCTTTCCGGTTGACATGGCCCTTTTCATGGCAGAGAAAACAAAATCCGTATTGCCTGGCAAATTGTTCCATCTCCGGTACGATAACGGCATTCTTGCCGGTTCCGTAAAGCCGGGCCAGGTTCGTGTTGTCAATGATACACACCGGGGCCGTATAGCCCCAGAACGTAAGGGCTTCATGAAAAAAACACTTCATCACAAAGCGGTTAAAAGAACGGTAAAACTTCAGGTATCGGACTTTGGAATAACGGAAATACAAGAGACTGCCCTGAACCAGGACATATTGATCAGCCAACCGGACCCGGTATGGAGAGGTGTCATGCTGCATCTCCTGCCCGGGTTCATCGGGTACCCTGTCACATCGCCCTTCTGCCTTTTCCCCCAAGCCCTGTTGCCGGACTACCTGGCTCAACGTGGAATAGGCAATGGCGATCCCCTCCTCTTCGATCAGTTTTTCATGCATCCGCTGGACCCGGCCCTGGCAGTCATGGTGAAGCCTGGCCAGCAGTTCCGGATCAATCTGGATCTTATCCTTTCTGATCGTCTCCGGCATCCGGCCTTTCTGCTCCATAATGGTTTTCACCGTATTGACGCTGATATGGAACTGACGGGCGATTTGCCGAAGCCCCATGCCCTCCTGGTGAAGGAGGTACACGGCATTACGCTTGTCTGCTTTGATCATAAAACTCCCGTATGGCTTTGGAAAACGGGCCGAGCTGCCTGATGATGCCTCCGGATAAAAGATTGGCCTGGGCATAAAAAGCCCCTGTTTTAAACCGGCTCACCCGGCATCTGGTGATGAACTTCTGCATGTATTTTAATGTGATCTCCAGCACCGTTAATGTCTCTCGCTCCAGTTCAGTGCATTTTCCCTCAGCCTGGGCCGATTTTCTTAAACGTTCCAACCCCCACCCGATATGGCCGTTTCTGATCTGCTCCCGAAGATCCTCCGGCCCCTTGAAATAGCCATGGGCTAGCAGGTCAATATCCCGGGTGCTTAAGTTTTTCCCGGCAACCGATCGGACAAACTCATCAATGTCATCTTTTTTGACTCCGTTTATGCGCATAAACGGCCGGAGGGTGTAGATAAAGGAATAGACCGGAAATCGGCCCCTGAATATCTGCCTGGATACACCCTCGCTCATCTCTTTGATAATGCCGGCCCGGACACTGACCCAGGCCTTGCTTTTCTCCAGAAGCCCTGCAATCTCGGCCGTGCCCATCTGATGGACGGTTTTTAACTCATCTATTAACCGGGCCTGCTCCAGGATGCTCAGGCCCTTGGCGTTTGAAGCCCGGAGAAGTTCAATAAGCCCGTATGCCTCATCATCCCCCAGGCTACCATAGGGCACAATGCTGATGTGGAGCTTTATGGCGCACCGGTAGCGTTTGAAACCATCGAGCAGAATGCGGCATCCGCCCGTGTC
>JAFDGR010000350.1:0-1010 GCA_019309145.1 Deltaproteobacteria bacterium | reverse complement strand
TAATCGATACCCCTCGTATCTGAGGTCCAGACTCGAGATTTCAATTTGCTCCGCCATAGTCAGCCACTTTCTGCATAGAGGGAGTCATTGTCTCCGGTTCTATCCCAGGACCCACTGACATGTCTAATGCCTCTTGAAATCATTTTTCGATTAGTTGGCTGGTATGTTTAAGTTTTTCAAGTAGTTACATCCATGATGCCTCTTAGAGTCTCTTTGGGATTACTTTGCTAATATGTTCAGTTAAATCAAGGCATTAAGCTCATAATGCGTCTTAAAAACCCAAAGGGAGGATTATAAAAAATGACGCATCTTTCCCGCTTTAGCGGTTGGTTAATCATCATGTAAAGGCTGCTGCATTTGGACGGGGGTGTTGGATGACCTGCTCAATAAGGTATTCCACTGTGATCAAGCGCCGTTTTCCGATTTCATTTTCGATGACATCGTATGGCAGATGTAAATTGAGCCGGCTTGCCGGTGGCGGAATCGCTTTTTTTTCAATGATTGAAGGAGGAGACTCCTTAGGAGGTGGTTTCGCTGGGGAGGATTGAGTGAATCGTTCAACTTTCTGGCTTAAATATATGCTCTTGAAATAAGACTTGTTTTTCCTATTCCAGCGTTCACACTGTCGCCGATGACGTTCTTTTCTGCACTCGGGGCTGCAGGTTGTTTGCCGGCCTTTCTGGCGTACATCCGGTACAAACCACCTACGGCAGATGCTACAAGGACGCTTAAGAGACTTTGTATTGGCCATTGTATTTCCTCCTGAAGATTTATCAGGCTGAAAATACAATATGTCTTGGCTTAAATTGTTGTGAATTTTTGGGGGGAATGAAGATCGCAGATAAGGAATAGCTGGAAAATTTGGTTTGTTGCTGATGGCCGACCCTGATGACCACAGCTGGGGTATTTCCAAGGGACCATCGGCGGGACGGTTATGTCGTTTGTGGTTGTTAGTAAAGGTGTGTCAATTTATCGTAGCAAAGATGTGTCAATTTATCGTAGCGCTATAG
>JAFDGR010000089.1 GCA_019309145.1 Deltaproteobacteria bacterium | reverse complement strand
ACCTTGCCGGCCGAAAAGAAAAAAAGGAGTATCAGTGAAGCGACAACAATTTTTTTCACGTCAACAGGAGACGTGGGTTGTCTTCTTCCTTTTCCCCGGTGCTTGCGTTGCAGACGGGAAAGCGCCATTGCCGCATCACAGCACAAAATTATCCTAGATTTGTTTCTCCACCCGGGACAACTGATCAATCACCGCATCGGGAGCATTTTGCGCTATGGCCGTTTCTTTTATCCCGGCAATCCCATCACGGATCTCAACGATCCTCCCATGCAGGACCTCAACCATGCGATTGAGGCCCTCCGCAACTTCAACCATCTGATCCTGTTTCCGGAGTGATACCTTCCTGCGCAGGTTCCCCGCTGCTATATCCTGGAGATCCTTCTCAAAACGGAATAACGGGCCTGCTATTTTGTGCGAAACAAGCAGGGTCACAAAAATGGCGGCCAAACTGATCAGCCCAAGAACGATAAGATTGGTATAGATGACCGCGGGAAGGATGGCTGAACCGGTGCTCTTGATCACGAGGCGGGAATGGTTGAATGAAGAAGTAAGGGTATCCTGGGAAAAGAAGAAAAGCAGTGCAGTGGATATGATAACCCCTCCCAGCACTACCCCACAGAATTCCAGGACAAACTTGAACTGGAAGTCCTTTTTGATGAAATATTTTCTCCTGCGAGTTCCTCCTTGCCTGGACATTTGCCATCTCCTTTTCCAACAAATTTAGAGTAGTACCCATCCAGAAATGAGATAGTTTGTTCGAGATCAAGGCATGCGAAAATTTTAACCACAGGAATACATAGGGGTATTTCGAGGATTAAAATTTGAGCATAACGATGATATCGGGCAAAATAGCCATTTCTGGATGGGTACTAGAGCAGCTTTTCGTTTATCTTAATGTCCGCCTTCTTCTTCAGGTTATTGATCCACTTCTCCAGCAGCGCTGTCTTTTTCTCCTCTTTCAGTTTCTTCTTGATCTCTTCTCTCACATCGTTCAGGGGAGGGAGTGTCTTGTCTCCCGCCTTCATGGCCTTGTAGCGGGCCTCGATTTCCTCCTCAGAGACATACGTTTTCCCTGCAATATCCTTTGCTTTCAGCGTCAGCAGGTCCCTGATCAGCGTGGATTCCCAATACCGTTCAATGGCCCGCCTGAACGCTTCCCTGGTATCCAGCTTCAATTTCCGTGCTTCCTGAATCAGGATTTCTTTCTTGATGAGTTCGTTGAGGAATGCCTTCCTCGCATCACGGGTCAGCTTGAACTCCTTGTCCATCTCCATCTCGGAGGCAAGTTGCTTTTGAAATTCGTCAAGGGTGAGGTTATAGCCATTTATTCGTGCCAGTATCTCGGGCTTCTCTTCATGCTCGCGTTTGCAACCGGAAAAGCCCACGAGGAGAAGCAATAGAACCAGATAAAACCATTTCTTTCTCATGACAGTCCCTCTCATTTTTGCAACAGAGTGCCATTGTTCTGGAGCCCACATGCACCCTTCTATACAATGCCGGGGCACAAATGTAAAGAAATGGCAGCATGAGAGATCTCGGGAGGTTGCCGTGATTCACCGGCCAGAAGGAACCGGAATATGGCCTACCGCTTCACGGCATATCTCATCCATGGAGCGGGTCATGTTGATGGGCCTCAGGGAAAAACCGGCCTGGAAAAGTCCCACGGCCAGGGAGATGGGGTCCAGCGCGACCCTGAGCGTGTGATCGCGCCGGGTATCGTCAAACCTCCACAGCACTTCTCCCGTCGTGGTGGAAATCATTTCGAGGCGCAACCCTACTGCGAGTTGTGTATAGAGGAAGCCATAGATGTAATCGAAATGGGTGACTTCCCCGAAAACGACTGCCTCCACGGGAAGCAATGAACGGAATTGTGCCGGTTTCATGGCCTTGAGGGCGTCCCAGGAAAAAATCCCCTTTTCCTTCAGCAAGGCATCAATTTTGTTTGGGTGCATCTCCTCGAAAGGGAGCTGGGATAATTGCCCAAAAAACGCCATGCGCATTTCCTGGGCGAGTTCCTCGGATGCGGGTTTCTCTTTGTTTCTCAACCCCAGCAGGATTTGCTGGCTCCACTCGACCTTTCCTTCGCCCACGAGGCTCTTGAAGGGCAGAACCGCAATACGTTTGGGGGGCCGGCTTATGAGCGCCGGATTGATATAGAGACTTCCCCAGGGGTCCAGTTCATAGATCCGGTCAACCGTGGTCTTGGTCTTCCGGGGAGCGCAGGACACGACCGAGAAAAGGAGGAAAAGAATAAGTATCCGTTTCATGAGGAAATACCGATAACCTTTCTGCTCACCAGGTCCCCCCACAGGTCACCGAAAAAAATCACATCCTTTATGGTGCCTTTCACCGGCACTGCTTCTTTATCCAGCCAGCCGACGATCACCACCGATTTCGATGAAACGTCTTCTTTGTGCACCTTGAACCGAACAAGATATGCCTTGTTCGCTGGGGAGCTTTCTTTCTCTCTGGCCTTTTCTTCTTCCGCCCGTGAACCGATGATCAGGTCAATGGACTTCATTTTTTCATGAATACAGAGAGGCAGATGGTAGGTCTTTCCCCTTTCCAAAGGCCCATAGGAACCGTGTCTGAAGTTGTAGAAAAGGGTCAGGTAATCCTCGTAAACAACCCCTTCCTGCATGGGTTCCTGTTTTTTCGGTGTTGCCCCCGACCGATCCGTTTCCGAAAAGAGCAGTTCACCGCGGGCATAGTCAAAAACCACAGTCCGCCGGCTCTGCTTGCCTGCATACTTTTTTGTCAGCTCAAAGCGCAATGGCCGAAATCGATCCTGTCCAGGGATGAAGGAAAGGAAAGAGACATAGGAATACCTATAGTGTCCAAGGAACCAGTCCACGAAACCGGAGGTACGTCCTTCCATGCTTGCCCTGAATATCCCCGGATTTTCTGTTTCAAAGAGACCCGTTCTTGCCTCACCGCAGTGGGGAAAAAGCCAGAACCCTATGTGATACTGTAATGTTTCCCCCAGAAACTGCTGAAGAATAGATCTGCCCGCAGGCATCGACCCCGCTCCCAGGCCGTTGCCCGGAAATGCCAGGCATATTCCACACGCTCCCAACAGGGCGTGAAGACATTCCCGCCTGGTCAACCGCAGGCCGAGGAAACGGGAAGCAACGATTTCAGGTTGCCATGTCATTGCATTTCAGGGTGACGGCGCGAACCCACAGACTGCCCAAGGGGAGCCGATACCGGATCTGAACGGGAAACCGGTTTTCATCCGCGCTCACCCACAGGGTAAAGGGATTATTCTTCACCCTGGTCTTGCGGGAAGACACCTGTTCTCCATTCTTCGAGCGTACCCAGGAATCAAGCCTGCATTCCAGGCGGTAGGCAACAAAGGTACCCGCCGGTACTTTCAGTGTCTCTTTGCCCACAAGCTTCCCCTGCATTTTGAACCGCCTGGGCCCGGTGATTCCCTCCACATGCAGGGAGGGATTCTCCGGAGAAAGCCTTTTCCTCATGTAATAAAACGCGGAAAGGGGATCCATGCTCTTTGCAGAGATGCTGATACACTCTTCTATTGGTGGATCTTCCCCCTTGCCGGGCTTCAGAAATGTGGCCGTGCCCGCCTGCCGGTCAAAGACAATACTTTCCGTTTGATCCCCTTCTTCCCCCTTTTTGATGGTCTCCATTTTCCGGGGAAGCAGTGTTTTGGAATCAATCAAAGATTCCATCCGATCATTCCAAAAACTATTCATGGCCGCCTGGTGCGTCAAGAGGTAAAACGCAGGACCATCCTGGTTCGGGACGAAAAAAGTCTCCATGGACGTATTGATCAGCGGCACGAAAGACCACTTGACGGAAAACGTGATCCGTTCTTTCAAATGAGCCGGACTCTGTGCCGGGCTGAACGATGCCAACGCGGCATAACCCCTTAGGATATGTGCCTGAAAAGTGAGGTCGAAGACCAGGACAATAAATAATAGATATTTGATTATACGGACAAACAAAACAACAAAACCTCCCTGCTCTGAGAAAGTGTTCTTAAACGCTCAATCGGAACGTTCCCGGGGGAACTGAAGAAAAAATGACCAAGCAGAACCCGGCCCTGGGGCCGAAACCTCTGTCTTGGCCCTATTTGTAACCCTTCATTTCAGGAATGCGTCTTGAGATTTGAAGAAATTGGGGAGATAGAGCGTGAGCTGTTTTCATGGGGAAAGGAAGTATCTTCGTTTGTCAAACGCGAAAACCCTTATTTCATGGGTACAGAGATCATCTTCGGTCTGGAAGAGGATTCCGATAACAGTAACGATGTCCGAGCAGAAAGTCAAGGCGAATAAAGCACCTTAACAGATTGCGTTCATTGCATTTTTTTTGTTTCATAAGCATGAAACTGTGTTATAATATGAAACATCCAGCCCTTCTCAAGAGGAGGAACTGATGGCAAAGAAGAGTTTCCCTCCACCCTCCAAGGACTTTCCCTGTCGCCTGACCCAGGATATCTCTTCCTTCACGTGCACGGTACTGGAGTCTATAAATGAGGGCGTTATCACCATAGACCTGGACAAGAAAATCAATTCTTTCAACAGGGCTGCGGAAGCGGCCACAGGATTTCGACGGCAGGAGGCAATCGGCCAGTTCTGTTTCGATGTCTTGCGCACGAATATCTGTGCTGGCAAGTGTCTCATGGAACAGTGTCTCGCCGATGGGGCTGCAAGGCATGACGTCCCCGCGTTCATCATCAATAAGGCAGGTGACCAGATTCCTGTCAGTATGAATGCCGTTCTTCTCAAGGATGAAAAGGGAAGGCCCGAAGGCGCCATCGAAGTATTCAGGGACCTCACCGAAATCGATAAACTCCGGAGACAGCTGAGCCGGTCTTTCATGCCCGAAGACATCGTCGGCAAGCATCCTCGCATGCAGGAAATTTTCGCTTTCCTGCCCGACATTGCCGAGAGTGAAAGCGCGGTACTCATCCAAGGCCCCACCGGTTCCGGCAAGGAGCTTTTTGCACGGGCTATTCATCACCTGAGCCCGCGCAGGGAGGGTCCTTTCATTGCCATGAATTGTGGGGCACTGCCCGATACCCTGCTTGAATCAGAGCTGTTTGGATACGTAAAGGGAGCCTTCACGGGTGCGGGGAAGAACAAGCCGGGTCGTTTTCTTTTGGCAGACAAGGGCACGCTCTTCCTGGACGAAATCAGCAGCACTTCCACCGCGTTTCAGGCAGATCTCCTCCGTGTTCTTGAACAGGGAGAATTCGTTCCCCTGGGAGACACAAAACCCACCAGGACTGACTTCAGGGTGGTTGCCGCAACCAACAGGGACCTGAAAGCAATGATGGAAGAGGGATCCTTCCGTGAAGACCTTTACTACCGCCTCAATGTGGTCAAAATCAGCCTCCCCTCCCTGCAGGAAAGAAAGGAAGATATTCCCCTGCTGGCCAACCACTTTATCCACAAGTACAACCTGTTAAAAGGCCGCGATATCCAGGGGATAGCGCCTGAGGTACTTTCCTGCTTCATGAAGTACCCTTTCCCGGGAAACATTCGAGAGCTGGAAAACGTTATCGAGTATGCCTTTATCCTTTGCAAAGCCAAACAGATCGAGTTTGAGCACCTGCCCGGGGAAGTGAAGGAATGGAGCAAGCTCCGCGATCATCATGTCCCCCTGGACCCGATGTCCCGCGAGGAAGCAGAAAAGATCAGGCAACTCCTTGAGAGGAACCACGGGAGGCGTCTGCAAACGGCCCGGGAACTCGGCATCAGCCGCAGCACCCTGTGGCGGAAAATCAAGAAATATCGCCTTTCATGAAACATCTTTCGCCAATGTTTCATCTTTGAAACATATCCAACTTTCAGCCCTTCCAGCCGATCACCAAATTGATTCTAACTATTGCATATTACTGCATATTAATCCCTCCTCAGAGGGCACGTCTCCGGCACAGTATTTGCTTTTTCTCCGGGAGGAGGGAGACCATGAAGATTGCCATTCCCCTTTTCAAGGATCGGATTGCACCCCATTTCGGCTCTTCATCAAAGGCCTTACTGGTTGAGATCGTCAACGGGACCGTAAAACAACAAGCGAAATGGGATATGGGGGGCTCAGGGGCCATGGACATGGCCCGCTCCCTGGTCAATCTTGGCGTGGAAAAGGTGATATGCGGTGGTATCAGCAGGTTACATAAGCAATGGCTGATGGATAAAGGGGTTGTTGTAGAAGACAACCAGAAAGGTGAGGCAGAAAAAATAATCGAGAGAATCTTGTCTGGAAAGGAGCAATGAATCATGCCTCGTGCAAACGCAGAGGCATGTGCCTGTGCAGGTAATCAGACACCGCGTGCATGCCCCTTTTCGTGACGGACACGGCAAATTCAGGGATCAGCAGACGACGGTGCGTCAAGAGCATGGAGAAATAGGGCAGGATACATCCGCACCGGGAACAATCCGCCAGAGGGCCGAGCTGGCAGGGAAGCTTTGGCTTCCCCATTGGATCGAGGCTGAATCCTACTTCTGAAAAAGGGCAATGTGCGGTAATTTGTGGGGCCATATCGGACTTCATTAAACGATACAGCCGATCGCTAATCCAGATCAAATCACCATATTCCTTCCTCAGGGATACCAGGTGGTCGATAACCCTGTCCCGCTCTTCCCAGTTCAACCACAGATCGCTGTTTTCCCCCTTCATAGGGGTGTAAAATTCAAACGCAACACCATGAACGGCCGTGTGGCTCCATTCTTCAAGCATGGCATCTATGCACGTGTAATTCAGCCGGGTAACACAAAAAGAGATGATGACGTCGAGGTCATCCCTGTCCACGTTTCGCTTGATTTTCTGGTAAGTTTCCGGTCCAACGCCTGTTATCCGCTCGTGATACTTTGCCGTGCCATGAACGGAAACGGAAAATGCCACATCCGGCCAAAAGGGCAACTCAATGGTCCCATTGGTAAAGACCACGTTTGACTTAAAATATTTTCGCCCCTCTTCAATGAGCTCTTTCCTGAGCAGGGGTTCTCCCCCGATCCAGCCGCAGATCATGAACGGGAACCCCTGCTGTTTCATTTTCTCAAACTTCTCCAGCCATTGCTCTATGGACAATTCTTCATGATAACCCTGTTTCAGGAAATAGCAATGCCGGCACCTCAGGTTACACCGGTACGTGACATCGATTCCTCCCAAGGACCCAGCCGGCATTCCTTTCATTCCTATTTTAATGAAGTCCAGCACGCCCCACTGGTTCCCCGGTTTATCCAACATGGGTTTCATCCCCTGTCTTTCCGGTTCGTCTCAACATACCCGTCTCTTGCTTCGTGCACACTGGCATAAAAACGAGAGTGTATGTCGGCCCTTCCACTGTCCTGTTCCAGGGCCGACATGACGCCGCCTCGGAAACATCCCACTCCCCTGCCTGCAACGCATCAATTCGTCATTGTAATCGCGCATCACACCACTTCGCTCAATGCCGGGGAACTATTCATTAAATCGCAGTTCCAGTTCAGGGACCTTGGAAGAAGTGAACGGCAACCGGGGATCAGGATCCACCCTTTCACCTTTCAGGTATATCTTTTCCCAATACGGATCCAGGAGTTTCTCGATTTCCTCATCAAACTCGATCAGTCCCTTGTGGACTTCTTCGTCGTAAAGCCACTGCTCGGTCGCCTCATCTTCGGGCTCTGCACCGTATTTTTCTATCTTCTCCAGCGCTATCTTGTGGTGATCCCGGATTGGGCACGGACGGAGCCAGTTCCCGGTTTCGTCTCCTTCCCTTCTATACGCATATTCATCCTGCCATTTCCTGATGGCCTCGAAAAAGGGCTGGGCGTACACATCATTCAAGGTGCCCCCGTTCTTGTACACATCGAAAATGTTGACCGGGGAGAATTGATAATAGGGACAGGGCATGACCTTCCCGTTCCAATCAATGTAAAAATACCCGTCTGATCTTCCCGCAGCAATGCAGCCGGACCCGATGGGACCGCTGTTCCAGAAATCCACGTCGAAGAGCTTCTTGTCCCAGAGGATCTCACGTTCCCTGTCCAGGAGCCGCAGCCGCTGCTCAGGGGTAATCATCAGGTCAAGGCTATATCCCCTGCCGATGGGCATGTACTGGAACACCCAGGCCAGCGTGGCCTTTTGCTGCTCAAAGTAGAAGTCTATGAATTCATCACTGGAAAGGAGTTCCGCGTTGTGTCGCATGGGAGTAATCGCGATCCCGAAGGGAACCCCTTCTTCCCGCATGTTTTCAAAGGCCCGCAGGATCCTTTTGAAAACTCCCTTGCCCCTCCTGGCATCTGTTTCCTTTTCAAAACCCTCCACAGACACCTGGGGCACGACGTTCCCCAGTTCCCCCATCCTCTTCGCCATAGCCTTATTAATCAGGACACCATTGGTATACATGAGGAACATGTTATCCTGATGCTTTTCCGCAATATCAAGGATATTCTTTCCTTCACTCCGGTACACGGTAGGTTCTCCCCCGACCCAGGTCGTATAGTGGGAGCCCCACAGTTCCGTCTTTTCGGTGATGATCCTGTCCAGGATAGAAAATGGAATAGTCTCCGCGGTTTTTGAGTTCGCTGACGCGTAACATCCCTTGCAATGGAGGTTACACTTCTTTGTGGGGCCAATGACCAGGAATCCCGGTGGTCTCCTCCCGTACCTGGCGACAAAGTCATCAATAACCTTCTTTGTCTTCCCCTTTGGGGAAAAGAGCACTTCATTGACGAAAATATCGATCCCGTGTCTGATCACGCTCTTGGAATAAAGCCCCTCTTCCACCCTCTTGAATGCCGTTTCCGTCAGGTTGAGCATAATTCGCAATTTTTCTTTCTGGACCGTGATCGGCCTTCGATCCTCATTTTCCTCGATGATATACTCATAGGCCGCACGTTCAGCCCTTTTCCTGAAAAGACTCCTGACCTTCTCGCTCTGCGCAAAGGCTGTCACGCCGGCGTGAGATGCCATAGAGGCAACCATACTGCTAAAGTTTTCCAGTCCTTTCATAGCGCCATTCACCTCCTTTCCGTCTTCTCCATGTCAAACATTTCTCATCATGCACCGTACCTTTCTGTATTGCTCGTTACTTCATTATTAAGCAATGTCCATGCCAAGGAGACCATTTCTGATGATGCCATTTTTTATTGTTATTCCAAGTTGTTATACTGCAGATAAATCACATTCGGAATGAGGGGAAACGCCGTTTTGTTTCAACACCTGAAACAGTTTCACCGCAGAAATCAATGCAGATTCGTCATGAAAAACACCGGCACCCCGGGAGGAAAGGAGCAGGATTGATTGTAAGCGCCACGTGCTGGTGATATCATAGATGAAGTTGTTGTTGTCCTAAATCGGTACCGGTTCCCTGCCAAAATTATTTTGGAAACCAGCCTGTGATAACCAATGCTTTTAGGAGGGGTGGTTTCAATGAAAATCGCTGAAGAGAACCTTGTCCGTTTTGATCCTGGAAGGTTCGTTGCGTCCTGCCAAAAAAACCTGCGGACGGCGGTCAGGGAAAATGTCAAGAAAGGGATTGCTTTTGGCGCCAGCGGCGGGATCGACAGCCTGGTCACCGCGGCCCTCTGCGCGAGAGCCAGCAAGAATGGAACGGGGTGGCCCGTGATCGGGCTTCAAATGACCGATGCCAGGATCCGGGGGGAAGACTACCACCCGGAAGCCTACCAAAACCTGGGCGTAGAACTCATCCGACAGGACATCACCAGGGAAGCGATGCAGCGGGAGAAGGAGCTCCACCTCCCGCCCAGGCGTGTGACGGTCTTCCTGATGAAACTGGTTCTCCGGCGGCTTCCCGTGCGGTTCAGGAGATGGCTCATACTCCAGGTGAAATCCGGCACCGCCCCCCGGTGGGGTATGAAGCAATTGGATCTCCTCACCCTCCTTCACCGCATCAGGATCGCGCGGCTGCGGGCATTCACGGCGGCAAAGGATTTCCTGGTAGTCATCTGCGCGAACCGGACAGAGGCATCCTTAGGATACTTCGTGGAACAGGGGGTCGATGATACGCGGATGGGAGACGCAGCTCCCATTGCAGGCCTTTACAAAACGCAGGTAATCGGGGTGGCCCGGTATCTGGGCCTCCCCGGCGAAATCATTCGCCAGCGGCCCTCTCCAGGCTTCGGTGGAATCTATGACGAGGAGATCCTGGGGCCTTACGAGCTGGTTGACCCGATCCTTGCGGCCTTTGACCTGGGGTACCCCGACGAAAACATTGCTCGCTGGATAGCCTCGAAGGGCCATGGACTCGGTCCGGCACAAGCACACGGGTACATCCGCTTCCTGAGGACCCTTGCCCGCTTTGCGGCACAAAAGTAAACCCTACTTTCCCCACTCCTCCAGGCCGTCCCGTTCAACCGCGTGCTCTTGCTGTGGTCTTACTTTTCGATACACCGCCGACGGTTCCCGCACCTCCCCATCCACGGTCAGGAGGTCCTTTTCAATGGAAATCCCGAAGAGCCGCTCATTTTCTTCAAGATAGGGTCGGATCAGGTTCCAGTCCTTTTCATCCAGGGGCACGATTTCTCCTCCGTTGAGCTGTTGCTCATCAACCTGGCCGGAGGGATCCCGCACGTAAATGGCTCCGCCCGACGCAAGGGAGAAAAGGTTGGACCCGGGATACGGCGTTTCCTGGGGCCGCACGTTTCCATCATCGTCGAACGCGATGCCGTTCAGCACCACAAAACCACCGCCATTGTGGGGATCACCCGCCATGAAAGACTCGGCCAGGTAATCAAGGCAGGTTCCATTGATCACCACCCGCGGTCTTCCCACTGCGTTGATGAGAGGCCGGCCGGCCGCATTGCCCATGACATACACCTCGCCCCCCTTTGCGCCGTACATGAACGTCTGACCCGTGTCACCGTAGATCACCATCTTGCCTGATTTCATGATCTGGCCGAGTTGGTCCTGGGCATTTCCATGGACATGGATAGAAAGACCGTCAATCCCTGATCCCAGATAATCCCCGGAGCTCCCGTACATATCAATGCGCACCCCGCGGGATTCGGGCCCGAACCCACACCCGTGAAAGCGCTGTCCTCGCAGACCGAAAACAATAAATTTTTTCCACCCACGGGTATAGGCAGTGGTCATAAGGCGGCTGTCACATTGATCTCCCTCCGGCGGAAACAGAGCGGCATCAATGGCAAGGATCTCTTCAGGAGGGAGAGGTTCCCTGAGGGAATCTCTCCCTCCCCAATCAATCAACCGATAGGTGCCGCCATTGCCTCCAGTTGCAAGAGGCGTCACCCCCCGCAACAGGTCTTCAATCCGCTGGTGGACAAGCTGCAGGATCGAACGGCGCTTTTTGTCAAAGGTGGGATAGCGCCGGTCCAGGAACAGGGTCAGGATCTCGAGTGCCACGGGAAGCATATTTTCGTCTCTGGCTGCGACCTCTTGCAACCACGAGAGACCTTCGAGCAGATTTCCATAGCCCGGGTTTTCCAGGAGGCTTTTCAGGTATGCAAAGCAAAGATCAGCACGCCCGGCCTCCAGGGACGAAGACAATTCGGTTTGTATCCCCTTCCGGTCTCCTGCGACCTCGTATATCCGGCCCGGCACATGGGGCTCCTGGTTTTCAGGGACCCGGATTTCACGCCCGAACTTATCAGAACAGGAGAGCATTCGATCGCTCCTGCCCTCCCTTTTTCGGTCAAGATTAAAAACAAACGCCCCGCCGTCGGTATAACTGCCTCCCCGCGCATTCCAGTACCGGTCGGCAACGGTTCCCACCCTGGAATCTTCTTCGGCCAGGCTTCGTAAAGTCGCATCGATCGCCTGTTTCTCAGAGCACACCAGCCCCACCTGTACCTCGCCCTCATGGAGCGCAAATACCTGGGGCCGCAGCATGGAGGTGTCGGTTATCCCGATGAGCTGCAGCCGGTCCTGTTCCGTATCATTCCTGGCCACGATAAAGAACCAGGGACCGTCAGGAGAGCCATGAATGTGGGCCGCCTGCAATGCCCGGTAGACGCGCTGTTTTTCTTCGGGAAGCTGATCAAAATCACGCTCCATGGTTGGAGCCAAGGCCTCGATCACGTATTCGAGGGGGTAGCGGTAGGTACGGCTGTAAAGATCAAAAAGCAGGACCGAAACCTCGGTATCGGTCAGAAACAGGGGATAGATGTTGCTCTGCTTCAGGTATTCGGTCACCGAGTAATAATTCGCGAAATCCCCGTTATGGACCAGGGCCTCGTTCAAACCGATAAACGGATGGGCCCCGCCGGGATGCCAAACACGGCCTTTCGTGGGATACCGCTGGTGGGCTATCCAGATATGTGCCTTGAAATCGTCCAACTTGTAGTACTGAACCACCTGTTCCGCATATCCGACGATCTTCAGGATGAAAAAGTTCCTCCCGTGAGACAAAACAAAAGCCCGCTGTTCACGGGTAGCATCGTAATAAGTCCTGTTTATTTTGAAGCTGTTCTGATAGACGAACTCATCCTCCGCCTGCCGCGCACTGAGTCCCTCCAGGTTCTGCTCTTCCACAAAGGCACGCAGCACTTCCGGCTTTACACGAACGAAGTACCGTCTGACCTCCGGCGGCTTCACCTCCAGCCCGGGGATATCGCGATAGTCATCCACGTGATCCAGTTTTTCTGCGTGGTCTATCCTGAAATACGGCCTGATGAACCGTTCCTCCAGATCAGTGGTCACCTCCTCATCAAGCACGGCGATGTGGAAAAGATAGTCCTGTTCCAGCATCTTTTCCGAGATACCCAAGACCTCGTGATCAAAGCCCATGGCGGCAATACCGCCCCCGCGCCCGTTCCCACGGTTATGCATCTGGCGGGAAGGTTCAAAGATGTGTTTCCCCCGGACAGGGATGCTGCAGGCAAATCCCGTGACCCCGCAGCCCCCCTCCTCTGCCTCGGGACCGAGAGGGGAAGGGGGGGAGAAATCCTTCACCAGATGTCTTCTGGAGTCAATAATGTTGTCAATTATTTCGTTTTGCTTCATGATTACCGTCGCCGTTTTCCTTCATAAGAATTTTGGAATCTTCTCTTTTCAAATAATCCAGATGCACCAGGCAATCGGTCCTGCCCACGAGTTCCCGGATACTCTTCATGTGCAGCCGTTTCAGGATCCGGGCGAGTTCTTCTATCCACGCCAGATACATGTTAATGATCCGCTGGGTTCCCCACTCCTCGTTCACCAGTTCCATGAGCTCCGGATCGGTCGTTGCAATGCCACGCGCGCATCCTCTTCCACTTTCACAATTATGACACCTGACGCACTCCAGGGCCACGAGGTCGGCTGTCCCGATGCAGACACCGTCCGCGCCCAGGGCGATAATCTTGGCAATGTCGTGGGGTGTCCTGATGCCCCCGCTGGCAATAACCGTGATCTTGTCCCGCACCCCTTCTTCTTCCAGGAAACGGTGCACCTTGGGCAGGGCATATTCGATGGGCATGGCAATGTTTTTCTTGGCAATGTCAGGGGCCGCCCCCGTGCCGCCGTAACTCCCGTCAAGATGAATGATGTGGGCACCCGCGTAGTAACTCCCCACGGCCACCATATCCACGTCGGTGGGGGTGGAGACCTTGACCGACACCAGGGCCTTGGGGTTCATGGCCTTTATCCAATCAACGTGTTTCTTGTGGTCCTCTACCGAGTAGACACTGTGGAAAGGGAATGGCGAGAACAACGGGTATCCGACCACGGCTTCCCGCATACGCGCAACGCTGGGGGTGACCTTATCACCGAGCAAATGCCCTCCCAGTCCTGGTTTTGCCCCCTGGGCGTACTTGAATTCTACAATCTTGACCCGCTGAATGGTCTCTTCCCGCACCCCGAAGAGTCCCGTGGCCACCTGGGTGATAATATGGTCATCGTAAGGTTTCAGTTCGTCGGGATATCCCCCTTCTCCCGTGCAGCAGTATGTTCCCAGGGCCGCGGCAGC
>JAFDGR010000088.1 GCA_019309145.1 Deltaproteobacteria bacterium | reverse complement strand
GAACAAGAATGTCCTTGGCAACATCATGCAGAGCTTTATTTGTATCGCCCTCGTCAGCCTGGACTGGATCCTTTGGGGGTACAGCATGGCTTTCGGCCACGACCATTGGGGAACGGCCGGCGCTCTGACCTGGACCCTCCTGGAATGCAAACAGCAGGGGAAAACCACCTCTCTTGGTGCCGCCAGCGGGGCCATAGCCGGCCTTGCCACCGTGACCCCGGCTGCGGGATTTGTCGGTCCCCTGTCGGCTGCCGTCATCGGCATCCTCGCCGGAACAGGATGCTATTACGGAATCATGATCAAGAGCAGGTTTGGGTATGATGACAGTCTGGATGTGGTTGGGATCCACGGCGTCGGGGGCGCTATCGGCCTGATTGCAACGGGTCTTTTCGCGAGCAAGGCGGTGAATCCCGGCGGAGCGAATGGTCTGTTCTTCGGGAACCCTTCTCAAGTGTGGATACAATGTGTTGCAGTTCTCGTCACAATTGTGTATGCTTTCAGCTTGAGTTATCTTTTCCTTAAACTCGTTGACAAACTCATCGGGCTCCGGATATCCGAGCAGGATGAAATTGCAGGACTGGATCTGAGCCAGCATGATGAAACGGCCTACACATTTTGAAAGGAATGAAACAGATCCTCAAGGGGAAACAGAAGCTTGAGATGGGAGCATACACATGAAAAAAGTTGAAGCAATTATCAAACCCTTTAAACTGGATGATGTGAAAGAAGGGCTCACCAACCTCGGTGTCCATGGTCTGACGGTCAGCGAAGTGAAAGGTTTTGGCCGCCAAAGGGGGCACAAGGAGGTCTACCGGGGAGCAGAATATCAAATAGACTTTGTTCCCAAAATAAAGATAGAAGTGGTCATGCCCACATCCCTGGTCCCCGATGCCATCAGGGTGATCCAGGAGCGCGCTCAAACCGGTGAAATCGGTGACGGGAAAATTTTTGTCCTGCCGCTGGAAGAGGCCGTCCGCATTCGAACGGGCGAAACCGGAGATGACGCGTTATAACATGAGGCGTAAGGCATAGGGCTCAGGGTGAATACTGTGTCTTTTGCGTCCTCCACGCATAGAGGGCGATCCCGGTGGCCATGGCCGCATTGAGCGATTCTACCCCCTGGACCATCGGAATAGAAAGGCATTCCGCCTTTTTCAGCCCTTTCGGCAAACCCGGCCCCTCCAGGCCCGGTACAAGACAGAACGATTGCGGGAATTGATAGGAACCGAGATCCTTTCCGCGGGGAGAGAGGGTGACCATGGGAACGCCGACCACGTTGAGTTCATTGATGGACGGTCCCTCCAAAATTTCGGTTCTCCATACCGTACTTCCAGCGGCCCGCAATGAAGCGTGGTGATAGGGATGAGCCGCTTCTTTCAAAAGAACGATCCTTGACACCCCGAAAGCCGCGGCAGAACGAATGACCGCCCCGACATTTCTCGGGTCCTGGAATGGGACGAAAAGAGTGCATCCGGGCGGCCATTTCTCGTCCCTCCATTGCCCAAAAGAAGGCACCTTCACAACCAGCATTGCTTGACCCGTTTCATGAACATCGAGCTGGCGGAAAAGATCCCGGTGGAGGCGATAGCACGGGATCCGCCCGAAACCGCCAACCTCCGGAATGGTATCCGGATCGCTGTAAACAATTCCTGCACATGTCTCCCTGAATTCTTCGAGAACTTCCCGAACCTGTCTTGCCCCGGAGAGAAGCGCAATCCCCTGTTTCCGAATGCCCCTGGTCTTCAGTGATTTTACAAATTTCTTGAAAAGGGGGTTATTGGGGCTCACGATCTCCTTAACCTGCCCGCACAAATTGAAGCCAGGCCGGGGTTCCGTCCTTTTTGTCCTTTCTGATTTTGCAGAGATGTCCACCCCCTGGACGTACACAGGTTTCTTTTTGGTGAACATAATCAGATGTCGCTTATGCGGAGTGCCCGGAAGAGAATAGGAGATGTCTTTCTGGAGGACAAATGTTCCATTCCACGTTTTCCTCGCCTCCTCCACCTCCTCCTTGCAGTTGGGACCCTTCATGAAGATCGCCTTTCCATTGTCCGGCAACAGGGAAGAAACCCTCTCCAGGGTCCTCAAAATGGGTTCAAGGGCCCTGGTAATCACCCCTTCAATGGGCCTTTCAAATCTCCCGGGAATTTTGTGCGGATAAACCTCCATACCGTCAAGTTTCAGCAACTCGCACACTTCTTCAAGAAATATGGCTCGCTTTTTCCTCCCCTCCGCCAGGATAATATGTACCCGGGGCACCAGGATCTTGATGGGAATCCCGGGAAAACCCGCGCCGGATCCAATGTCAAGCAAAGGTGAGGGGAGGCGAATCAATTTCGGCACGTACGCGCAGTCCACATAGTGTTTCACCACCATGTTTTCGAAACTTTTTATCCGGGTGAGATCCAGCTCATCACTTTTCTCATGGACCTGCCGGTGGAAACGCCACAGGAGCTCATAGGTCTTCCTCTTCAGATCGAACCCGCTTTTTTCAAAAATGCTGATCATGGATGAAAGGCTGGGTTTTATTGATTCTCTTTCCATCCTCTGGGAAGTGCTCCTGTGCTCTTGCTCCATCATGCAAGATGTGATACCTATTGCCCAGCAACAGTATGAATATCCTGTTTGGCTTGTCTTTCTTGACCCCGGCCTGAACATGACACGATATGACAACCAAATCAAGATTCTGTATGAAGACAACCACCTTTTGGGTGTATACAAGCCGCCGGGAATGTTGATCCAGGGGGATAAAACCGGTGACCTCTCGCTCCTGGACTGGGCGAAAGAGTGGATTAAGAATCGATATAAAAAACCGGGGAACGTATTTCTCGGTCTGGTGCACCGGCTCGATCGGCCCGTTGCCGGCGTGGCGCTCTTCGCGAGAACCTCAAAGGCCGCCGGTCGCCTTTCCGCTCAGATCCGGGACCGGACCATGGAAAAGATTTATTGGGCAGTGGTGCACGGCACCCCGGACCCTCTTGAAGGGAGGTCTGAACTCCACCTCGCCAGGATCCGCAACAAATCCATCGTGACCGGCCCGAACGATCCTTTCGGGAAGCTTGCCGTCCTCCACTATCAAGTCCTTGAGAGCCGTGTTCCCTTCAGTCTTATGGAAGTGACGCTTGTCACCGGCCGTCACCACCAGATACGGTGTCAGCTCGCAGCGTTGGGAAACCCTGTCCTCGGCGACGTAAAATACGGATCTTTGCAGCCCTTGCCTTCGGGCACGATCGCCCTCCTCTCAAAGCGGATTGTCTGCCGCCACCCGACAAAAGGTCTGGACGTTGTCATTGAATCCCCTTTGCCGGAAAACTGGCCCTGGCCTTTCCCATGAGAGCCATGGAATCTCAGGCTTTCCCCTGGCCTCTTCCCGGGGCAGCGGTTTCCCGGGCCTTCATTTTTTTCCGTTTCTGTCTCCTCCGACGCCTCCGGTCAATCTCCCTTCGCCTTTCAATTTTTTTGTGTTTCGACATATTGGAAGCTCCTTTTCGAAATCCGTCTGATTCTCCAAAAATCACTCAACCGGTCAATGATCTGCCTTTCTGAACCAGTCGGCAATCTCGTGAAACAGGGGACACTCACGGTTATAAAAATAGCGATAGACTTCTTTAAATTTCCTCCTGAAAGCCGGATCTCCTGCGATGGCTTCGGGAGAAGCTTTGCGCCGAGGATCGTAAAAATTCCTGAGTGTCAGGAAAAGATCCCTTGCCAGTGTTGACGGGTCCTCTTTCAATCGTTCCTTTTTTGACACGGTTTCCAGAAAAGTGAGCAGTTTTCCCCGGTAGAGGGGCATGATTTTGTAATTGTAATAGAAACGCACGCGCTCATCGCGATATTCTCGAGGGGCAAATTTTTCAATGGCCTTTTCTTTTTTTTCAATGGCCTCTTCCACAGGATCACCTCTCGCCTTTTCTCTTGGCCTGAAAACGTCCCATTTCATGATTATCTCCAATACCTCCGATCTTTTCCATCATTTCCCAGGACGCCTCTCTCTGTCAATAGGATTATTGTTCCTCATGAGCATTTCGCGTTGGGGACAAGGACACTGGAAAAAAAGAATCAAGGAGAAATTTATCCCTTTTGCGGCACGAGATTTGCAGTGATCTCAATTTCATGAAAGTCACCGGACTCTTTCATTTTTGGTTGACAAAATTCGGAGAGAGGGGTAACAGAAAATTAACTACGGAGTGCTATTCTTGGGAAGAAAAAATCCCACATTAATACATTAACACTAAGGAGGTAAGCATGCGGAAAAGGGTCTTGTTTATGTTGGTAGCGTTCATTTCATCGGTTTTTCTTTTTGCTACGACCGGGTGCATGGAAAGCCAGGTTCAACCCAAAGCCAGTGTCGATAGGGGAGTAGAACTGGAATTGCCCCCTTACAACGGTCCCAAGGCAAAAGTTGCCGTGGCCAACTTTGAATGGAAGGTAGGAGGAAGCGGATCAACAACCACCATCTCCGGGTTCGGGGGAAAGGCTATAAGCATATCTCACAATCAGTACGCAGGATACACAACAGGCCTTCGGGATATGCTGACCACCGCCATGGTGCAGACAAAAAGATATCGAGTCCTCGAAAGGCAAAATCTTGCCTCCCTGCAGCAGGAAATGGCCCTTTCCAAGTCAGGCTATACGGACAAAAGCGGTATCAAAAAGGGCGGTATCAAGGGGGCTGATCTCTTGATCATGGGCGCTGTCACCGGATGGGAGCCCGGCACTTCCGGCGGAGGCGGCGGTCTCGGCGGCGGTATTCTGGGCAAGGCCAGTGCCATATTCGGCGCCATCAAAGGCGCGGTCAAGAAATCCAGCATGGCCATGGATATCCGGATCGTTGATACCCACACCTCCGAGGTGCTGGCGGCCACCCGGGTGGAAGGTGTAGCCAAGGATGTGAACCTGGGCGGTTCCCTTGCCGTGCTGACCGGCACTGGCGGCATGGGGGGTGGTCTGGGTGCTTTTGCCAAGACTCCCATGGAAAAGGCCATTCGTAAATGTATTTATGAAGCGGTTAAATATATCGCCGCAAATACGCCGAAAGAGTATATGAAATATTAGAAAAAGCATGGAAATGTCGTGAACGGCCAATAGGCCTCATGACGTGAAATAGTGAAGGGATTGAGCTCATCGCTCAATCCCTTCTTTTTTTCATTGCCCATTATTCATTTCAAATTGACCGCAATACAAACTTTTCGTATAGTGCTTCGCACGAGCTGCACACGGGAGACAAATCTATACGATGACGCAAGAGAAAAAAGAAAAAGTTGGACTTGCCACTTTTGATCCGGAGAAAAATCAGTTGCTGGATCTCTGGTTCCACGACGATATCGAGATATCGCACGGGCTTCGGCTCAGTATCAAGGTAAGGGAGGTTCTTTGCCACTACAGGACCACGTTCCAGGAATTAGCCATCTTTGAAACCGAACGATTGGGAAAAATGCTGGTTCTCGACAATATTACCATGCTGACGGAGTTTGATGAGTTCGCCTACCATGAAATGATCGCCCACGTCCCGCTCCTGGTGCACCCCGAACCAAAGAAAATTCTTATCATCGGCGGGGGAGACGGGGGCACGGCAAGGGAGGTCTTGAAACACCCTTCAGTGGAAAAAATAGACCTCTGCGAAATAGACGAAGAAGTCATCAGGGCTTGCAGAAAACACATCCCATCCCTTGCCTGCTCCTTTGATGACGAACGGGTAAGGGTTTTCTGTGCGGATGGCGCCAGGTTCGTCACGCAGCACCCAAACACCTATGACGTTATTATCGTTGACTCCACTGATCCCGTAGGCCCCGGCAAGGTCCTTTTCCAGCGGAAGTTCTATGAAGACATGAAAAAGGCTCTCAGAGACGACGGTATAGCCGTGACCCAGTGTGAGTCACTTTATCTTCACCGGAAGGTAATCAAGGAAGTCGCCTCTTTCGCCCGAGACATCTATCCCACCGTAGGATATTACAACACCCTCGTGCCCACCTACCCGAGCGGCATCATCGGGTTCTTCTTCTGTTCCCTCAAATATGACCCGCTCAACGATCTCTCTTCAGCAAGAGCCCGCGCGCTCCCGGGTCTTCAATACTATTCCCCTGAAACACACCGGGCTGCGTTTACCCTTCCGCGTTTTGGGGCTGATCTGGTCGGCTGAAACGGTCAAGTACCAGGGTAAGGAAAAAGCCGGCACCGGCCACCAGGATAATGGCCGCGCCGGAAGTAAGATTGAAGCGGTAAGAAATCCAGAGGCCTGTCACCGTGAAAAGAATACCGAAGAGTGAAGAAAGGACCATCATCTTCCCAAGGGATGCGGTTACCTTTTCCGCGATGAAGGGAGGGATGCTCAAAAGCGCTATGACCAGGATGAGGCCGACGATTCGGATAATCATGACCACGGAAAAACCAATCATGCAAAATAACAGGAGATACAGCCCATTGACGGGAATACCCCTCACGCGGGCGAATTCATCATCATAGGAAATGGCCAGGAACTCTTTGAAAAAAAACAGCACCACCAGGATAATCACCAAATCCAGGGGGAACATAAACCACAGGTCAGACTTGGGTACCGCAAGGATACTCCCGAAGAGGTAACTCATAAGATCCACGTGATATCCTGGCGTAAGATCCACGAAGACAACGCCCATGGCCATACCCACGGCCCAGAGAACCCCTATAATCGTGTCCGTGCGGTGCCTGCTCTTCAGGCTCACCGCCCCCATAATCAACGAGGACCCAACAGAAAAGACACCCGCCCCGATGAGAGGAGATATGCCGAAGTAGAGTGCCATGCCGATCCCACCGTAAGCGGCATGAGCGATCCCGCCGGATATGAACACAATTCTGTTGACCACAACCAGGGTGCCCACAACCCCGCAGGCGATGCTGACAAAAACGCCTGCCATGAGCGCGTTTCGCATGAACTCAAAGTGAAGCGCTTCCCACATGCGATCATTCTCCTTCGTGTTCGGGCAATACCCGGTGAGGAAGGCCATGGGCAATCAGGTCCACGGGGCATTTGTATGCCATGTCAATCATGTCTTTCGTGATCTTCCCGTCTTCGTGAAACATGAGGGTATGATTGACACAGGCGACTGATTTGACGTGCCGTGAAACCACACCCACATCGTGGGTAATAACCACGACGGTTACTTTCCTGTTCAATTCCTCCAGAAGTTCGTAAAGGCCGATCTCAAATTCCCGGTCAACACTCGCCGTTGGTTCATCCAGGAAAAGAATGGCCGGTTCAACAGCCAGAGCCCGGGCAATGAAAATCCTCTGTCTTTGCCCGCCGGAAAGATTTCCCACCGGCCAGAATCGATAGTCCCACATCCCCACCTTCTTGAGCAAAGCGGCAACCTTTTCCTTGTCCTCATGGCTGTAACGCCTGCCGAACCGGGACCGTGAGAGTCGCCCCATCAATGCCAGTTCAAAAACTGAAAGGGGAAATGTCAGATTGATGTCCGTACTCTGGGGAACATATCCCAGTTTCTTTCTGGCATCACGAGGTTTTTTCCCCAGGATCCGTATCGTTCCCTTCTGTGGCTCCAATAAGCCCAGCATGAGCTTGAGCAGGGTGGTTTTCCCCCCCCCATTCGGACCTATAATGGCCATGAAATCACCCTGTTCCAGGGTGAAACTTACCTCCTTGAGGACAGGGATCCTGTCGTACGCAAACCACAGGTCTTTGATTTCTATAGCCGGGATGCCCATCGGGGATTTTCCTTATCGAGGTCCATCAGCCTTCGACACCGCTGAAAAAATCCAGATTCTGGTGCAGTTTCTCGAGCTTTCCTGTCAAATGCTTGACCTTTTCCCGGACCTCTTCAACAATATGTGGTGGAGCTTTTTCCAGGAAATCCGCATTTCCAAGCTTTCGGGTGGAGATACCCAGGTCTTTTTCCAGCTTTGTTATCTCTTTTTTAATGCGCTTTTTCTCTTCCTCGAAATCAAGAAGACCTTTCAGCAGCACATGAATCTGGATATCTCCGAATACCGCGGTTGCCGAAGCCGCTGGTTTTGGCGCGTGGGATACAACCGAAAACTCTTCCACCTTTCCGAGGGTATAGATGTGGGCACTGTTTCCCCTCAATACCAGCTCCTTTTCTTTATCCGGAACGTCCATAACCGCCTGGACCAACGTTGCAGGGGGGATTCGCATTTCGCCTCTGATATTGCGAATCCCGGTTATGACTCCCCTCAGGAGATCCATGTCCGCCAGAGCTCTTTCATCTACCTGATCAGCGGAAACCTCCGGGAAATCGGAAACCATGATGCTTGTATCGTTTCCCGGGAGCAGTTGCCAGACCTCCTCGGTAACAAACGGCATGAACGGGTGCAGCAATTTGAGGATGGCCTTGAGTACCTCAGCCAGTACCGCCTTCGTGTTGGCCTTTACCCTTTCGTCTTCACTGTAAATGCCCTGCTTGGCCATCTCAAGGTACCAGTCGCAGAACTCGTGCCAGACGAACTGGTAACAGGACCCGGCCGCCTCATTGAACCGATAATCCTCCAAAGCCTCCGACACTTCCCGGCTTACCTGTCCAATACGTGCCAGTATCCACCGGTCGGCGAGGGTAGAGCGTTCCACATGCTTTTCAGAAACACTCCCTCCCCCCAGATTCATGAGCACCAAGCGGGACGCATTCCAGATCTTGTTCACAAAATGTCGGTATCCAAGAATCCTTTCCTCGGAAAGCTTGATGTCCCTTCCCTGAGCCGCAAAAGCCGCCAGAGTAAAACGGAATGCGTCTGTGCCAAAACGGTCCATGACTTCAAGGGGATCAATGACATTCCCCTTTGATTTACTCATCTTTTTCCCTTCAGCATCCCTTACCAGGGCGTGAATATACACATCCCGGAATGGCACTTCACCCATGAAATGGATCCCCATCATCATCATTCTCGCCACCCAGAAGAAGAGGATATCAAAACCGGTGACAAGGACTGAAGTAGGATAAAACGTTTTCAATTCATCTGTTTCATCAGGCCAGCCCAGGGTGGAAAAGGGCCAAAGCGCGGAACTGAACCAGGTATCCAGGACATCCGTCTCCTGTGCAAGATTCCTGCTTTGGCACCCGGGGCACGCTGCCGGCGCCTCCTTTCTGACAATGACCTCACCGCAATCCTGGCAATACCAGGCGGGAATCCTGTGCCCCCACCAGATCTGCCTGGAAACACACCAGTCCCTGATATTGGACATCCACTCAAAATACACCTTCTCCCACGTAGCCGGATAAATCCTTGTCTTTCCTTCCTTCACGGCCATCAGGGCTTTTTTTGCCAGCGGCCCCACCTTCACGAACCATTGCTTGGACAGGAGCGGTTCAATCATGGTCTTGCACCGGTAGCAGTGTCCCACCGCATGCCGGTATGGTTCAATTTTTTCGAGAAGCCCTTCAGTCTTGAGGTCTTCCAGGATCTTTTCGCGGCATTCGAACCGGTCCAGCCCTTCATACTTCCCTGCCAGTTCATTCATCACGCCGTTCTCATCGATTACCTTGACGCGGTCGAGCCCATGGGCATCCCCAATGTCAAAATCGTTGGGGTCGTGTGCTGGAGTTATCTTCAACGCGCCGGTCCCAAATTCCACATCCACATACGTATCTAGAATCACGGGAATGGGCTTGTTCAGGAGAGGCAGGAGAACGGATTTCCCGTGGATATTCTTATAGCGATCATCTTCAGGATTCACCGCAACAGCGGTGTCGCCGAGCAGTGTCTCCGGCCTGGTGGTTGCCACGACAAGGTACCCGTCTCCTGATTCAAAAGGATATCTGACATGATAGAGAAAACTGTCTTTATCTTCATGCTCTACCTCCAGGTCCGCCAGGGCGGTGTGGCAGCGGGGACACCAATTGATAATATAGTCTCCGCGGTATACCAATCCCTCTTCATAAAGCCGGACAAACACTTCCTTGACGGCCCTCGAGAGACCTTCATCCATGGTAAATCGTTCTCGGGACCAGTCGCAGCAACATCCCAATCTTTTCAACTGGTTGATGATCAGTCCCCCATATTTTTTCCGCCACTCCCAGACCAGTTCAATAAATTGTTCTCTTCCCACCGCGTGCCGATCCGTTCCCCTGGCGGCAAGGTCCTTTTCAACAACATTTTGCGTGGCAATGCCCGCGTGGTCGGTTCCGGGCTGCCACAACACATTGTATCCCTTCATCCGTTTGTATCTGCAAAGGATATCCTGAAGCGTATTATTCAAGGCATGTCCCATGTGCAGGGTACCGGTCACATTGGGGGGTGGGATCACGATGCAGTAAGGCTTTTTCTCCGACTGGGCGTCCGGCTTAAACAGTCCATGTTCCTCCCAGAAATCATACCACTTCTTTTCAACATCCCTCGGCTCGTAGCTGGAATTCATCATCTCTTTTTCCATCAATTCTCATGCCCCCTGATTCTCTCAGAAGATCGTTTTCGCTCCTTCCCATTTATCAAAAAAGGGGGTTGCAACATGGGCAACCCCCGATTTCTGGCATCTCTTCACTTTTCTCTTGGGGTATGGTGAACGTTCAACTACTCGGATTCAGAAGCAAGGCTCTCCTTCAAGGCCTCAATCGCATTGGTGATCAGTCTTTCCGCCACCCCGGTCATGGTTTCTCTGGCAGCCCGTTCAACCACCGTTTCCAAAGAATCCTGTACCGCCTCTTTCACTGCCTGGGTAACAATTTCCTCCAGTCTTTCTTCGGAAATACCCGTTGCAGCAGCGAATGGGACCTCGGCCCCCCCTTCCATTCCCAGGGGTTCCGCGCCCGGCACGGGAATGGCGCTCAGATCCTCAGCAGGCAATTTCACGGTTGATTCCATTGCCTCCGCCTCCGGAGGAGCTTCCTCTTCTTCGGCTATCGGGGTAAGTTCCTCCAACTCGGCCTCCCCTTCCTCCTCCGGTTCAGAAGGCTCCGGCTCACTCCATTCTTGCGAGGAAACCTCTTCCTCAAGGGGTTCTATCGTCTCAAGGGCCGAGTCAAGATCCAGTGTAAGGTCCTGCGTCTCTTTCTCCAGGCTCGGCTGGGTTTCTTCTCCGGGAATAGCGCGTGTCTCTTCGGATTCAAGCAGCTCGAATTCATCCTCTTCAGCAGGTTCCGAAACGCCCGAATCAATCACTTCCTCAGCTGCTGGCTCCTGTTGGATGTTCTCCCCAGAAAGATCTTCAATCTCTCCTTCTTCCAAGGGGCCCTCTTCATCCAGGAGACGCTCAATCTCTGCGGTTTCTGAGACAGGTGGACTTGGCTCCTCACCGCCTTCCACGACATCAACAAGCTCGATTATCTCTTCTTCCTCGACGCCTGCCAATTCCGTATCGCCGGTGTCGTTTGCCAGTTCATCAAATTCAAAATCAATGATTTCTTCTTCCCCGGTTTTCTTGTCTGCAAAAGGCTCTTCATCATTTTTCATAGCGGCACCCCATTGAAGATTGAAAGGCAATAGAGAAACCAAATTCAAAATTTTGATACCATGATTCCTTTTTAGTGTCAACTTTTTTAGGCAATGGAATTTCTCAACTGCAGCAGGAAAGGAGAAGCATACCGGAGGGACATCAAGCGAAAGAAAAAGGGCCATGGATCGCCAGATCCACAGCCCTTCCCCGCGGATACCGTTGTGTCTCTAGCCTGCATTTTTCCCCTCTTTTTGGTGATCAAGCTTTTGGACCAAGCACGGGTATCCCAGGTTTTTGCTCTTTTGTTTTAAAATAAGTATTTCCTCCGTGCCTGTCAAGCTTCCACATTGCTTTTTTGGGCATCTCTCCTTGACCCAATCTCCAAAATCTGATACAAAAAAATCACGCGGGCGATTAGCTCAGTTGGATAGAGCGTTGGTCTCCGGAACCAGAGGTCGCGCGTTCGAGTCGCGCATCGCCCGCCACCCCAAACCTACGGAAGAAAGAGCAAGAACCGATTTACATCAATCACAAAAACAGAGAGGGCCTTCTGCCTGAATAATCCGTCAGCTCTCATCACAACCTGGAACGCCAGCGTCGCTCCTGTCTTTTTCTTGAAATAGACAAGGTTCTTATCTAAATGCTTATCTGATGTTTTCGCCTCCACCAGAAGAATCGGCTTCCCCTCGTTTGAGATAAGGAAATCAGTCTCCCTCCCATCTTTTGTGCGTACATACTGTAAGGAAAATTTCCCCAAGCCACACTCATTCCAGGCAGAAACCGCCTTCATGAGCTGAACTGCCAGAAAATTTTCGAATCGTTTCCCCTCATCTTGGTGAATTCCCCAATCCCAAAAATAGATCTTCTGTTCTTTCTTAATAGAACGGGCTAGAGAGGACGTATAGGGAGGGATAAAAAAAATGAGATAAACCTGGGCCAGTGCCTCGAGCCAGTTCTTCACAGTAGCATGGGCACATCTCAAACTCGTGGTAAGGCTATTGATGCTTAGAGGTGATCCGACACGCTCCGGGAGAAGGGATGACAGGAGTTGAATCCGGGCAATATCACTTATCTTGGAAAGATCTCTTACCTCCTCACTGGTAAGAAGGCTGATATGTGCATCCTGCCATCTTCGGTAAAATTCCATTGTGCCGGCAAAAAAAGGTTCTGGAAAACCCGTGAGGGATATAAGTTGGCCTACAGCCTCCTTGAATGCCTCGTCCGGATCATCCAATGGAATCTTTTTCCCGGGGACCCAGGCCGAATGTGGGTCGAAATCTCCAGAACTCACAATATCTCGGGGACCCATAGGATACATCCTGAAAAGAAAATATCTCCCAAGAAGAGACTCCCCCGATCGGCGAAAAAAATCCAGGCGCGCGCTGCCGCAAATAACGAACCTTATAAAATGCCCAAATTCATCGTAATAGCCCTTCAGCATTTCTTTCCATCCCGGATGTTTGTGAAATTCATCCAAGGCTACCCAAAATCGTGGTATAGACGAATGATTCGGAGCCGGAACAGCCTCCGGGATATTTTCGAGAAAAAAAAGCTGGTTTTCAGAATACTGCCTTTTGGTTGTGATGGCATCCCAGTTGTAGTAGAGGTACTCTTGCTTGATATCCTGCAAATAGCCTTGTACAAGAGTGGTTTTCCCAACCTGTCTGGGGCCGGCTATGAACGACATCCTCCGACCCAGGAAGGCAGGATTCAATGCCCAGTGCTTTATTCTTGCTATTGCCATACGACCATTTTAAAGTCACATTTAAAAAAGTCAAGACCATTTTAAAATTGGGTTTAAAAAAGTCAGATGGGGAAAGGTAAACGGTTGCCAATGGCTAAGACAGGTTTTCCTCAGTGTCCTTTGCAGCAAATTTATTGATATTGTGGTCAAACATATGCCAAACTCTGGTTCTGGCATCCTTCAGGACATGGTGGAGAGACCTTTTGTGCCTCCCGTTCCCGGCGACCTCATCTGTTTTTATGGTGAGGCCCGCATCAAGACTTTCATAAGCGCTGAAGGACCGTGTTCTTTCATAGCCTCCAAACCAGGAAGCAGGCAGTCTTTTTTGACCGGCCATCCCGCCGGCCTGGGCTCCTTGGAAATTGGATACGCAGTTCATGGTATGCCTCCTCAAAAAAGTAGGAATCGCTTACCATGCGTATCGGCATCCCCAAGCAAATCATCAACACAATTAATCCGATATGGTGTTTGTCCCGACCTCCTCGCAACAAAACGAATCATATGGAGTTCATTTCAATCGGACGCTGCCCCCTATTTCTTCAAATCAGACCCAATTATCCAAATATTTTCTGAATCATAAAAGATTCTGCGTAGTAAAAATCCTGATTCCGAACCTCTCACCTTGGCCAATGCTCTCAGCACTTCTCCGGAACGCGGATGATGGTCCGCCTTGCCTCTCCTTTATATGTTTTCATTGCCGTGATTTTGGCCTCAACATTTCTTTCTGATACTTCAATGTAGCAATTCGGTTCCCACCAGC